>JAYTOL010000083.1:0-3525 GCA_043747815.1 Deltaproteobacteria bacterium
GTGAGGTTCGTGGCATCCGCGATCGCGAACGGCACGTTGAGGATGCGCGCGAGCGTCTGCGCGAGCAGCGTCTTGCCGGAGCCCGTGGGGCCGAGCAGCAAGATGTTCGACTTCTGCAGCTCGACTTCCTCGTCTGGCGCGCCGGTCTGCTTGTGGTCGATGCGCTTGTAGTGGTTGTGCACCGCCACCGCGAGGATCTTCTTGGCGCGGTCCTGCCCGATCACGTACTCGTCGAGCACGGCCTTGATGTCGGCGGGCTTGGGGACCGCGGCGAGGCCGTAGTTCTGCTCCTCCTTCTCGATCTCCTCGGCGATGATGTCGTTGCACAGCCCGATGCACTCGTCGCAGATGTACACGGTCGGGCCGGCGATCAGCTTCTTCACCTCCTTTTGCGACTTGCCGCAGAAGGAGCAGGAGAGGTTCCCGCCGTGATGGTCGTCTTTGCGTCGTTCCATTAATCCCTGGGGGGAAGCGAGATCGCGCCGCGGGGCTAACGGCGCGGGGCCGGCTCGTCCTTGACCGGCTTCTTGACGAGGATATCGTCGATGAGCCCGTATTCTTTCGCCTCCGAGGCGGACAGGAAGCGATCGCGCTCGGTGTTCTCGCGGATCCAATCGATCGGCTGACCGGTGTGGTGCGAGTAGAGGCGGTTGAGCGTCTCGCGCGTCTTGAGCATTTCCTTGGCGTGGATCTCGATGTCCGAGGCTTGGCCTTGGAAGCCGCCGAGCGGCTGGTGGATGAGGATGCGCGAGTTGGGCAGCGAGAAGCGCCGGCCCTTGGCGCCCGCGGCCAAGAGGAAGCTGCCCATCGACGAGGCCTGCCCCATGCAGAACGTGGCCACGTCGCAGCGGATGTACTGCATGGTGTCGTAGATCGCGAGGCCCGCCGTCACCAGCCCGCCCGGCGAGTTGATGTAGAGCATGATCTCCTTGTCGGGATCCTCGCTCTCGAGAAACAGCAGCTGGGCGATGATGACGTTGGCGACGTTGTCGTCGACGGCGGTGCCAAGGAAGATGATGCGGTCCTTGAGCAGGCGGGAGTAGATGTCCCAGCCGCGCTCGCCGCGATGGGTCTGCTCGATGACGGTGGGGATGATGAACGAGGAGCGCTCGCCCTCCATCCCCACGGGGCCCACGGGGCCCATGTGGCCGGGGTGGCCGTATTGGAATGGCGCGCCGGACATGGTCATTCCGGTCGCCTGGAGGTCACTGTGCTGGGGACGCTTCATGGTGGGTTCTCCGTCGAGAAACGACGATTCGGCTGGTCAATGCTTCACAGTAACGTTGGCCCTCGACATCAGCAAGTCAAGGGTCTTCTCCTCGCGCAGCTGGTGCCGAACCTGGTCGAGCTTGTTGTCTTTTTGCAGCTCGGCCTTGAGGCGCTGCGCGTTCTTGCCGCGGTCCTTGGCCATCTCCGCCAGGCGCTTCTCGAGGTCGGCATCGGTGACCTCGATCTTCTCCTTGGTGGCCACCGCGTCGAGCATGAACATGCTGCGCACCGCCTCGATGGCGCCGGGGCGCATCTCTTCCTTGATGCGGCTCTCGTCGAGGTTCAGCGTCCGCGGATCGATGCCCTGCATCCGCAGCTGCATCAGGGAGCGGTTCATCATCTGGTCCGCCTGACGATCGACGAGCGCGGGTGCAACTTGAAACGGATTCTTCTCGAGGATCTTCTTGAGCAGCTCGCTGCGCACCTCGTGCTGCTGCGCGCGCTCCTTGTCGGCCACCAGCTTGCCGCGCAGCTTGCCGCGCAGCTCCTCGAGGGTCTCGGCGTCACCGGTGTCCTTGGCGAAGTCGTCGTCGAGCACCGGCACCAGCTTCTCGCGCGCCTCGCGGACGGTGATCCTGACCCGCGCCTCCTGGCCGCGGGCGTCACGGAGCTCCGCGCGCTCGGCCGGCCCCTCGCCCTCGCCCGACTTCGACGGCGTGGTGAACACCAGCTCGTGATCCTTGGCGTCCACCGGCTGCCCCACCAGCGCCGCGCCCAGCCCCGGCACCAGCTCCGGCTCGCTCTCGCCTTCCGAGAACAGCCCCACGTCCACCGCCGCGGCCTCGCGCTTGACCGGGTGCGGCCCCACCTGCCCGTCCACGTCGACGAACACGGTGTCACCGGCGCCCAGCACGGTCCTCCCGTCGATCTTCTTGTACTCGGTGAACTCGCGCTGCTTCTGCTTCAGGGCGCGCGCGATCTCCTCATCCGTGACCGTGGGCTGCTCGCGCTCGATGGCCACGTCGAAGTAGTCCACCGGATCGAAGCTCGCCTGCACCTCGACGCGCGCGGTGAAGCGGAAGCCCTTGTTGGGCTCGAGCGACATCTCGTCGATGATCGGGTCGGCCACCATCTGGATCGAGTGCTGCTGCGCGGCGCGCATGAAGTTCTCCTGCACCAGACGCTGCTTCACCTCCTGCTCCACCTGGCGCCCGTACATGCGCTCCAGCATCGAGCGCGGCACCTTGCCCTTGCGGAACCCCTTGAGGCTCACGTCCTTGCCGAGCTCGCGGTAGGCATCGTCGAGCTTCTTGGCGACCTGCGGCCAATCGACCTCGATTTCGACCTTCTTCTCGACGGGGGAGAGCTCTTCGACCTGGCTGTGCATGGTGGGCCTCGGGGTCCGGGGCGGCGTGGGCGGCCGGCTGCGGGTGGTGATGGGGGAGGGGGGAGTTTCTTGCATCAACGCAAGGGCCCGTCAAGGCCGCCGCCGGGGCCGGGCCAATCCCGCCGGGCGATGCGCTACTGTGCCTGGGTGCGGACACCGAGGAGCCACGGCACCGGAGCCATCGATCGCGCGCTGCTCAAGGCCTGCGGGCAAGGCGTGATCATCGAGCCGGGCGCGCTGGTCTTCCATCCCGAGAACGTGACGCTCGGGGCGCGCGTATACGTCGGGCACTACGCGATCCTCAAGGGCTACTACCAGAGCGAGCTGGTGGTCGGCGAAGGGAGCTGGATCGGGCAGGCGGCGTTCCTGCACGCGGCCGGTGGCATCCGCATCGGGCAGGACGTGGGCATTGGCCCGCATGTCTGCGTGTTGACCTCGGTGCATGAGGATGACGAGGGCGAGCACGAGCACGAGCACGAGCACGAGCACGAGCACGAGCACGAGCACGAGCACGAGCACGAGCACGAGGGAGCTTTGGCTCGTAGGCGGCCGATCATGGACCTGGCGCTTCGCTTTGCGCCGGTGGTGCTGGGGGATGGCTGCGACCTGGGGGTGGGCGCGATCGTGCTGCCGGGCGTGACGGTGGGCGAGGGCGCGCAGGTGGGCGCGGGGGCGGTGGTGACGCGCGACGTGGAGCCGTTCACGGTGGTGGCGGGAAACCCGGCGCGGGTGCTGCGGCGCCGCTGAGCGATCTGGATCGGATCCGGCGGATCAGGGCAGGACGCAGCTGGCGGCGACTACCGGTGTGCCCTCGACCTGGAGAGTGACGGCGCGGCACACCATCTGGATGTTGTTGACCTTGGGGCAGTCGGTGTCCTTGCCGGCGCAGGCGCGGAAGCAGTAGCTGGTGCCCAGGCAGAACCCGGAGC
>JAYTOL010000084.1:0-4285 GCA_043747815.1 Deltaproteobacteria bacterium
CGCGTGATTGAGCTTCGAAAGAGAGATTGTCGTGGGTAGCCGTCGTTGTGCAATGGGCGGCGGCAGCACCGAGGCGCCGCGAGGCGGAGAGACAGCGACCGATGGTGAGGATTGAGGCACCGGCAAATGGCGAAAGCCGCCGGCAACAGCAACTCCCCGCACCCGAGGTCGTCCTCATGGCTAGGCGCAAGGGTCCCAACGGAGTCTGAGAAGGCGGCGTGTGTCCAGAGGTTCCAGGAACGCAAGAGACCCCGTCGTCTCCGGCGTCGTCGCGAGACGTACGTCGGTACTGCCGAGCCGAGGGACAACCAAAGCGAAGTGGGACGGCCGATGGGGAGTCGGAGTCGCCCACAATACCTATGAACGTTGGGATAGCCGCCCGAGCGACCCAGCGGAGGAAGGGGCGACCGGGTCACGGAACCGGTCGGAGGAAGAGAGCCGCTGATGGCGATGAACGGTGGTTGGGTACTGGAGGCCGACATCGAGAAATTTTTCCATTCGGTCGACCGTCCCCCCGCTGATCCACTTCGGCGTCATGGACGGCTCCACCACGGCGCAGACGCGGCGCGATGGGACGGCCTCGCGCTCCTCTGACTCATAGTTTCGAGCGCCGTGTTCACCGATGCGGTGACTGATCCGGTGTTGGCAGGTCGACCCATTCGATGCCGTCGACGTCTCGTAGCGTCTCCTGGTCGTGCTCGTCCCAGACGTGTTCGGCGCAAGCAAAGGGCGGCCCGGCCAGCCACGTTTGCCATTCGGCGCCCGAGACCAGCCGCGTCGTGGTCTCCTGGGTCGTGCTGTCGCAGGTGTCGACTGGGCCGCAGGTCGTATTGATGGTCAAGAACGTTCGACGTCCGACGTCTGTCACACGGTGCACATGGCCCGTATGCGGGTGGGTGAACTCCTGTCCGATGTACATCGAAGGGCGTCTTCTCATGCTATCTCATTAGCGCCAGGCGTCGGCGAGTGGACCCACACCTTGGCTCACGACGGCAGAGTCGTTCTCGCAGAAGGCCATCACGGCCGCGCGATCTGCGTCGGTTGTGCTCGATCGTCCCCTGGTCACGAATCCCTCGAAGGCGTCGCGTCTTCCGCCGCCTCCGAACACGAGCCCCCGCGCCTCGATGGCGTCGATCCATCGGTCGAGGAAAGCGTCGAAGCCGGGCTCGTCGAGAGCCGGGACGAGGTTGGCGCGAACGAGGAAGCCCAGCTCGATGAACTCGGCCAAACGCTTCTTCTTGCGAAGCCGTCGACGCATATCCCTGAACGCTAGCACTTGGCGACCCCGCGCGCGACCGTCCGTTGTAGGGGTCCTGGACAAGCACGCAGGAGGAGCGGGCTTTTCCTATCTCTTCACGTGCCAGAACTTCTACCTGTGATGCGAGTCGGCGCTTGACTGTACCCATTTTATGGGTACACTGTGTCAGTGGAGCTCGAACTATCGAGGACCGCGCGTAAGCAGCTTGCTCAAGTTCCGGCGCACATCGTGAGAAAGTTCGCGCTCTGGGCTGATCTTAGTACGTGTTGAGGGTCTCGAGGCTGCCCGAGCTGTTCCTGGTTTCCGAGACCATGCCCTCAAGGGGCAATGGCAAGGGTACCGCGCCATCCGTCTCAGCGATTCGTATCGTGCCATCTACACCGTCCGTACCGGTGGAGTCGTCGAGACGGTCTACGTCGAGGAAGTGAACAAGCATGACTACTAAACGCCGTTCCGCAGTTCGAAAGACGTCGGCGATGGAGTTTCTCGAGAAGCTGATGGGTGGACCATTGACGCTCGGTGGAGCGATTTCAGCAATCCGCGAGGGTGAAGGCGAGAGCCTTTCACAGTTTTCCGAAAAGCTCGGTATATCGCGCACCCATCTCAGCGACATCGAGCATGGCAGGCGATCAGTCAGCCTGGAGCGAGCAGCTCAATTCGCGGAGGCCCTGGGTTATAGTCAGACCCATTTCGTGCGTCTCGCGCTTCAGGACCAGGTCCGTGATGCGGGGTTAAAGCTTCGAGTTGACGTGCATGCGGCCTAGCCAGGCAGATGCTGCCGAACTTGGATATTGCAGTTGACGAGGCCCTCGCTGCGCTCGGGACCTGACGAGGCCCTCGCTGCGCTCGGGACCTGACGAGTGGCCGGGCCTCTACCGTTTTCTAAGCCCGGCACGACCCATCGCGCCGGGGACGCTTTTCGGCGCGCATGACGCCCAGCAAGTGGCCCTGGGCTAAAACCTCACATCGAGCCAGGCTGGCCGTGCGCGTCCACCTCGTCAGACCAGGTTCGCTGCAGCGTAAAGAGCTGTTCTAGCGTGTCCGCCGGAAGCGGCGCGGGGTCGCGCGCGTGGCGCAGCAGCTCCGCGAGCCCATCGGCTCGGCTGGTGGCGCCCACGGTAGCGAGCACGCCGGGAATGGAGTGAGCGAAGCGCACGCAGAACTCCGACCAATCGGCGATGCCCGAGCGCTCGAAGATGGGCGCTACCTGCCGAGCACGCTCGACGAGATACGGGCGCCAGGCGACGCCGGGCACATCGCGCAACCGAAACACGTTGCCGCCCGCCACGGTGCGCATGGCGATGATCGACAGCTCGCGCGCGACGAGCTCGTCCCACAGCTCGTTGGAGGCGAAGCGCTGCAGCGGATTGAGATAGAAGATGTAGGCATCGACCAGCCCGTCGAGGTGCCCGTTGCGCAAGGCGCTGAGCACGGTAGCCGAGGTCCAGGGAAAGACCTCCAGCACGAAGCTCTGGACCAGGCCCTCCTCGCGCAGCTTTTCGAAACCCGCGACCACCGAACCATCGGCGAGCCCTTGCCCGATGGATCCGCCGGGGGAAATCTGCCCGACCTCCATGAACTCGCGCTTCAGCGGCGCGAGATTCTGCCGGATCACGTTGAGCACGTCGATCAGGTCCTTGCCCCCAATCTTGTAGATGGTCGGCGGCAGCTCCGCGCGCTCCTCGTCATACACCTGGCCCAGGATCTCGAGCGCGTCGTCATACTGGCGCGAGGTATGGAACCACACGCCCGCGGCCACGGCAGCGCGGGCAACCTCACGAGCGCGGTCGTCGGGCACATCGGCGTGGCCGAGGCGCGTGGTCCCAAAGATGTAACGTGAAAATTTCATGCGCCAGACCTTACGCCGAAGCCCCGCCGGTGTCCTCTCACTTGGCGCGCTATCGCGCCATCGCCCCACGTGGGCCACGTGGGCCACGTGGGCGAAGTCTACGCATCCCCTTCGCCCGCCCGCGCAGCCGCCATGCCCTGATGGACTCGCCCGAGCTCTACGACGTGCGCCAATACCTCGTCGGCCTCCTCGAAGACCCGAGGGCATCGCCCGGCGCCGCCCACGCCCGCCACCAAATCTCGTCGCAGCAGCCTCTGGGCGCTCGTCCGCTCACGCGGCGTGGGCTGAGAAGATATTAGGGGGCTCTTTTAGCGCGGCGTAAGCCGTGCCTGATTGGCCAAAGGGCGATACCTTTGGGGACTATCAGCCGTGCCCGAGCACCGATTTCGCCCGTTGTTAGAGCGCACATCGGTGACATCGCCTGAACCGTCCGTCTCCGGCGCCAACGAGCATGCCGCCTCTCTCGCCCGTCACCAACCGCGCTGCCGACGACACCAACGAGGAGAGGAGGGGCATGAATACCGTGGCAACTGGGCGCGGCCACGAAGACGACCGTCCTTAGCCGTGCGCCTCTCTCCCCCGCTGAAAGACCGCGAGACGCACACCTTGCGCGCGGTGTTGCCAAACAAACTCCTCCCAGACTGTCGGCCACTGCGAGGCTACGACCGCAAATCCGCGGAACTGCAGATCGGCAAATTTCCGGTGTGCAAGAGGTGCTTGCTGGGCTTTGGTGGAATTGGCGAGTGGGGTAAAGAGGCGGCGGGGGATGCGGCCTAATGGAGAGTTGGGCTCTCGATGGCTGCCAGATTCAGATCTTCGTGGTCGTGGTCCTGGCAGAGGACTCGCCGGTTGAGCTGATCGGGTTGTTCACGCTGAGGGTGACGTGATCGCAGGGTGTATCGGACACGTGAGCAGAGGCGAAACGGAACAGGTGGTTGCGTCGAGGTGGCGCAGAGGAGGTCGAATCGAGCCAGAGCCGCCGAACTCGTCGCGGCTGCTGACGTGGCCCTCGCGCTCGGGACCACGCAGCGGAACGCCCGATCGTTAGCCGGACAGATTCTGACGGATGCGTTCGTTCTGCGAAGTATGGTGGTCGCCGCGGCGTGGGCTTAGACTCGCCGCATGGGACTCTTGACCTTCAGCATCAATGTCACCCTGGACGGCTGCGTCGACCACCA
>JAYTOL010000085.1:0-10343 GCA_043747815.1 Deltaproteobacteria bacterium
CGGCTGCGAAAGGCCGAGCTGGGTGATGGCACGCGCGCGCCACGCCTCTGGAATGAGCCGCAACGGCTCATCGTGCATAGGTGACAAAAACTCGTCGCCCTCGGCGTTGCTGACGAGCCCCGTGCCATTGAGCTTGACCCACTTGAAGGTGTAGAGCGCGCCCTCGGGCGTCGTCGAGTAGACCTCGATGCCCTTCTTGAGCAGGCGCGCGATGGTCGACTTGCTCGAGCCCACCGGGCCGTGCAGCAAGATCACGCGCTTTTCAGGACCGTAACCTTGAGCCGCGGCTTTGAGCACCTTCATCAGGCGCATCAGCGGAATGTCCAGGCCGAACACCGCGTCTTTGCCGCCATCGCGCTCGTCGCGGAAGAAGTTGTAGCGGATGAGCTTCTTCTTGTTGTCGACGTACTCTTCGGTGCCATACGACATCACCATGTCGTAGAGCCGTTGAAACGCGCTGCGCGTAGTCTCGGGCCGCTCGCGCACGAGCTCTAAGTAGTCCTCGAAGCTGCCCTCCCACAACAGGTCGCGATACAGCTCCGAGTTATGGAGGCGCGCAATCTGTTGGACTCGGCTAGTGCCAGAAGCACCACCCGCTGAGGTTTTGTCGGGGCCGCTTTCAACTTCGCTCATGAAGATCCTTTCGGTCTCGAGTGACCGTTACCCTAGCCTGTTCGGCGTTTTGTTTTCCGCGGCGCTCAGGTCCCGGGACAGCCCGGCGAACCGCGGAGGTGATGGAGCGCAAGCAGACCGGTGCGGGACGCTGACCCGGCGCGAGCACTGGCCCAGCGCAAGCACTGACCCGGCGCTGGTTTGCGACGCCATCGCCATGCCCCGAAGATAGCAGATCAATCTCACCCTTGGAGAAAACCTTGGGCAATTTCCGATAAGTCCGATTCGCCGCGAGCCCTGGCGCTCAATGCCGCGAAAGACCTCTCGCTTTTGCGTAGGGCCAGCGAGGCTGACGCCCCATCAGGGTCAGGGCCGATCGGGCGTGAGGTCGATGGGGTTGGTCGGAGCCCCAAAGTGCGCGGCGCCGCGGCCCACCCAACTAATGATGCGCGGATCGTCGCTCCAGTCGAACCGGGAGTCTACGGTAGGGTCGTACAGCAGCGCAGACACGCGCACCGTGGCCCCCGGGGATGTCACGAAACTGACGCCGTCCCGATCGTCATCCGTAACGACCTCCAATTTCAGGGCGAAAGCGTCCGGCGCGTAGAGCGCGTCGCTCGCCTCGAGCTCAGCCCCTTCCAGACCGGTGATGCCCGCCGAGCTCCCGTCACTCGACACCAACACGTCGAACGTACAGCTCTCGTCACTGAGCGCGGTGTCGCACACCGTCGTGAGGGACCACCGGCCATCCCCCGTGTATTCCACCGCCACCCCGACGCCCGAGCCGGGCTCGAGCTCGACACGCTGCCCGGCATCAATTGCCAGCTCGACAACCCCCGGGATCTGTTGCAGGTAAACCCCGCCATAGGGGAACGGGTCCGGCTCGACGCAGGCCGCTCCCCCGAGCAGCAGGGCCGCGCTGAGTAGGCCCGACGCCGCAGCGGCCCCGGTCGACGTCCGCAGCCTCACCGCGAGCCTCTCCGATCACTTCCCCGATCACTCTTCCGGTCGTTGCCTCTGTCCCTGCCGCGGTCATTCGTCCGGGTATCGCGTGACCGTGACCGAGCGGGGCGCGAGCTGGGCTCCGGAGCGCGCGAGCTCCGCGCCTCGCCGCGGCGTCCGACGCTGCCCGAAGTGGCTGGAGGCACGTCGCGCCTCCGCCGAGAGCCCGCGGCAGGAGACGTTGGCGCGTCGCGACGCGGCGCCCGGGGCGGAGAAGCCGCTGGCATCCGCTCGCCTATATTGCTCCTGCCAACATTGCTTCTACCCACACTCGAGCCAACGTCGTGCCGGCGAGTATCACGTCCCTGCGAAGGCCAGGCGTTGCTACGTGGCTCCGACCGCCCGCGCGCGTCGTCGCGTGGCGATCGGCGGCCCTGATAATCCGCGGAGTCCCGCCCGAAGCTCCGACCCCGCGAGGTGCCGGACGAGTATTGCGACCGGCGCTCTGACGGGAACGACGCGTCACGGCGCGAGTAGCTCGACCCGCCGTACGAGCGAGCCCGGGGCGAGCTCACGTCGCGAGACTTGGACGCGAGCGCGTAAGAGCGGGAATCAGCATAGCGAGGCCGAGCAATGGCTCGACGCGTCGGAATGTAACGTGGAGCGATCCGCGCCTCGCTGGGCCTCGGACCGCGCACGTACACCGAGCCGGCGACGCGCGGCCGATACCTGTACGTCTGAGCGGCGATGCTCCGCACGCGGTAACGGTCGCGGATCACGTAGCGCGGCATGGACCGCGAGAAGACGTACGTGCTCGGGCAAAAGATATACGGGACCGGGTGCCGGAGCCCGACGGACACGAACACGCCATTGCGCCAGACGGAATACGCCGGCGCCGGACCCCAGCCGACATAACCGCTCGAGCCGATTCGAAAGTCGACCCAGGCCGGCGCGTAACGATAGCCGGGAACCCAGGCCCAGCTTGCGTTCGATCCCCAGACCCAACGCCCATAGTGGAACGTGACCCACCCGAACGGGTAATCGCTCTCCCACAGCCAATCATCTTCGGGCGTCAGCTCCCAATGCCCGGCGCTGACGTAGGGCTGAAAATCTGGGCCGACCGCGCTGCGCGTGGGAACCCAGACGCGCCCGTAGGTGGGATCCTCCACCCAATACCCGTAGGCGGCCAGGTGCGGAGAGAACTCGTGCACAGCGCGTCGCTGCGACTCCGCGTCGTCAGCCTCCTCTTCGAGCGCCGCCTCGTCGTCCTCTCCCCCGTCGCGTTCACTCGCATTCGGCACCGGCTGATCAGAGGGGTCGGAACGGAAATCGGCCGGCGGCGGATCGTAGGGCCCGTCCCCCTGGATCTTCAGCTGCGGGCGCTCGGAGCTGCGTGAGCCGTCGAACCACTCTCCGTCGTCCGATTGGGCTGCTGCCCCGCCGGCCCATAAACCAACCAGCAGGGTGATCGCGAGTGCGAAAGGCCGTTTGAGCGCTGTCATCGAGTCAAGCATGGGGCCACCGTCCGAGCGTCGCAAGCACACGGCTCCGGCCGGAACGGCGGGGGGCCGACTGCGCTGGAGCTGACGGACCCGGCTGCGCAGCATCTGGCTGCGCAGCATCTGGCTGCGCCAGAAATCGCGCAGCACGAGCCGGGGTGAACGGGCCGCCAGCGTAGCGGGGAGGGCGCGATGAAACTCCATCCAAAAGCTTACGCGGCTGCGTCAGGATTTCTTCCCATCCCGAGCTCTGCCGGTGATATCGCCGAGGGCCCGCTGGCACCGACCGAACCTGAGCGGCTCCCCACAACTGGAGGTGAATTCGTGCTGTCATTCGCGGAGGCTCTGAAACGCGTCCTCGACGACGTCGAAGCGCTCGGCGGCGAACGCGTACCGCTGCGAGCGGGCGCCGGGCGCGTACTGGCTCGAGACCTGCGGGCAGACACCGCCCTGCCGCGCTTCGATTACAGTGCCATGGACGGCTACGCGGTGAGCACGCGCGATTTCGCCGGCGCCGGGCCATGGCAGCTCCCGCTGCGCGGGGAGAGTCGCGCTGGAGCGGTGCCCGGAGCGCTCGTTCCAGCGAGCGCGTGCCGGATCTTCACGGGCGCCCCTCTGCCGAGCGGCGCCGACGCCGTGGTCGCGCAAGAAGACACCCGGCTCGCCGAAGGCCGCGTGGCTTTCGCGCAGCCACCCGACGTGCATCAGCACGTGCGCCGACGCGGCGAGGATCTCGCGCTCGGCGAGCTGGCGTTGGCGGCGGGCTCGCGCCTCGGTGCCTATCAGCTCGGCCTGGCTGCAGCGCTCGACCAGGTGGATGTGCTCGTAGCGCGGCGGCCGCGGGTCAGCATCGTCTGCACCGGTGACGAGCTGCGCTCCCCGGGTCAGCTCGGCGGCCCCACGAGCGTACCGGAGTCGAATGGGCTTTCTGTGGCGCTCGCCGCAGAGCGCGTCGGCGCGTACGCGGAGCTCGCGCCTTTTGCGAGCGACGACCCCGAAGCGACGCGCGCTAGCCTGACCAAGCTGCTCGGGGCGACAGATCTATTGATCACGATCGGGGGCGTGAGCGTGGGGGATTACGACGTCGTGCGACCCGCGCTGGAAGCCGCCGGGGCGCGCCTCGATTTCTGGAAGGTCCAGATCAAGCCGGGCAAACCGCTGGTGTATGGCCGCTGCGGCAAGACTCGCATCCTGGGTCTGCCGGGTAATCCCGTCTCGGCGCAGCTCACCTTCGCGCTCTTTGGGCTGCCGCTGCTGCGCGCGCTGCAAGGGGAGCTCGACCCCAGGCCTCGGTTTCAGACGGCGCGGCTGCTCGCCGCGCTCCCTCAGCGTCCCGGGCGGCTCGGCTTTTATCGGGCGCGTTGCTCGGCGGAAGGCGTTCTGCCGCTGGAAAATCAGGCCTCGGGGAACGTCGCCAGCTTGGCTCGAGCCGATGCTCTGATCGCCGTACCCGCCGACAGCGCCGGTTACGCCGAAGGCGAGTGGGTCGAAATTTTGAAGCTGGCTGAGCTCTGATCAGCGAGGGCTTGGCCACTAGAGCCCGCTGCGGACATCTTGCCAGCCGATCCAATACGGGCCGCTGTCCCCGTGCTCGCGCTTCCAGATCGGAACGCGCGCTTTGAGCCGATCGATGAGCTCTCGACAGGCCGTGAACGCTTCTCCCCGGTGTGGAGCGCTGGCCGCGCAGATCACCGCGATGTCACCGACAGCCAAGCTGCCGACGCGGTGCAAGCACGCGAGAATGGTGCCAGGAAGCTCCTGCTCGATCTCGAGCGCGATCACGCTGAGCTCCTTCTGGGCCATGGCGGCGTAGGCCTGATATTCGAGCAGCACCACCCCCTGCCCCTGGTTGTGGTTGCGCACGGTTCCCACGAACAACGCGACCCCGCCGATCTCTGGACGCAGCACCGCTGCAAAACACTCGTCCAGGCTCAGCGGCGTCTCTCGAATTTCGAACAGTCGCGTCACTTCACGCTCCGCTGGGATCGCTCGCGGAGCTCTCCCCCTCGCCTCGTCCCGCGACGAAATCTCCGGACGCGCCACCGGACTTGGACACCAGGCGCGTTGGCCCGATCGACATGCTGCGATCGGACGCCTTCAACATATCGTATACCGTCAGGGCGGCGTGGCTGGCCGCGACCAAAGCTTCCATCTCCACCCCCGTCTTGCCGTGGGTTTCCACGCAGGCGACGATGCACACGGCCTGGGCGCCCGCGTCGAGGCGCAGATCCACGGAGACGTGCGTGAGGGGCAGCGCGTGGCAGAGGGGGATGAGCTCGGAAGTGCGCTTGGCCGCCATGATCGCCGCCACGCGCGCGGTCGCGAGCACGTCGCCTTTGGGTACGGCGTTGTTGACCAGCAAGGCGAACGCTTCGCGATTCATGCTGACGCGGCTCTCGGCCTCCGCGCGCCGATGCGTCACGGCTTTCACCCCAACGTTCACCATCTGCACCCCGCCTCGAGCTCGCAGGTGGGTCGACACCTCGGTGTGCCCCACGATCTCGGCGTAGGCGAGCTCCAGGCGCTCGGGGTCGCTGCGCTTGGTGACCTTCGAGAGCGCGTAACGATCCAGATCGGAGAGTGAGGTCCACACCGCGACGCTCAGGGAACCACAGTCGGCGTAGGCTTCAACGAGCCGAGCTGGCGGCGCATGTCGTGGCGGATCTCCCGCCACATCGCTCGAGACTGCGGCCGGCCGGGCACGCCGCAGCACGCGCGCAACGGCATCCAGGTCCACCGTAGGTACCGAGCCTAGGCTCACCAAGCGACGGCGTTCCTCGAGGTCGAGGCTGGTCCAACCGGCAAGCGAGAGCTTTCGGCCAGCATGATCAAGGGCGCGACGCGCAGCCAAGGGCAGCTGCTCCAAGCGTTCGCCGTCGACATCGAACGAATAGAGTCTCACTGCGGACGGTGTACCGCAGCGCACACGGCATCGCAACGCGCTCGCCGGGCGGGCTCGTCGGCACATTCGGTCGCAAACGGCCCGCGCGACCGGTGCCGCGACGGCCTGGGGAACGTGCTAACGTCAGCTCGTGGCCTCAGCATCCGGCTCAAACGGAACACCAGGCGAGGGGTCTCGCCTGGCCTCGGAAATGAGCGGTTCTGCAGCACCGGCGGCGCGTACGAGCGGCGCGCGGGCGGACTCGCGGCCGGCGCTGGCAGACGTGCGGGGACGCCCGCTCCGTGACCTGCGCATCTCGGTGACGGATCGCTGCAACTTTCGCTGCAGTTACTGCATGCCGCGCAGCGTGTTTGGGCCTGGGTTCAAGTTCCTGCCCGCAGCAGAGATCCTGAGCTTTGAGGAGATCGCCAGCGTGAGCAGGGCCGCGGTGTCGCTCGGAGCTCGGAAGCTTCGCTTGACCGGAGGTGAGCCGCTGCTGCGCCGGGACCTGCCCGAGCTCGTGCGGCTTCTGCCGCGAGGCCCTGACATCGATCTGGCGCTCACCACCAATGGATCGTTGCTCGCGGCGCACGTGAGCGCGCTGGCCGAGGCCGGTTTGCGCCGGGTGACAGTGAGCCTCGATTCACTCGACGACGCCACCTTCCAGCGCATGAATGACGCGCACGTCCCGGTGCGCGAGGTGCTCCGAGGCATCGACGCCGCCGCCGCCGCTGGGCTCCAGATCAAGATCAACGCCGTGATCCGCCGCGGTGTAAATGACCACAGCCTGCTCGACCTGGTTCGGCACTTCAAGGGTACGGGCCAGATCCTGAGGCTCATCGAGTTCATGGATGTGGGAACTACGAACGGCTGGAACCTGGCTGATGTACTGAGCGCGCGTGAGATGCTGGAGCGGATCAGCGCGGTGTTTCCGCTGGAGGCGGTCGGCGCTCACTATCCGGGTGAAGTGGCTCGGCGCTACCGCTTCGCCGATGGCGCTGGCGAAATCGGGATCATCGCCTCCGTCACGCAGCCGTTCTGCGGTGACTGCTCGCGGGCTCGGCTATCGGCGCAGGGTTTGCTTTATACTTGCCTGTTCGCCACTCGTGGACACGACCTGCGCGCGCTGCTGCGCACAGGCACGGGCGAGGAGGAGCTCGCGGCGCGCTTGAGCGAAGTCTGGCGCGGCCGGAGCGACGCTTATTCGGAGCTCCGCGGCCAGCCGCTGCTCGAGCTACGAGCCCCGCGCAAGATCGAAATGAGCTACATCGGCGGCTGATCCGAGTCGGCTGCCGCCGAGCCTGGCCCGGTGTAGCCGCGCCGATAGACCCAGATCATGGGGACGCCGTCGTACGTCGCGACGTGAGCGGGCGTGACGGTGCCGTAGTCGACCCAGGTCATGTGCTCGACGCGGCTCATGTGCTGCTCGTGGTGATATAACCCAAACTTGGACCCGGAGACGGTCCACCACGGCTTGAGATCCGAACGCAGGCGGCCATCCTTCTGCAGCATGCGAAAGCTGTCCATTGCGGTGTCGTGCACGAAGACGCGAGCCCCCTCGTCTGCGGCGCCGTTCAGATAATTGGCGACCGAACCGGTCGTATAACCCCAGAAGCTGCGATTCAGCCCCAATGTGGCGGCGCCCGGAGCGCCGCCGACGAGCGGCGTATACGCGCTGAGCCCCCAGGGATGAGAGCGCCACGTCATCACGAGCGGACCGAGCAACGTGCACACACCGAGCCCCCACGCGAAGAGCATGCGCTTCTGCCGAGCCGCAGGCAGCTGCGCCGCGAGCAAGCCCCGGAGCCAGGCGAAACCCTGGCCGGCAAACAGCGCCACGAACGGGTAGGCTGTTAGCCAGTGCTTGGTGCCGCCAAAGATCGGCGTGCTCGTCAGCACCCAGGGCCCGTAGCTCACGAGGATGCACAGCGCCCACAATGACGCCCAGCCGCCCGGGCGCGGCGCGCCGCGCACGACCTCGCCCGCGCCCTCGTTCGCTCCATCGCTCGCCAGCGGGCGCTGCCTCCGCCAGCTTCGACCGAGCACGACGCCAGCGCCCAATGCAGCCATTAGGAGCGTGATCGCCGGCACGGTGGCGAACGTCATCACCCAGGCATAACTTCGCGGGAAGGGCGGCTCGAAGTACGTCTTCCCCAGGAACTCCATGTTGTAATAGACGTGCTGCATGTGGAAGCGCACGTACTCCTCGAGTCGAGGCAAGGTGTCGCGCCAGATCCACGGCCACAGGGCGTAGAAGACCAGCGGCCCGAGCAGCGCCATCAACAAAATTGCATACGGCACCCGCGCCCGCCGCGCCTGCCAGTACGCGCCGACCGGGCTCCGCGCTCGCCCCTGTCCCCGCCAGCGCTGGAGGAGCCCCGGCACCTCGAGCAAGATGGCGTGCGCCACAAGAGCCGATGGTAGGAACCAGGCGTTGTGTTTCGTATCCAGCGCAAGCCCGTAGAGGATGGCGCAGACGAAGGCCCAACCGACAGCTCCTCGCTCGAGGCTGCGATGATACGCGGCGGCCACGAACAACCACATTGCCGCGATGGGCATGTCGAAGCACGCCAGGTGGCTGTGGTAAAATACCTGGGGCATGAGCGCAAAAGACAGCGCCGCCACCACCCCGCCGGCGCGGCCGATGCAGCGCCGGCCCCAGGCAAACGTGATCGCCACCGCGAGTGATGAGAGCACCATCGCCGGAAACCGGTACGCGGTGCCGCGTTCGGCGAAGAAGCGACCTTCTAGCCAGTGCTGAGAGGCCCAGAACAGCGATTTCAGGAGCGCAGGATGCTCGTGGTTCTCTTCCCAGTAGCGGTCGACCGTGCCGGGCTCGAACGCGCGCGCTGGGTGGGTGAACAAGATTTCGAACCACCTGCCGTAGGTCTGCGCCGCGTGGAAGTAGAAACCCTCGTCACGCGCGTAACCCAGGTCTCTAGCGCTGACCAGCAGCCACGCCAGATAAGCGAGGAACAGGCCGACGAAGATCGCTGCGTCGATCGCGCGTGCTCTCCAGCGCGCTTCAATCGGCACCGAGGACGACAGCGCCATCAGCGAACGCTCGCCTGAAAACAGAACTCCCGACGCACCGCCCTCTTGGAGCGCACGTTAAACTCCACGACCTGCGTAGTACCCGCAAAACGAGCGGTGGAAAACTCGAACGGCTTCCACCCCTCGCCGTCCATGTGCTGCCAAGTGCCCACGTCCTCGCCTCCGACGGTAACGGAGAGCTCGATCGGCGTCCCGTGCGAGTCACGTTCGAAAAAGTACGGCAGGGCTCCGTAGCCTCGGATCTTGGAGCCGATGGGAACCTCGTCGAAGCGGAGCTGTAGAGTGCCGCGACTCGCCGGGTGCGCCCAGATGCACTGACGCGGCCGATACTGCTCGTCCTCGACCACGGTCAGCCCGACGAGCGACCACTCTCCCCCACCCGGGCAAGCGAAGCGTTGCCTCGGGAACGTGGGGTGACCGTGCAGGTCACCGTTGCTGACCTTGCCCGTCCCATACGGGCAGCTCTCTTGCCTGCCCTTACGCAGGACGCGCACCTCCGCCGCAGGCGGCGCGAGGTGAGCCAGGAAGTCGTAGCGCACCGGCTCGAGGTGAGGGTTGATCCACGTGCGCAATGCAAAGCGTCCGGCGCGCTGCTCGGCGCCCAGCCGCCAGTGCTCGAGCTCTGGAGCGGCTTGACCGAGGACGCTGATCTCCAATGCACGCTCGAAACCGGTCACGTCCGGGCGCGCCACGTGGCTCAGTGGCATTAACTCGTCGCCTAGCGCAAACCGGGCATTCGGCTCCTCCCAGGCCGGAGCGACCACGATCAGCGCCCCGCCACCCGCCAGGTCGACAGCCACAGGCCTGATGGCCTGCCACTCCGCAAGAGAGGGCGCCGACTGCGAGAAGTAGACGTGCAACGCCAGCTCGAGCAACCCGAGCAGCGCTACCCCGAGGGCCAGCAGATACCGCCAACGGCCCTGGACGCGCGAAAAACTCCATCGCCCAACCGCGCGAAAAAGTACCGAAAAGGATGGCCCTGGCACCGCGGCGCGCAGACTGCCACAAAACGTTTCGATACGGGCTGCCGCGTCGCGAAGCGACCAGGGTGCTTCATTCTCTCAGATTCTCAGTCGTTCAGACCAAACCGAGCCGTGGAGCGACGTCCAGATTGTTTCGGCGGCAGCAATTTGGCGAAACCTTTCACAAAGGAAACAGCCAATTTCAACAATGCATTGCCGATTCTAAACTGGACCCGTAACCATTTGAAATCGCCGACCGCCGTAAATGGTACGGTCCATGCAGTATGGCGCGATGAGGCAGCAGGTCGATGGCGTCCCCCCCCTCCGTCCGGTCTGCTGCCGCTTTGTTCTAACGGCGGCCTGGGTGTTTCCCCCCCCTCCACCCAGGCCGCT
>JAYTOL010000086.1:0-106433 GCA_043747815.1 Deltaproteobacteria bacterium
TCAATGCGCTGGTCCAAATCTCGATGGCTCGTGATGTCGCTCATGCACTGCGCTTCGCATGCGGCACACCGAACCTCAACTCGCCCCCTGAACGGTTACTGTCGGCGCTGCGCCGACGGAGCGAGCTGATGGCCTCGCGAAATAGCGCGAAGGTCTCCGGCGCGACCTCGAAGCGCAGCACGCGGGGCTGCACGGGTGCCGGGCTCGGTGCGGACGGCGCGTCGCCGGGTGCTTGCTGGCCACGAGCTCCTCGAGCTGGCGAACCGTCTCATCTCGGGCGAGCTCGATCCATTCGGGCTCGGTGTCCGCCACGGCCACGCGAGTGATTTCGCGCACGGCAGACCAGCTGAGCGAGCCACTCGTGAGAGCGCGGTCCAGGTTCGGCAGCGCTTCGAGCGCCTCTGCGACGCGCAGCCTTTCCTGGGTGCTGCGCGGTTTGTATCCAAACATGCGCTCTACATATGGGCTCCGAAGCTGTCGCGCTCGAGCAGCGCGAGACCGCCCACGAAGCGTTCCACTGGAGGTCACGCCGAGCTCCACCAGGAGTGCGTGCAATAGCTCTTGATCCGAAATGCGCTATAGATCGTGCGTGTAGGTCAAAGCTGCGTAGGCATTCCTGACACGCAGGCCGTACACGCGCAGCAACTCTCGGCGCACGCGCTCAGCCACGCCTGCGGCCAGAGCTGGCTGCCCCATGTGCGCCGCTTCGAACGCATGACAGAGCACGTAACGCTTCCCTCCCAACCAAAACTCGTGCTGAAACAGTCCCACACCCGCCTCCTAGCACTCGCGCCGCGAGGTTCCCCCCCACGTCAATCCGTCTGATACAACGTGCCCTGCGACGGCTGTTGGTAGTACAGGCGCGAGTACGCTGGGCGATCGAAGGTGACGGCGCCGAAGGCGTTGACGGCGATGGCGAAGACAGTGAGCGCCCAGAAGGTGACGCCGAAGCGGCGGCCATTGAGCGCCAGGGCGCAGAAGAGGAAGACAGCATAGTCGTTTGAGAAGCGATAGCCGAACTGCATCCAGCCTGTGTTTTGGTAGAACAGGGCGGGAACGCCGACGCAGGCGGCCGTCACGAGCATTGCGCCATACCCGAAGCGCGGTTGCTTCGGCCACGCGAGGTAGAGGTAGACCGGCGTGGTGAGCCACAGCGCGAGGCCGTGGGCGTTAATGCGAAAGGGTGCGATCCACGGCAAGCTCGTGAGAACGACGCCCAGGTTCTTGGCGAGGTAGTGGTAGTGAAACAGGCCCCACTTGTCCATCCGGGCTTTCCACGCCACTTGCAGGTGCACGTAGCCGACGTCGAAGGGGTCGTCGAAGCGCGCCGCGTTGTGAACGAGAGAGAGACCGAAGCACAGGGCCACGGGAAGCGCGAAGGCGGCATTGCGCTTGGCAAGACGTCCCATGTCCACCTGTTTCAGCGCGAGCAGACGCTGCCGCCAACGGGATATCGCGGGGCCAGCCGGAGCGAGAGGCATGCCACAAACCCGAAGGCTCTCGATGATGAACAGGGGCGCCGCAAACAACACGGGCGCCCGCGACCAAAAGCCAAGTCCCAGCATGAGCCCGGCAAGCCACGGCCGCTCGGCGTCGAGGGCGCAGAGCACATACGCGGCGATCAAGGCGACGGCGACGACGTGGGCTGCAAACCAGACGGTGCCCTGCACTGCAGTGAAGAAGTAGACGCTACCGAGGCCGAAGCCGAGAGTGAGGCCAACGTTTTGAAGTAGCGAGCGCTCGCTGCGACCCACGCGGCGCAGCTTTTCGAGGGCGAAGAAGAGGATCGTCGGGCCCAGCGGCGCAAGCCACAGGAAGAACTGGCCGTCCCGCACGCGTTCAGCGCCGCCCGCAAAGTAGACGAGGGGCAGCAGCAATACCGCCGGGAACGCTGGAAAGGGCACGAACCACTTGCCGCCGTAGAGGGCGAAGTCATTGCCCTGGGCGTAGTCAGGGGGGTCACCGCCGAGGTCGAGCCTGCCGCGCAACCAGCCTTCGGCGAGCAGCGCAAAGTGATTGTATTGGGTGTGCTCGACGAGTCGCTCGCGGCCGGCGACGGCTGCGTAAGTGACCAGCAGAAAGAGGTAACAACCCAGCGCGACGAGCCAACGGCGCCCGCGGTCGCTTCGAAGCCAGACTCGCATTTCGACGGGCAGGACCCTAGTACAGCGCCGGGCCAGAAATCGACTGTCGAGCCCGCTTTCATCTTTCCCCAACGCGGAGCTCGGGACACGAGACCCTTGGGGCGAGCCTAGCTATTCGAGCACTTCAGCCAGCGTACTCGCACCCAACAGGCGCGCCGCCCAACGTTCGATGTCGACCTGCGTCCCGCGCCGGACGCGCGACGCCTGGTCTGGGGTCAAGGCTCCAAACCGTAGCTCCAGCAGCTGCTCCAGGACGGCGGCCCCGCCTTCGAGCTTGCCTTCGAGCTTGCCTTCGAGCTTGCCCTCGGTTTGCCCTCGGTGTTTGGCCTGTTCGAGCGCCTGCTCGAGCACGAGATTGCGCTTGGCGAGGAGCGCATGAGCCACGGCGTCGTCGGACTTCGCGGCGCGGACCAGCGCTGCGACGGGCAGCGGCACGGCGAGAGCGGCGTCTTCGATCAGGCTCCGTTCCGCGAGCAGACTCCAGGTGCCGAGCTGCGAGGACCACTCGAAAGCACGAGCACGCTTGACGTCGATCGCAAAAATGCGGCGCACCCCGCGCTCGCAAAGTTTGTGTGCTTTCTGCGCTGCCCGGTTCATGCGCGCGGTACTCACGACTTCGAAGGCAAGCTCCTCCAGCTCGCGGCCTCCATCCGCCTGATGCGCCAGAGGGAAGACGCTGACGTCGGGCGCGATGTCATCGAGCTCACTGGTGCGCGTGAGCATGTCACTCGCCACCTCGAATTGGTCGCTGACATGCGCTTCGACCAGCGCAGAGATTTTGGAATGTAGAACGCCATGGGGTTCGTCCGCCGGGGCCACGTACTCCAATCTACCGTCCAGCACCTCGAAGCGGCTCTCTGGCGCGACTAGGCGCACATCCACTGGGAGCGACTCGCGAGGTAACGATGACGACACGCAGGCAAGCATACCAAACGTCACGACCGCGACGGGCCATCAACCCATTAGACCGCAAGGCCGAATCGGGCGCCGTTCGGGAACGGGGCGCCGTCTCGGGGCCCCCGAGGTGCGGACATCGGCAGCAACCTGGCTGCGTCCGTGCTAGCAGTCGCCTCGTGAAACGGCCTCTATTTTCCGTTCCGGTCCGTGACCTCGAGCGCGCCGATCAACGCCGCACGTGGGAGATCCCTTCGGACTGGATCAATTCGGCATTGGAAGAGAGCGATGCACGCAGCGACGGCACACCGGGCACTCTCGAGATGTACCTGAAAAAGCAGGGGCGCGAGGTGCTGGTCAAGGGACAGGCGCGGGCCAACGTGACGATGCCGTGCGCCCGCACCCTCGAGCCGGTGTCGGTCTCCCTGGACGCAGAGATCCTACTGCTCCTCGCTCCGCGGCCCAGCGCACCGGCAGGAGCCAAGGCAGTGCCCGGGGGCGTGAAGTCCGGCCGGCGGCAACGGCGTGCCGCCGTCGACGCGCCCATGGGCGCTCGACGCGATCAACCCGCTGATGAGGCCCCCGGTGATCTTTTGTCGCAGGAAGAGGCGGGTCGCGACGAGTACGACGGTGAAAACGTCGAGCTCGATGCCTTCGTGCGTGAGCATCTCTTGCTGGAATTGCCGCTCTTCCCTGTGCGATCCGACTTGCCTTTCGAACTCAACGCCGCTACCGATACGCCGCCGGACGAGTCGGGCGCCGCGCCGGACCCGCGTTTGGCGCCCCTCGCAGCCCTGGCAAGCGAACTGCAGCGAACGGGCAAATTGCCGAGATCGAGTTAAGGAGTAGAGCGGTGCCGGTACCTAAGCGAAGAACAACATCTAGCAAGCGCAACATGCGTCGTGCCAATTACGACAAGGTTGCTGTGCCAAACTTGGTGCCTTGCTCTAATTGCTCTGCTCCCTCGCTCTCGCACCGCGTTTGCGCGGCGTGCGGGCACTATGGGACCAGGGCTGTGTTAAAGACGACGGAAGCGGAGAGCGCGGGCGACAGCTCGGCGAGCACGCCAAGCGCTGGCGAGTAGCGCACCCTACAGTCGGAACGGTCTCGAGGTCTCGTGACGGCTTGGCTTTTTCCGGGACAGGGGACCCAGAAAGTAGGCATGGGGCGGGCGCTGTACGACGTTTCGCCCGCCGCCCATGCCGTTTTTGATGCCGCCGACGCTGCGTTGGGCGAGGCGTTTTCGCGCCTGATGTTCGACGGGCCTCTCGAAGATCTGACGCAGACGGCAAACGCTCAACCGGCCATTCTAACCGCGAGCATTGCGGCCCTGGCGGCGCTGCGCGAAGCGCATCCCGGCTTGCCAGCGCCACGCTTCGCGGCGGGGCATTCGCTGGGGGAATACAGCGCCCTGGTTGCAGCAGGCGTGTTGGAGCTGGCGGCAGCCGTGCGGCTCGTGCGGCTGCGTGGGGAAGCGATGCAGCGCGCGGTACCGCCGGGCCTCGGAGCCATGGCAGCGATGGTCGGGGGCGACGCCGCGGCGGTCGAGGACCTGTGTCAGGAGGTCCGTACCGCGCTCGGCGATGAGCGCGTGCTCTCGCCCGCCAACTTCAATGCTCCGGGGCAGATCGTGATCGCGGGGCACGCCGACGCAGTCGCGCTGGCGTCCGAACGCGCGAGCACGCGCCGCCTGAAGGCTATCGCCCTCAAGGTGAGCGCACCCTTTCATTGCGCGTTGATGGCTCCCGCGGCCGAGGTGCTCGACCGAGCACTTGGCGACGTTCACTTTGCTCCCTTCCAATTCCCCGTCGTCAGCAACGTCGAAGCGTCCCCGAATGAGGACGCGAGCCGTGTGCGTGGCTTGCTCGTCCGACAGGTGGCTGGCGCGGTGCGCTGGCAGGAGTCGCTGGAGTGGATGGCCGGCCAGGGGATCACGGTGGCTTTGGAGATTGGGCCCGGACGAGTACTGGCAGGTCTGGCGCGAAAAGCGGCTCCAAACCTGGTGGTCAGGCCGGTATTCGAACCCGCCGAGGTCTCGGCCGCTTGGGTAACCTCCCCCACCACCTAAGGTTCAGCCGGCGCCTGGCCGGGTGAAAAGGTCACGCGAGGAAATTCTTCTGCTTGCCTCGGAGGCAAGCGTGGTAAACACCCGCCGCTCGTCAGGGCGGCAATGCTCGATGTTTGATCTCAGCGGTAAAACAGCACTAGTTACGGGTGGATCTCGCGGCATTGGAAAGGCCGCTGCCCAGGTCCTCGCCCGGCAAGGCGCCCGTGTGATCCTCACCTACGCTCGGGACGAGGAGGCAGCCCGCCAAACCGTGCAGGCCATCGAGGCCGATGGAGGCCACGCTGAAGCCGAGAAGCTCGACGTGGCCAACTACGCGCACGCGGAGAGCACCGTTGCAGCTCTAGCCAAACGCGCCGGCAAGCTCGACATCCTGGTCGCCAACGCGGGCATCTCTATCGATGGCCTGTTGCTACGCCTGCGCGAGGCTGACGTGGATGCCGTGCTCGCCGTCAACGTGAAGGGGGCGCTCGCCTGTGCGCAGGCGGCCATCAAGCCCATGATCAAGGCTCGGTCGGGCCGCATCATCTTCGTGTCGAGCGTCGTCGGACAGATGGGTAATGGCGGGCAGGTCGCCTACGCAGCCAGCAAGGCCGCCCTGATCGGGGCCGCCAAGTCGCTCGCGCGCGAGTACGCTTCGCGCAACATCACCGTCAACGCCGTCGCGCCCGGCTACGTAGATACGGACATGACCGCGGCGCTCGAGCCCGCGCAGCGCGAAGCGATGCTTCGAGCCGTACCGCTCGGGCGCGCCGCTACGGCAGAAGAGATCGCCGCAGGCATCTTATTTTTGGCCTCAAATGAGGCCGCTTACATCACCGGCCAAGTCCTAGCGGCAAATGGCGGGATGTACATGTGAGCTCACTGTTTCTTCTGGAATCGTTCACGGAACCGCTCTCGGAGCGGCCATCCCGTGTGGCGGCTTCGAAGTGAACGCACTCTCTCATGTCGAGAGAAAATCCGTTGGAGGCAAAAATGGCGGCAGGTCGCGATGTTACGGCCGAAGTAAAGCGAATCATCAAGGAACAGCTGGACGTCGACGAATCGGACATTAAACCAGAGTCCGTATTTATCGATGATCTAGGCGCTGATTCTCTTGGCCTGGTCGAGCTCGTCCTGGCGTTCGAGGAAGCGTTCGAAATCGACATTCCGGATGAGGACACCGAGCAGATTCGGACGGTTCAAGACGCCGTCAAGTACATCGAGCAGCACAGCAGCACCTGAAACCAGGTCTGCCGTCTGGGCCGTCTCTCGACGCGAAGACCTGAAAGGCTAATCCTCTCGGGTCAGGCTCGGAGACGGCGTACGGTCGCCAAATCCAGCTACGAGCCACACCCATGAGTGCTGATCGAGATCGTTCACGCCGCGAGCTCCCCGTCCCCTCGATCAGTCGGGGCTCGAGAGCTTGGAGCACGTGCAGTGTATGGTCGGGTGCGGGCGTGGCGCGCGCGACAGGCTCGCGCGGGGATGCGTCCATAGGCTAAGTGAGATCGGAATCGATGGAACGGGTCGTAGTCACTGGTTTGGGCCTTGTCACGCCAATCGGCATCGGCACCGAGGCGTCGTGGCAGGCCTTGCTCGAGGGAAAGAGCGGGGTCGGGCCCATCACGGCTTTCGACACGACGGACTACAGCTGTCGCATCGCAGCCGAGGTCTCGGGTTTTGACGCGTCTGAATTCATGGCGCGGCGCAAAATCAAGGAGATGTGTCGGTTCACCCAGTTCGCCATGGCGGCAACCAAGATGGCCATCCAGGACTCGGGCCTCGAGCTCACGGAAGAGGAGCGCCTGCGCGCCGGTTGTTTCATTGGGGTCGGTCTCGGCGGGCTCGAGAATTTGGAGCGGGTGACGCTCATGCTCGCGGAAAAGGGACCGGACAAGGTCAGCCCTTACTTCATTCCATCCATCATCGGTAACCTGGCGGCAGGTCAGGTTGCTATCGAGTACGGCCTGCACGGGCCGAGCTATTGTCATACCAGCGCCTGCGCTTCGAGTGCCCACTCTATCGGTGAGGCGCTGGAGTGGATGCGACGCGGTGACGTGGACGTGATGATCTGCGGAGGCGCCGAAGCCACGATCACCCCCATCGGTATCGCGGGGTTCTCAGCCATGTTTGCTCTGAGCCGCCGCAACGACGAGCCTGAGAAGGCGAGCCGCCCTTTCGATGCGGGCCGCGATGGTTTCATCTGCGGTGAAGGTGCCGGCACCTTGATCCTGGAGACGGCGACACGTGCCACGAGGCGCGGCGCCAAGATCCTCTGCGAGGTGACGGGCTGGGGCGCCACGACGGACGGCTACCACATCACCAAGCCCACCCCCAACCACCGGCACGCCGCGCGCGCCATGCGTGAGGCGCTGGCAGATGCGCGCATCAACCCCGAGGACATAGGCTACGTCAATGCTCACGGGACCTCGACCCCCGTGGGCGATTTGGAAGAATCACGTGCCCTCGCCGACACGTTCGGGGAGCATGCATTGAGCAAGAAGCTCTGGGTCAGCTCCACGAAGAGCATGACCGGGCACATGCTGGGTGCGGCCGGCGCAGTAGAAGCGGCGTTTTGCGCGAAGGCCATCTCCACCGGTCGCATTCCTCCGACCATCAACCTCGACAACCCCGACCCCGAATGTGTGCTCGACTACGTGCCACATCATGCGCGTGAACGCGTGGTCAAACACGTCATGAGCAACTCCTTTGGATTCGGCGGAACCAATGTCGCGCTCGTGCTCTCGGCCTTTGACGGTTGAGCGTAGGGTAGCTGGTTTTTGACTGGCGCAGGCTGATCATGCAGTGCCCCTACTGCAACGAGACCGACTGTCGCGTCGTCGACTCACGTCTCGTTTCCGAGGGTGCGGTCACCTGGCGCCGGCGCGAATGCGAGGGTTGCAAACGGCGTTTCACTACCTACGAGCGCCTCGAATACGGCCTGCCCACGGTCGTCAAGAAGAATGGCCAGCGGGAGGCGTTCAACCGGGAGAAGTTGCTGCGCAGCCTGCAGGTGGCCTGCAACAAGCGCCCGGTCTCGGTTGACGTGATCGACGAGGTCGCGGGCCAAGTCGAACGCGGGCTCAGCGAAGGAGGTCATCGCGAGGTCTCGTCTCAGGCCATTGGGCTCGCCGTGATGGAGGCGCTCAAACGCATTGACGAGGTCGCCTACGTGCGCTTTGCGAGCGTCTACAAGTCCTTTCGTGACATCGACGCCTTCATGGTGGAGATGAGCCAACTTGTTCGCGACCGCCCGAAAGGCTAAGCCTCGGCAATGGTCGACGATACGTCCAGAGCGGGAGGGCCGCCTTCCACGGAAGCACCCGCCCTGACCGATCCCCGCGCCGCGGAGTGGATGGCCCAGGCGATCGAGGTCGGCCACCACGGTGACCCGTCGCCCAATCCGCACGTGGGCTGCGTCATCGTGCGTGACGGGGTGCTCATCTCTTCGGGCTACCACGCGAGCGCGGGGGAGCGGCACGCGGAGATCGCCGCGCTGGAGCTGGCGGGGGAGCGTGCCAGAGGCGCGACGCTCTACGTCACGCTCGAGCCGTGTAACCACTTTGGAAAAACACCGCCCTGCACGGATGCGATCATCAAGGCGGGCATCGTGCGGGTCGTGGCCGGCACCTCGGATCCCAATCCGAACGTCGCCGGCGGCGGCTTGGCCAAGCTCCGGGGCGCGGGCATCGAGGTCGTGACGGGTGTGCTCTCCAACCCGAGCAAGGCGCTGATCCGCCCATGGCGCAAGTACATTACGCAAGGCACCGCGTACCTTACGCTGAAGCTCGCGACGTCCCTGGATGGTCGAATCGCCACGAAAACCGGCGCCTCCAAGTGGATCACGAGCCCTGACTCACGGGCTCGCGGTCACCGGCTGCGCGCGGCCCACGACGCCGTGCTGATCGGCGTAAGCACAATCATCGCCGATGATCCACAGCTCACCGTTCGCGAGGGGCCTCCCGCCCGCAACCCCATTCGTGTCATCGTCGACAGCACGCTCAGGATCCCTTTGTCGAGCACCGTCGTCACCACGGCGAGCGAAGTGCCGACGTGCGTGGTGACCACGCCGAATGCCTCCGTGAAGGGCGAGGAAGCGCTGGCCGAGCGAGGCGTCAACGTGGTCCGCGTTGCAGCCAATACTCAAGGCCGCTGCGACATGCGCGCCGTCTTGCGCGCGCTCGCCCAGCGTGAAGTGGTCAGCGTGTTGTGTGAAGGTGGCGCAGAGCTCGCGGGCAGCCTGCTCGCCGATCAGCTCGCGGAGGAGCTCCACTTTTTTATCGCGCCCGTGCTGCTCGGTCCGCGAGGTAGACCATGCGCCGTGGACTGGGCGGGTCCCGACGACGTATCGGCGGCGCCGCGGTTGCATCGACCCAAATGGGACTTGTCCGGCACGGACGCTTATTTGACGGGTCGGGTGCGGTACCCGTCACGGCCCATCGAAGACGCCTGAACGAAGCTCAATTTTGCTTGCGCGCGGACAATAGTTACCCTAGGTTAACTATTGTCCCGATGCTGACCCCGCCTGCACTGGCCGAAATTCACGACGCGGTCGCCTGCCTGGGGCGGCTGACGGAGGTGTTTCGTCAACGTCGGCTGGAGCTCGCCGCCAGCGTTGGCTTGACGGAACAACAATGGTCGGTGTTGGACGAAATCGCGCAAGAGGCCTTCATGCCCAGCATGTTTGCCCGGCGTCGGGAGAGCAGCGCTGCGGCGGTGTCCAAGATTTTGCGCCAGCTGCAGGACAAGGAGCTGGTCGTCGTCTCGCTCAACGCCAACGACGGTCGGCAACGCAACTACGAGCTCAGCGCGCTCGGTAAGCGCACGCTGGAACAGCTGCGCACCCAGCGGCAACACGCCATCGCCGAGGTCTGGCTGAAGTTCGATGCACCCACGATTGTAGCGTTCACCCGCTTTGGAAACGAGCTCTTGGAGCGGCTCGAACGCTACTCGAAAGACTATGCGAGCCCCACGGCTCGGAGAGGATCAGAGAATGGAACAGACAACGGGCAAGACGCTGTACGACAAGGTGTTTGAACGCCATACGGTAGCCCAGCTGCCGTCGGGTCAGTATCAGCTGTTCATGGGGTTGCACCTCCTGCACGAGGTCACGTCCCCGCAAGCGTTCAGCGCCCTCGACGAGCGTGGCTTGCAGGTCGCGTATCCCGAACGCTCCTTTGCGACCGCAGATCACATCATCCCCACGCACACGAAGCTGCGTCCGCTCGCGGACTCCCTGGCGGAAGAGATGCTCGGCGCCCTGGAGACCAACGTCAACCGGCACCGTATCCAGTTCTTCTCACCCAGTCGGCAGGAGCAGGGCATCGTCCACGTGCTCGGTCCCGAGCTCGGGCTCTCTCAGCCGGGCATGATGATCTGCTGCGGTGACTCACACACCTCGACGCATGGGGCATTTGGCTCGCTCGCGTTCGGCATCGGGACCTCTCAGGTGCGAGACGTGTTGGCCACGCAGACGCTGGCCATGGGCCGCCTAAAGGTACGCCGCATCGAGGTCACCGGTCGGCTCAGGCCCGGCGTGTACGCCAAGGACGTGGCGCTGTATCTGATCCACAAGCTCGGTGTGCAGGGCGGCGTCGGTTACGCCTACGAGTACGCGGGCGAGGTCATCGACCGTTTCAGCATGGATGAGCGCATGACGCTCTGTAACATGAGCATCGAGGGCGGCGCGCGCGCTGGCTACGTCAATCCAGACGAGACGACATACGCCTTCCTGAAGGGTAGGCGCTTTGCCCCGTCCGGGCCGAGCTGGGAGCGCGCCCTCGCCTATTGGAATTCGGTCAAGAGTGACGCGGACGCCAAATACGACGACGTGGTCCGCTTTGACGGCAGCCAGATCGAGCCCATGGTGACGTGGGGCATCACCCCTGGTCAATCGGTTGGCGTGAGCGGCAACGTGCCCGAGCTCGAGAGCTTTCCCGTCAATGAGCGCGAGACAGCAGAGGAGGCCTACCGTTACATGTCCTTCGAACCTGGTCAGCCGATCTCGGGAACCAAGGTAAACGTCGCGTTCATCGGCTCGTGCACGAACGGTCGTGTGAGTGACTTTGAAGAGGTTGCGCGGCTGATCTCTGAGAGCGGGCGCAAGGTGGCGCCTGGGGTCCGCGCGCTCATCGTTCCGGGGTCGCAGGACGTTCGCAAGGCCCTGGTAGAGCGCGGCTACGACAAGCTCTTCACCGATGCCGGCTTCGAATTTCGCGAGCCGGGTTGTTCGATGTGCCTGGCCATGAACCCCGACAAGCTCGAGGGGCGGCAGATCTGCGCGTCGTCCTCGAACCGTAACTTCAAGGGCCGTCAGGGCTCGCCCAGCGGTCGCACTTTGCTGATGAGCCCCGCGATGGTCGCCGCCGCCGCGCTCGCGGGTAGCGTCACCGATGCGCGCAAATTCTTCGACATTCAGTAAAAAGGGAGAACCAGACTTGACTCAGGATACTCGCCGGATCGTGATCGAAGGCACCGCCGTTCCCGTGCGCGGTGACGACATCGACACAGACCGCATCGTGCCCGCCCGCTATCTTCGCACCGTTACTTTCAGCGGGCTCGGCCAACACGCGTTCGAGGACGATCGCGCCGACCTGGCACGCGCGGGCAAGCAGCACCCCTTTGACGTGCCGGCCTTTGCCGCCGCGCGCATCTTGCTCGCGAACAAGAACTTCGGCTGTGGCTCCTCGCGCGAGCATGCGCCCCAGGCGCTCATGCGTTGGGGCGGCGGGATTTCAGCCATCATTGCCGAGAGCTTCGCTGAGATCTTCAACGCCAACTGCTTCTCGATGGGCATCCCCTGCGTGCACGTGGACGAGCCCACCTGTCGCACCCTGATGGCCGCCGTGGAAGCGGACCCCTCGCTCAACTTTAGCATCAACTTCGCGCAGTCCACGATCGATGCTGGCCCGCACCACTTCCGCTTCGAAATGCCGCTGGGGATTCGCCAGCGGTTTCTCGAGGGTTTGTGGGATTCGACGACCGAGCTGCTCGCGAACCGGGAGAAGATCACTGCCACGGCCCAGAACCTGCCCTATATGACTGGATTTTCGGGCTAGGCGGGGGTCTCGCCGTTGCCCTTGCCCCCTGTGGATGGTAAAAACATAGACTATGGCTACTCTGGAAATTCTAAAGTACCCAGACCCGCGCCTGCGCGTCGTCGCTAAGCCGCTCGCTCAGGTTACGGACGAGACTCGAAAGCTCATCGAATCGATGGCGGAGACGATGTACGTGGCTTCTGGCTGCGGTCTGGCCGCCACTCAGGTGGGCGTGGACTCGCGGATCTTCATCATCGACATCGCCGGCGAAGACGAGGCGAGCGACCTCAAGGTCTTCATCAACCCCGAAATTTTCGAGACGGATGGAGTCCAGACCTGGGAAGAAGGGTGCCTGTCGTTCCCCGGCGCAACGGAAGAGATTAGGCGAGCCGATCGGGTGAAAGTCCGAGCGTTGGATCAGTTCGGTGTGCCCTTTGAGCTCGAAGCGACAGGGCTCTTGGCCATTGCCATCCAGCACGAAAACGATCACCTCAACGGCGTCTTGATGATCGACAAGCTGAACGCGCTCCGGCGCCGCCTCGTCAGTCGCAAGGTGAGCCGTCAGGTCCAGGAAGACGCCTCCCAGTCCTGAGGATCCGCGTGATGGGCGTCCGCTCCAGCGCCCGTCCCGATGTGGGACGGCCCCTGCGGCCGCTCGAAGCAGGCACCACGAGCGGCGTCGATAGCGTACGAGGGGCTGCGCTACTGGGGTGAGGTGCGATGAAATAGTGCCGTGTCGACGCTGATCCCGCGCGCGCGCAGCTCCTCCATGAGGCGCGGCTCGCTCCCGGTCGCCACGAAGTTGCCCTCCACCGAGCCCCCCGTGGTGGTGCGCTCGGCGACGAACGAAAACACGTCCAGGAGTTGCGTCGCGCCGCTTGGGTTTCGGGACAGCTCCACGATGCGCCGGACGCGGTCGCGCCCGTCCCCAGACGTGGAGATCTCCAATGCGAGATCGAAGCCGCTGAGCAGCGCCTGGCGGGCCGTGTCGACGCTGACCCCCGGCGTCTGCGCGGCATAGTTAGCGGAGAGCCGACTCAGGGCCTGCTCGACGTTGTGGCAGTTGACGCCACCCAGCACTCCGTTAAAGCCGTGGACAATAATTTCCATGACGGCCCCCAGCGTGCGACCCCCCAAACCTTCCACGACCAGGTTCGTCTCTGGCAGCGAGCTGGCGAAGTCCACCAGCCGTGCGGGATCGAGAGCGGCGGTGCTCGAGTCGAGCCGAATCGCCGATTGCGCCCCCGCCGCGAGCTGGTAGTGCTCCTCCAGGATCAGCAGCTGCCGATCCACAGCGGCGTCAGCCAAGGCGCTCGACAGGCGGGCCACGCTCGAGCGGCGCGAGCCGACCACCAGGACGTTGGCGCGGGCGACCATGCAATGCGACATAAACGTGGCCATCGGTCGCGACATCGCGCGCTCACGAACCAGGTCTTCGAGGCTGCACTCGACGCTGGTCCGACGGCGCAGCACGAGCACGATACCGTCCGGTGCCGCGCGCTCGCGTACGGCTTTCCAGACGATCCCGCCCGGCAGGCGACCGGTCATGAACGTCTCGCGGCCATCGTGTGATGCTTCGCTCATGCGGCAGAGCCGAGCCAGAACGCGCTCGAGGCTATCCGGCGAAGAGAACGGCAGAGCGGTGTAGTTCAAGCGATCTGCTTGGACGATGCTCACGCTCTTTGTGCCATTGGCAGTGAGCTGCGTGGCGTGCGGATTTCGAATCAACGCTTCGAGCGGGCCCAGACCGACGAGCTCGGCGCGCGCGGCGACGAGCAGCTGCTCATCAGTCAACTGGTTGCTGATGCCTTTTTCTTCACGCAATCGCGCGAGCTCTTCCAACAGCACACGCTCGATGCGCCGCGCGATGTTATCCGCGATGTCGCGTTCCAGAGTGCGGCGCTCGACTTTTTCAGTCACGCGATCGACGAGAACCCGCACCGACTCCACGGGCGCCGCGTCCTGACGAGCCGTGGCGTCGGACTTTTGTGCACGCGGAAGCTCCGGCTCCGACGCTTCGGGACCCCGACGTGGTACGCGCGACAGGGGCGCTGGCATCCTCGGGGGTGGCGGGACTTGTGGCGATTTCAGCTCATCGAGCGACGGCCCCGACCAACTCGTGTGCTCGACCGTTTCACCTTCGGCGCGGGCGGGCCCCTCGTCAGAGGTGGCGTGAGCACCGCCAGCATCCTCGATGCGCAGCACGAAGTCACCGATGTAAATGCGATCGCCTTCGCGCACGATGGTGGCCTGGACGATGCGCTGACGATTGACGTAGGTGCCGTTGGTGCTGTTTTGGTCGACGACGACAAAACGACCATCTTTTTGGGTCAATCGAGCGTGGCGCTTGGAGACGTTCCCCTTCGAGAGCACGAGGTCGTTCCCGCGCACGCGACCGACACTGACCTCCGACCCCTCAAAGACTTCGCGCCTCTCCGCCCCGCCCTTTTCGCTGATCACGACTGCAAACACGGGTCTCCCAACGCTTTGATGGTCACAACGCTGATTGTCCTCAGCCTAGTGTGTAGGGCACCGAACTCTAAACTAAATCTAGCTCCTCGCTCGGGTGCCTTCGCCGACAGCGAGGGCCTTGGAGGTGAAAAGCCCCGAGCGCGAACGCTGCGCGCCGTCACGGCCCCCGTTGGTGAGCAGGAGGCGCACTGACTAAGCTTCTTTAAGAACAATGATGTCCAACCTTTGAATGCTGGAGATAGACGCGCTTCGGAGGCTCGATACGATCGGACCAGCGCGAGCACGGCGGCGCAGCGCGAGCCCTAATGCCTTAACGGCACAGGTCATGCGCAATTTTCCCCCCGCGCATACGATGTGTGCGCGCTTCAATGATTAGAGGTCCCACGCAGTAATCAGAGGGCGACAACTCAGGCACACTTCCCCCGCGTTAAACCTGGCCGGCCGCCTAGATGGGATAGGTGGCGATAGTTTGCGGCAACGGTCGCCCAACGCCGATGAGCACACTCGTGATCACGTCCGCCCCCTTCGTAGCAAAAAAGAGCGCGTCACCGACAGCCGGTGGCGTGGGCTTCGGTTGGGGCTCGCCGCTCTCCGAGAAGCTCACGCAGCCGCTCAGGGTACGCCGCAAGGCCACGTGCGCGATGCGCCAATGGCCGCTATCCCGATGGCGCACCGCTACGCAGACGTCGCCCAGGAAATGATACTCGGTGTTGCGAGTCAGATAAACTTTGCGGCGTCTGCGCTCGGGGCCGGCGTACTCGGATCTGTTCTGCTGCATCTCGGGCATCCTCCGGTGAATGGGTCCTCCGGGCGAGCCGATCTTCACAGTTCCTCGCGAACCTGGCCAAGTTAAGCGAATGGCCCCCTCGAGCTCGCGGTCGCTCTCAAATCGACCAGGGCATGCTGTGCCGCGGCGAACGTCGATCCATGGGCGCGAGAGCCATCCTGCAACGCTAGCGACTTACCTGGCGCTGACTGAACCAACCGCTCGCCTTCGCAGGCCACGTGGGCTGGGGTCTAGCACACTTCAAACTGTGGAGAAGTTGTGCAACACGTACGTGGATTGCGCGACGCACGCGTCCGGTCGACCACGCGCTGATCTCATTGCCAGCGACGTGATCGCGAGGAAGACGGCGATGCGCGTCGTTCGCACAGCTTAGGCACAGGTTTGAGGTGCCCTACAGCTCGCGAGCGGGGGCCGACGCAAACGCCTCACTCGATTCGCGACTCGGTCGCACGTGCTGCGACAACGTGCGCGCAAACAGCTTTGTGAACTCATGACAGGGTTGACGCGGACGGATGACAAGATAGATATTGGCCCGGAGATTTTCGGCGTCGGCAGCTTTAGCTTTGGGCGGAAGGCGCCGTCATCGGGTGCGTTCAGCATGCGGCAACGACAGGGCAAGGGACGAAGAAAGATGTCACGTCCCGACAAGGTGATCCATGTCGTGTTCGGGCCTGGTGGCGGACGCGTGGATCGCGTCGCGGGTGCCGCTCCGGAGACGGGGCAAGCCAGCCGCGAGCCGATCACCGATCTTTTCACGCGCGGCGAGATCGCGCGGTTGTTGCGTCTGACGCCTACGCGGCTACGCACTCTGGATCGGGCGGGCGTCGTCTCGCCTTCGGGCCGGCGGCGAGGCCGCCGCGCCTACACGTTCGCAGACGTGATTCAACTCCGCACGGCACAGGGGTTGCTCGAGCAGAACGTACGCTTGCGCGACGTCACGCGCGCGGTCACCGCGCTGCGCAAATCGCTGCCCAAGGTCACTCGGCCCCTGGCAGAGCTGCGCATCGTGTCCGACGGCCGCAGCGTGGTCGTCCATACTCAAGACGGTTCGTTTGAGCCTCTGACAGGGCAGATGGTGCTCGACCTGCAAGTGCGCAGGCTACGCGAAGACGTCGTGCGCGTGCTCCGGCCATCAGCCGGGCGGGATCGAGCGCGTACGGCGTATGAGCTTTACTTGAAGGCAAGTCAGCTGGACGAGGAGCCCGGGACCATGGACGCCGCCGAACAACTGTATCGGCGAGCCGTCGAGCTCGATCCGTGGCTGACCATCGCCTACACGAACCTCGGAAACATTCGCTTTCGCCGCCACGACGCGGAAGGTGCCGAGGTCCTGTATCGCAAGGCGCTGGAGATGGACCCGCGGCAACCCGAGGCGCAGTACAACCTCGGCTATCTCACGCTCGAGCGCGGACAAGCCGAAGAGTCCATTCCGCTCTTCATGGGGGCCTTAGAGGCGGATCCGAAATTTTCGGACGCCCACTTCAACCTTGCAATGGCCTACGAGCAAGCCGGCCAAGCCGATAAGGCCCAGCCCTACTGGCGCAGCTATGTCGAGCTCGAGCCGCATGGGACCTGGAGCGAAATCGCCCGACGCCATCTCTGACGAGGTCGCTATAAGTCCGCCTTTTAGTGGCGTTGACAGCGGGCGCTCACCGGGTCGAGCTTGGGGGCTACAGTGATGGAAGGGCTCGCGACCCCCGGCCGTGGGCACCGAATTTGGGTCGCGACGGGGCCATGGCGAGGCCTCTTCGGCGGCTGGCGGGTCCCGCTCACGGCAGCGTCCGTAAAGCACTGTCGCGCAGGGCCTTTTTGAGCTAGTCGAGCGGCTCCAACCCGCCTAGATTCAAACCGGTTTTTTCCCCCTTTTCTTCGCCCGACACCGCTCTTTCGAGCCCATGACGACGACGCAACACCCACCCAGCACCCCGCCCGGCGAGATCCCCGTCAGCATCGGCGACGAACTCCGCAACTCCTATCTCGATTACGCGATGAGCGTGATCATCGGCCGCGCCATCCCCGATGTGCGCGACGGCCTGAAGCCCGTGCATCGGCGCATCCTGTTTGCGATGGAGGGGCTCAACCTGCACGCGAATTCCGCGTACAAGAAATGCGCCGCGGTGGTCGGGGAGGTGCTCGGCAAGTTCCACCCACATGGCGATGCAAGCGTCTACGACGCGCTGGTGCGCATGGCGCAGGATTTCTCCATGCGCCACCCCTTGGTCGACGGCCAGGGCAATTTTGGATCCGTAGACGGGGATCCGCCGGCCGCTTACCGGTACACCGAGTCGCGGCTCTCGAGCATCGCGTCGGAGCTCCTGGCAGACATCGACAAAGATACGGTCGAGTTCAAGGCGACTTTTGACGAGTCACGCACGGAGCCGCTCGTCCTGCCGGCTCGCTACCCAAACCTGTTGGTGAACGGCTCCAGCGGCATCGCCGTCGGCATGGCCACCAACGTGCCGCCTCACAACCTGCGCGAGGTGTTGGACGCCACCGTCCACCTGATTCGCTCGCCCGAGGCCACTGTTCTCGACTTGATGCGTTTCATCCCAGGGCCCGATTTCCCGACCGCAGGCCTGATCTACGGGCGCGCCGGGATCTTGCAGGCCTACCAGACGGGGCGCGGCAGTATCGTGATGCGCGCTCGCCACATCGTCGAAGAGATCAAGGGAACGGAGCGCGAACAGCTCGTGTTCATCGAGCTTCCGTTCCAGGTCAACAAGGCGCGGCTGTGCGCAAAAATCGGCAGCCTGATCCGGGACAAGCGCGTCGAAGGCATCAAGGAGGTTCGAGACGAGAGCGACCGTGAGGGCATGCGCCTGGTCGTGGAGCTCAAAAAGGACGTCTTCCCGCAGGTCGTGCTCAATCAGCTCTTCACGCTGACGGATCTGCAGGCGACATTCGGCGTCATCAACCTATCGCTGGTCAACAACCGGCCCGAGACGCTGAACCTGCTGGAGACGATCCAGCTCTTCATCGAGCACCGGCGCGAGGTGGTGAGCCGGCGCACGCACTACGACCTGACCAAGGCCGAGGCCCAGCGCGAGCTCGTCGAGGGCCTGGGCATGGTGACGACCGAGACGGACCTGGTGATTCGGACCATCCGCGAGTCTCGCGACCCGGACGAGGCGCGCGAACGCTTGTTGACTCTACCGCTCAAGGGGCTCGAGGCGTTCGTGCGGCGCGCGGGTCAGGAGCTGGACCCTGAGCGAGCGGGGGATTACTTTCTCTCCGAGCGCCAGGCCAAGGCAATCCTGGAGATGCGACTGTCACGGCTCACGGGTCTCGAGCAAGATAAGCTCGCGAAAGAGTACGGCGAGCTCTGTCTAGAGATCACCAGGCTCTCGGCCATCTTGGCCGATGAAGGCAAGCTGATGAGCCTCATCGTCGATGAGCTCACCACGCTGCGCGAGAAATACGGGGAAGATCGCCGCACGCAGATCCTGGACAACGAGGCAGAGATCCTGCTCGAGGATCTGATCCAGGAAGAGCAGATGGTCGTCACCATCTCGCACGGCGGCTACATCAAGCGCACCCCGCTCTCGACCTATCGAGCGCAGAAACGCGGCGGCAAGGGCAACCGCGGGACCGGTGCTCGTGAAGACGACTTCATTAGCCAGTTGTTCATTTGCTCGACGCACTCCTTCGTCTTCTTCTTCAGCGATCGAGGCAAGGTCTACGTCAAGAAGGTGTACGAGGTCCCGCCCTCCGCCCGCGGTGGCCAAGGCCGAGCGATCGTCAACTTCGTGGGCATGGAAGCGGAGGAGCGTATCGCCGCGATCACGCCCATCGCCGGCTTCAACGAGGGCCTGTTCGTCCTCACTCTGACGCGCTCGGGGCAGGTCAAGAAGACGAGCGTAGCCGAATACCAAAATTATCGGGAGAAGGGCATCATCGGCGTGAAGATCAACGACGATGATCAGCTCCTCGCCGCCGCCGCAACGGATGGCAGCCGTGAGCTCTTGATCGCGACGAAGAACGGCAAGAGCATTCGGTTCGATGAACAACAGGTGCGCCCGATGGGTCGTAGCGCCAGCGGCGTAAAGGCCATCGAGCTCGACGCCGATGACCAGGTCGTCGCATTGGCCATCACCGATCCGGAGAGGCAACAGGTGCTCGCCGTGTGTGAGCGCGGTTACGGCAAACGCACGGCCCTTTCGGAGTTCCGCGCGCAGCGCCGCGGCGGCAAGGGCATCATTCTGATTGATACAAGCGAACGCAACGGACCAGTGGTGGGGCTCGCGCTAGTCAACGATCAGGACGAGGTCATGTTGGTCACCGACCGGGGTCAGACGATCCGCACCCGGGTCGCGGAGATTCGCGAGACGGGTAGGAACGCCCAGGGTGTGCGCGTGATGAACGTCGAAGCGGACGAACGCGTGGTCGCGATCGAGCCGGTGGGTGAGCGTGATGAAGAGGACATCGGCTCCGGGGCACAGTCCGTCAAGGCAGGCTCGGCCCTCGGCGAGGAGGACGGTGAAGCCGGCTCGGGGCGGGAGCCCACGGAGGACGAGGCGGCTCAGGATGATTTGCCCGACGAGGCCGTCGGCGCCGAAGCGGAAGGCGACGACGCCAACACCGATTCCGATGCTGCCGATGAGGACGGCGACGCTTCGGATGAGGCTTCCGACGAGCCCAGCAATTCCGACGACGACGTATGAGGCGCACCTTGGCAGTGCGCGAGGCGGCGAACACCTACGCCGCCTTGCGCCTCGCGCACCCTGACGCGCACTGCGAGCTCGAGCACGACGGTGCGTTTCAGTTACTCTTGGCCACCGTGCTGAGCGCGCAGGCGACCGACGTGTCCGTCAACAAGATCACCCCGAGCCTGTTCCGCCGCTGGCCCACGCCCGAGGCACTGGCCCAAGCCGATGTCGCCGAGGTGGAGCAGGCCTTGAGCCAGATCGGCATGTTCCGGCAGAAGGCCAAGAACATCACCCGGCTGGCTCGGCAGCTGGTCGACGAGCACGCGAGTGAGGTGCCCAAGGTGCTCGCCGAGCTCGTTACCCTGCCGGGAGTCGGTCGTAAGACGGCGAACGTCGTGCTCGGTGTCGCTTTTGGTCTGGCCGAGGGCGTCGTGGTCGACACCCACGTGCAACGCCTGGCGCAAAGGCTCGGCTGGACGCGGCGCACGACGCCCGAAGAGATCGAAGCCGACCTGATCCGGATCTTTCCGAAACCGGATTGGCCGCTGCTGTCACACACATTGATCTTCCACGGCCGCCGCATTTGCACCGCCCGTTCGCCGCAATGCTTGGGCTGCCCGATCTCGTCGCGCTGCCCGAGCGCGTTCAAGGCCGAGCACGTGGGCCGCAAGGCGCCCAAGGCCAGAGCGGAGGTGAGCCCGGCGAAAACCCGCGCGGCGCCGCGCAAGAGGAACGGGGCCGAGTTGCCGGCGCCCGCTCGATCGAAAAAGGTCTCGGCGCCGAGTAAGAGTTTGGCGCGGGTCAGACCCCGTGCGCAGTCCAGCTCCCCACGAGGTCGCGCGTCGCGGCGTAAGGATCGATCTCCCCCGCCATGACCCGTTCTGCCGCGTTTTCGATCTCGCCCTGGTGAAGCGCCAACACTGCAAGGCTCAACGCCTCGCGGATGCGGCCGATGAGCTCCTCACGCACGCGCCGAGCTCGCCGCGCTCGCCCGAGCGCCGTCTGGCTGAGCCATTGGTGATGCCGATCGAGCTGTGCGAGCACGCCCCCTACCCCTTCGTCACGCGCTGCCACGCACAGCGTCACGGGTACTTCCCAGCTCGCCTCCGCGTCGGCGTCGCTCGGCTCGGACGGCGCGAGCAAGGACGCGGCGGCGGAGTGTCCCAGGCGCGGCACGCTCGGCGCGGCGCTGACGTGTCCGAGCATGAGCATGCTGCGCAGCTGTTCTGCTGCCGCTTCGGCTCCCGGCAGGTCCGCCTTGTTGACAGCAAACACGTCCGCACATTCGAGTAGCCCAGCCTTGGCCGCCTGCACATCATCACCCGCTCCCGGTGCTTGTACGACCAACGTGGAGTGGGCCACGCGCATCACGTCGAGCTCGTCCTGACCGACGCCTACGGTCTCGAGCAGCACTACCTCCGCGCCCCAAGCCCCGAGCACGCGCACGATATCCGCTGCCGTGCGCGACAATCCGCCCAACGCGCCGCGCGTCGCGACCGACCGAATGAAGACGTCAGGATCGGTGAAGTGCGCCACCATCCGGATGCGGTCACCCAGGATCGCGCCGCCGCTGAACGGGCTGGTCGGGTCCACGGCGACGACTCCGACCCGCAGCTTGCGCGCTCTCAGATGTTGCACGAGGCGGCTGGTCAGGGTGCTCTTGCCGACACCAGGGCTGCCCGTTACCCCGATACACCAGCTCTTTGCGGCGTGGGGATACAGCGCCGAGAGCAGGCCGACGTGGCCCGCCCAGCCTTCATCGACGATGCGACAGGCGCGAGCAACAGCGCGGGTCTCCCCCCGCAAGACCGCTGCTATGAGCTGCGCCGAGCTTTCGACCACAGCTCCGCGCTCATCACACGCCGCGGCTCGGCAACGCGCTCAAGCGGCTGAGCAGGCCACGCAGGCCGAGCAAATAGGAAACGTCGCCAAAACCGGCCACCTTTCCGATGCACGCCGGGGCGGTGCGCGAGCGGCGTCGGAACGGCTCTCGCGCCTCGGGATTGGACAGATGTACCTCCACGCTCGGCACACCGGCGGCGAGCAATGCGTCATACAGCGCGTAGGACGTGTGCGTGTAGGCGCCTGGATTGATCACAATCCCGGAAAAACCTTCTTCCTGAGCGGCGCCTACCCAGTCGACGAGCTCCCCTTCGTGGTTCGACTGGCGACAGTCCACGCTGGCACCGAGCACGCTGGCTTCCGCCGCGATGCGCTCGTGGATCTCGAGCAGGGTCTGCTGCCCGTAAATTTCAGGCTGCCGCTTGCCCAGCCGATGCAGGTTAGGGCCGCTCAACACCAGGACTCTGCGCCCGGCATCCGACCCGCCGCGCCGTGCTGGACTCACCGCACCCTTGGCTCGCTCAGCGTCCGCCAGGTCGGCGTCGCGCCCGCTATCGATGCCCCCCGCCATGGGGACGAAGCCGCCGCCACGCTCACGCTTCAGACCAATTCGCTGGCGAGCTGTGGCGCCGTCGTCCTCAGCAGGTATCGCCCCTTGCCCACGTTACCCCCGGGGCCCAACGTCAACGCGAGGAAGTAGTTATCATTCAGGATACGGATGAGCGTGGTCATGCGATCGCTCTGGAAAGAGATCTCCCGCATTTGCCCGACATCCAACATTTCGCCCGCGCGCTGGATGGCCTTGACCACCACGCTCGCTTCCGCTCCGACCACCTCGATGTCGCAGGAGCTGCCTTCTTTTGCGTACGCCTCGACAGCGATGCCTTCCAAGTCCATGAGCAGGCCTGCTTCAGCCCCTTCAGTGTTCTCGACGAAATGCTGAATCGACTCCCTGAACATAAGGCTAACTCTACGCGGCTCACGACGCTGCGTGAAGAGCAAAACGTCCGACAGGCCTAAATTCCGAAAGCGGAGCATCGATCGGCGACGGGGTGACCCGATGCCTTGACCCTCGAGACACCGAACGGCTACTTTTGCATGCAGCCCATCCTTGGTCCGGTAAGTCGGCGTGCTATCAGCTTCGCCACCCGGCCGCATAACCATCGCCAATAAGTCCACATGCGCGCGAAAGCGGGGGATCCACCCCGCACCATGCCCCAGAAAATCCTCGCAGGACGCGCGGACGACCCGCGATTGGACGAGGACATCGTGCGGGTCCGAGTCGATCAGGTCATTCTGGCTCGTGAACCCAACGACGTCGTCCGCGACGCGGTCGAATGGGGGCTGAAGAAGACGTCCGTCGAGACCGCCGTCGCTTACGACACGCGCTGCATTACGACGGGTGCGCTCGATGAGCTCGATTGCCGAACGCCGCAACAGGTGGCGCGCAGCGTAGTGAACAGAGGCATCGTCATCGCCCGCGCCGGCATCGGCTTTCCCGCGGCGGTACATCTAGAGCGCTTCGCGGCTCCGGCTCGCCTGGCGATCACCGACGACCCGCGCTTGATTTCGTTGGGCGGCGTCGGGATGCTAACGCTGCTCGGGTCGCGCTCACAACTCGCCGGAGCGTTGCGCGACGGCACGATGCTGGTGCGACCGCCGCGCAGCGTGCAGATCTTGCTGTCGGGCAAGCTGCGCCCCTTCGTCTGCGTTCGCGACCTCGGGCTGGAGCTGTTGCGCCGCGGCCTGCGAGATCTGGTTCAGGCAATCGACGTCAAGCACGGCGCCCCGGTGGTGCTCGAGTTTGCGGGGCCGAGCGCGCGCTTGATCTCCGTGGCCGATCGCGCCCTGTTGTGCTCGCTCGCCAGCCGCCTGGGTGCCGTCTCTGGCATCTTCGTGAGCGACGAAAAAACGGAGGTCTACTTGCGGGACCAGCGCCGCTCCAAAGCCCACCGGGCGTTGGTGCCGGACGCAGGGGCTCCGTGCGATGACGTGTTGACCATCGATCTTTCGGCGGTCGACCCCCTGCTCATCGATCTCAAGGGTGAGGTTCGCCCGGTGCGCGATCTCGACGGTGAGGTCGTGCACCAGGCCGTGTTGGGCGGCGATATCGGTACTCCGCTGCGGGACATGCTGGCGGCTGCGGCGCTGTTGAAGAGCAAGCGCGTGCCTGCGGAGCTCGAGCTACTCGTGGCGTGTGCTTCCCGGCAAGTGCTGGAGGTCCTGGCCCAGTCCAACGCGCTCGTCGATCTGATCGCGACCGGGGGTCGGCTGATCGAGCCCGACTTTCGGGTGCTCAATGGCCAGCTCTACCCTCCGCCCAAGGGCAGTCTATCGGTGCGAACCTACGATCCGGAGCCGGGCGCCGCGGACACTAGCCCTTTCGTCGTCGCCTCCGCCGAGACGCTCGCGTACTCGGTGGCGACTGGGAGGATCGGGGACCCCAGGTTGTTCAAGCGCCCGGTCCGCATCACAGTGCCGCGCCTGTTGCCGACGGAGGACGTGCTCGTCGTACGCAAACAGCGGACCAAGGGCAAAAAGTCCGAGCCAGATGCGCCGCAAACCGCTCCGGCGCTGAAGGCGATGCTGGCCACCTGGCGAGACGAGCACCGGCTCAGTGTCGTGCTCGGGCTCTCTATGCCCATCGAGCCTTCTGCGTGCGTGGTCACCAATCTTCAAGACTTGGGGTGGTTTGCAGCACGGGCGTCGTCCTTCATCCCAGCGCTTCGAGTGATCGTGGCGCCCTTCATGCCCTCGGGCTGGATCACGCTGTTCTCCGCCTGCGGAGTGCTGTCGCTACAGGCGGACGAAAAGCAGATGGCGGCGCTCATAAAGGCGCGCCAATTGACCGTGGCCCATCCGGATCGCTGGCAACGCAGCGTGCCCGTCGACATCGACGGCGAGCCGTTCGAGCTCAGCTGGGCAGCCAAGCCCGAAGAACGCAAGTGGACCGTCAGTGGCACGCAGCTCACCGAGGCCCGCTGAGAGCATGTCGCCGCGTCCCTTCGCGGTGCTCGGCGTGCAACAGATCGCCCTCGGTGGCCCTGACCGCAACGCGCTACGGACGCTCTGGGCGGATTGCTTCGGGCTCCAGAGCGTCGGCCATTTCGTGAGCGCCACAGAGAACGTCGACGAGGAAATCCTGACGTTAGGTCTCGGGCTCGGCCAAGTCGAGGTGGATTTGATGCAGCCCGTCGACGCCACGGCCCGTCCCGTCATTCATGCTCCGACGCTGCACCACGTGGGGTTGTGGATCGATGAGCTGCGCTCGGCGGTGGTGTGGCTGGTGAGCCACGGCGTGCGCCTGGCGCCAGGCGGGATTCGACGCGGCGCCGCGGGTCATGAGGTGTGCTTCGTCCACCCTAAGCCCTCGCGTTACTTCCCGATCGCAGGTCAGGGCGCATTGATCGAGCTGGTGCAGGCTCCGCCCTCGCTGGTCGCCGAGTATCGGTCCCACGCGTCCCGCGCTCAGTCGCCCTGAAGCAGCAACTCGACCGCCTCGGCAGGCAACAGCGCACCGCTCATGACCCGCTGCTCTATCGAGCGGACCTCCGCCTGCCGACGAGCGTCATGCGCGAACCTCCGCATCAAGGCGATCGCCAGCCGCCGGTACAAGTCAGCCTTGCGTTGCTCCCGGTGCTTACGCTGCAAGGCTCCCGACGCTTCGAGCTCTCGATAGCGCGTCTCCAGCGCTGCCCAGAGATCCGCGATGCCGGTGCCGAGCAGCGCGCTGACACAGACCACCGGCGCCGCGCTCTCGCCGTTTCGAAAGGACGACAGGCCCGCCGCGAACTGAGCGCAGGTCTGACGGGCGAGCTCGGCTCGCGCGCCGTCCGACTTGTTTACGGCGATCACGTCACCCCACTCGTTGAGCCCTCGCTTGATGCCCTGCAATTCGTCCCCTGCCCCAGGCTCGAGCAGCAAGAGCAACACGTCGACCACGTTCGTCACTGCCGTCTCCGCTTGTCCCACCCCGACGGTCTCGACCAACGAGGGGCTGAACCCGGCCACTTCGCACAGCATGAGCACGTCACCGGTGGCCCGTGAGATGCCGCCGTTCGAGTCACCCGAGGGCGAGGGGCGGACGTACGCGGCCGCCTCGCGCGCGAGTCGCACCATACGCGTCTTGTCGCCGAGAATGCTGCCTGCCCCGCGCTGGCTGGACGGGTCCACCACCAGCACCGCAGGTCTCTGGCCGCTCTCCACGAGGTGCACGCCGAGGCGCTCGAGCAGGCTGCTCTTGCCGACGCCCGGAGGCCCAGACACCCCCACCCGCAGGCCCCGCGTATGGAAGGGCAGGAGCGCTCGCAACAGCTCGAGCGCCTGCGCTTCGTCCTCGCTCCGCGTGCTCTCGACCAGAGTAATGGCGCGAGCCAAGCTGCGGCGGTCACCCGCGCGGACCCCGAGCGCGAGCTCTGCCGGGCCCCTCTTCAGACCGCCCTTCACACTGACCCGTCGCTCGGCGCAGCCTCCGCGCCCGGGCTGACTCCGGCCGCGGGCCAGATGCTGGTGAGCACCTGATCAATGGCCTCCACGATCGGCGTGCCTGGCCCAAACACCAGGGCAACGCCCGCCGCAGCCAGCGCCGGGTAATCGGCGTCGGGGATGATACCGCCACAGACCGTCACGATGTCCTCCGCGCCGACCTCTCTCAGCCGCGCCACCAGGCTTGGCACGAGCGTCAGGTGCGCGCCTGCCTGCGTGGAGATCCCGATGGCGTGCACGTCGTTGTCGATGGCCTGCTGCACCACCTCTTCCGGGGTCTGAAACAGGGGACCGACGTCCACGTCGAAGCCGGCGTCCGCAAACGCAGAGGCGATCAGTCGAGCACCTCGGTCGTGACCGTCCTGCCCGAGCTTTGCGACGAGCAGGCGCGGCCTGCGGCCAGTCAGCGCTTCGAACTGCCGAATGCGGGACCTCACGTTGAGCCACACGGGCTCCTCCGCATAATATTGCGCATACGCGCCCACCACGTTGCCGGACTCACCGCTGTGCCGACCCCAGACGCTCTCGAGCGCCTCCGATATCTCGCCCACGCTGGCGCGCGCCCGCGCCGCCGAGATGGCAAGCTCGACCAGGTTCTGGGGCTCGCGACTCGCGGCCGCCGTCAGCGCGTCGAGGTGCTGCTGCACGGCGCGCTGATCGCGCTGATGCCGCACCCGCGCCAGCCTCTCAATCTGCTCTTGTCGCACCAAGCGGTTGTCGATCGAGCGAATGTCCACCGGCGGCTCGGCGCTGGGATCACTCTGGTAGCGGTTCACGCCAACGATCACGTCGATACCGCGTTCGATGCGCGCCTGGCGGCGTGTCGCTGCCTCAGAAATTCGCGCTTTGGGCCAACCCTCGGCCACGGCTTCGGTCATGCCGCCGCGAGCCTCGATCTCCTCGATCAGCTCGCTTGCACCCTGGGCGAGCTCTTGGGTCAAGGCCTCCACGAAGTATGACCCGCCGAGCGGGTCCACGACTTTGTCCACACCCGTTTCATGCTGCAAGATCAGCTGGGTATTGCGCGCCAGCTGCGCCGCGAAGTCGCTGGGCAGGGCCAGGGCTTCGTCGAAGGCGTTCGTGTGCAGGCTCTGCGTGCCTCCGAGCACCGCGGCGAGGGCTTGTAGCGTGGTACGAGTGATGTTGTTGTGGGGCTGCTGCGCCGTCAGGCTCACCCCCGAGGTCTGGCAATGCATGCGCAGGCGCAGCGACGCCGGGTCCCTCGGCGAAAAATGCTTTTGCATGAGCCGCGCCCACAACATGCGGGCTGCGCGCAGCTTGCTGACCTCCGTGAAGAAGTCAGCGCCGACGGCGAAGAAGAACGAGAGGCGCGGCGCGAACGCATCCACGTCGAGCCCTCTTTGGAGGGCCGTCCGCACGTAGGAGAGCCCGTCTGCCAAGGTGAAGGCCAGCTCCAGCCGAGCCGGAGCGCCGGCTTCGTGCATGTGATAGCCGGAGATGGACACGGGGTTGAAGCGCGGCAGGCAGCGGCTCGCGTACTCGATCACGTCACCCACGATCCGCATCGACGGCGCGGGCGGGTAGATGTAAGTGTTACGCACCATAAACTCTTTGAGGATGTCGTTCTGAATAGTGCCGCTCAGGCGTTCGAGCCGCGCCCCCTGCTCCTCGGCGGCCACGATGAACATGGCCAAGATAGGCAGCACCGCGCCGTTCATGGTCATCGAGACGCTGGTCTGCTCGAGCGGGATACCGTCGAAGAGCAGCGCCATGTCTTCGACAGTGTCGACAGCGACGCCCGCCTTGCCGACATCTCCCACGACGCGCGGATGGTCGCTGTCAAAGCCTCGATGCGTAGCCAGATCGAAGGCAACGGATAGCCCGCGTTGGCCCGCCGCGAGGCTCTTCCGGTAAAACTCGTTGGACTCGCGTGCCGTGGAGAACCCAGCGTATTGGCGCAGGGTCCACGGGCGACCCGTGTACATGCTGGCGTAAGCGCCACGCAAAAACGGGAAGGCCCCCGGTATCGTGTCGGCATCCGCGAACGAGTCGAGATCGGCGCGCGTGTAGAGCGCCTTGCGACGCGAGCCCTCCACCGTTTCGAAATCGAGGCGCTCCGCGCTAGCGCCGAGCTCCGCAGCGGCCAAGCGCCGCCAGTGCTCGAGGTCGGCGTGTTTGCTCATTGGAGGTCAATCATCTACTTTGACCGCTTCAATCGCTCTTGAACTGCACGACCAGCTCCGTTTGCCTGACGAGCCCCAGCTCGTCTCGCGCCACCCTTTCGATGCTGCTCGGTGAGGTCTTGATGTTCTCCGCCTCAAAGCGCAGACGCTCGATGTCGCGCTCGAGGCGCTGGATCTCGAGCTCGAGGGTCCGGCGTTGACCCTGGAGGGCTTCGAGCCGAGAAAGGCCCGCCGGGGACCACAACATGATGGGGACCGAAGCGCCGGCGAGCACCAACATGCACAGAGGGACGAGGCGCTCGACTGAGAAGTTCACCCTCGGAGAATGCAGCAGCCCGCCATCCCCGGCTAGAATTCAGCGCAAAGCGTCAGGGCATGGCACCGGCATGGGCTGCGTATATATATAAGGTTAGGTGCGCCAGGAATTCCGTCACGCCACACGCTTAGTCGTAGCGATTCGGTCATCAAGCCGGTAGATAGTCATTTGCTCGTGCGCGGGGGTTCCCGCGAGACGGGTTTGTAGACGCTGAGTACGCAGGTGTAGGAAGAAGGATCTCATGCAGATGGATAGCCTCCGCGGCGAGCTCGAGCGGTTGTTTGAGCTAGAGGAGCTACTGAAGCTGAGCTCAGCGCTCTTGGGTTTTAGTCCAAAGGAGATTGGAGGCACGAGCGGCAAAGCCACTTTCGTGCGAGCGCTGACAGATTATTGCTACGCGCGCGGCGCGGTAGAAGCGCTCTGTGACGCGGTGGCGGCGATGCGGCCGAACGCCGATCCGCGTTTGCTGGCAGTCAGGAATCTCGGCGTCTGGGAGCGTCGGGAGCTCGGACCGGGCGATGCGCTGGACAGCTTCGGCATCGAACGCAAGCTCGGCGAGGGACCGCAGGGCGCCTGTTACCTGGCCCAAAGACAGGGCGAAGACTACCGAATCAAGTTGCTGCACCCCGAGACCGCGCGCGACCAGCGCGGCGTGCAGCGCTTCCTGACGTTCAGCCGCATCCTGGGGGTCAAGACTCACGTTGCCTTTCCTCAGGGGGTAGAAGTCATCCAAGGCGACAGCGGCTCGTACGTGGCGCAGCGCTGGTTCGAGGGTGAATCGCTCGCCGCACGGCTATCACGCACCGGCCCTCTGCCGGCGGGCGAGGTGCAGAGCATCATGCTCGAGGTGGCGCAGGCTCTGGCCGTGCTGCACGGCAGGCGCCTGTGCCACGGAAACCTCAAGCTCGAAAACATCATCGTCGCCACCGACGAGGACGGCGTCCACAGCATCCAGCTTCAGGATGCCGGCGCCGATCTGCTCGGAGCGCGCCGCGCCCCCAATGGTCTGATCCCCGTCTTGTCACTGGCGTCGCCGAAGACGGTGGCCCCCGAGCGCCTGCGCGGACACGAACGCAACGCCGCGGGGGACGTCTACGCCTTCGGTGCGGTCGTTTACGAATTGGTCTCCGGCACGCCCCCGTTTGCGGGCGAAACGGCGCTCGACGCCGCGGTTCGGCACCTCACCGTCCTGCCCGATCCACCGAGCGACTTGGCGCCTGCCGGTTGGCTCAGCCCGACCTTCGATGCATTCATCTTGCGCCTGCTCTCGAAGGACCCCTCCGATCGCCCCGAACACGGTCGTGCGCTGGTAGACGAGCTGCGCGAGCTGTCGAGTGAAGGCATCGGCGGCTCGGAAGAGGATCTCGAGGAGCGCATCGCAGAGCTCTTGCGCTCGCCCGATAGCGAGGAGGCCGCGCGCGCTCTCGATGCGATCGCGATCGGGAGCTTTCGTGCCAGGGCGTATCCTGCGTTCGCTGAGGCCGCCGACAAGCTCGATGCGGAAGATCCGGTGCTGCGTAGGATCAAGGCCGCCCTCCTAGCTCGGGCAGCGACGGGTTTCATGAGCACGCGGCAGCTCGAGGCCGCAGAATCGGCTTACTTGAAGCTGATCGCCCTCGGCGATCCGGACAAGGCACATCTGAACGCGCTGGACGACGTGCGCAAGCTGCTCGGCAAGCATGACGAGATCATCGAGAATTTGCTGGCCCGGATCGAGCCCGCGGAGACGAGCGGTGAACGCGCCGTATTGATGGCTCGCATCGGCGAGGTCTACGCACAGGACCTGGACGATCAGGCCCAGGCGGCGGTAGCGTTTAGTCAGGCGCTGTGTGAGGACCCCACCAATCGCGCTTTCGTGCGCCGCATCGAGGAGATAGCCGCCAAAAATCCAGAGCTTTGGTCGGACATCCTCGGCACGTGCTCGGAGGCCGCGGGAGACGAGGAGCGGGAGGCGCTCGAACGAGCTCCACTGCTCGAGCAGATGGGGGTCTGGTACACCGAAAAACAAGGCCGAGCGGAGCTCGCGCTCCCCTGCTTTCAGACGGCGCTCAAGCTCGACCCGAGGAGCTCACGAGCGCTCGACGGCGTGGCTACGGTGTACCGCGCCAACAAGATGTGGAGCGAGCTCGGCGACCTCTTGGTGCACCGCGCCGACGTCAGCAGCTCACCGAGTGACGCCCGCGAGCTCCGCACTCAAGCGGCCCAGGTGCTGGAGAAGCACCTGTCCGACGTGGACGGGGCCCAGGAGCTGTATGAGCGCATCATCCGCGAAGATCCGGGTGACCTCGTGGTCAGTCAGGCACTCAGCCGCATCTACGAGAAGAATCACGAGCTCGACCGGCTGGTCCCGCTGTTGCAGCGCCAAGCCGACGAGGAACGCGGGCCCAGGCGCCAGACGGCGCTGTGCCGCCTCGGCGACCTTCACAAGAGCCACCTGGGGGACCTGCAAGAGGCCCGACGTTGCTACGAAGCAGTGCTGCTCGAGGCCCCCCACCATCCTCAGGCTTTGCTCGGGCTGGACCAGACGCTGGCCCAGTCGGGACAGTACAAAGATCTGTTGAGCAGCCTGCACCGCCAGCTCGAAGGCTCGCCCACGCCGCGTCAGCAGGTCGCGCTGTGGGAGCGCATCGCGCAGCTGTACGAGGAGGAGTTCCTGCTGCATGCCGATGCCGCCGTGGCGCTAGAGAGCGTCCTCAGGCTCGACCGCACGCGCGTCGCGGCCATGGTCTCGCTCGAGCGCTTGTACCGCACGCTGGAGCAATGGCGGGACCTCGCCGAGATCTACCAGACGCACAGCGACCAACTCACCGATCCGAGCGCGCAGGTGCCGTTGCTCTTACAACGCGCCCGCGTGCTGGCCGAGCACGTCGGGGATCTGCCGGAGGCGATCCACGTCTACGAGAAGATCACCTCGCTCGCGCCTGACCGCGTGGATGCGCTGGAGGCCATCGCAGATCTGCACGAGGCCTTGGGCAACCTGGCGGAGGCCATTCAGGCGCTTCAGAACGTGGCCGAACGCGTCTCGGACAACGACGCGAAGATCCGTTACTACATGCGCACGGCGCGGCTGCTCGAGTCGCGCGGAGCCGTCGACGAGAGCCTCGAGTGGTACACCCGGGTGGTAGCGCTCGATCCGAACCACTCGAAGGCCACGCAGGCTTTGCGCCACGGCTACGCCGAGCGAGGCGACACGGCGGGCCTGTTAGATCTGCTGCGTCGGGACATGTTGCAGGCTGAAGGCGAACGAGCCAAGGCGCGCCTCTCGGCCGAGATCGCGTCGCTGGAGTTGCTCCAGAACAAGAACCCAACCGCCGCCGAGCACGCCGCTCGCCAGGCTCTGGAGTGGGATCCGTCGAACCTGCGTGCTTTGATCCTGGTCGGTGACATCGCATTTGCCGCGCGCCGCTTTGCAGAGGCCATGGAGCACTATCAGAGCTCGTTGCCGCGGGCGGATTCGCTGCCCGTGGCAGAGGTTACGAGAGTGCTGACCCGTTACCTCGACGCAGCCGCGCATTGTCCCAGCCGCTCGACCGAGCAACTGCTGCGCTACGCTGAGGGGCTATTGCGTCTGACGCCCGACGAACCCGTGCTCCTCGGACGCGTCGCGGATTTGGCCTTCCACCACGGCACGCCGGAGCAAACGGCGACCATATACGCTGACTTGCTCGATCGGTTTCGTGAGTCACTCGATCCCGAGCAGCTGTCGCTCGCGACTTATCGCCTCGGCGAGTCCAAGCGCCTGACGGGTGATCTGGAGGAGGCGCTGGCGAGCCTGGAGGAGGCCAGCCTGCTGGCGCCCGACTCACCGCACCCCCTGGTTGCCCTTGTGCAGGTCCACGAGGCCCGCGAGGATTGGGCCAAGCTCGGGCGCGTGAAGCGAAAGCTGCTGGCGCTCTTGGAGCCTGGTCAACAGGCGGACGTGCTCTCCGAGCTGGGCGAGCTGAACCTCGACAAACTTTCTGATCCGAAGCAAGCCCGTGCCGATTTCGAGGCGGCGCTCAAGCACCGTCCGGACGATCGCCGCGTTCTGATTCGCCTGATGCAGATCCACAGCCAGGACGAGGCCTGGTCAGAGTTGGTCGACGTCGTTGCCAAGCTCGCGACCTTCGTCGACGACCCGGCACAGAAGGCGAAGTACTGGTTGACGGCGGCGATGGTCAGCGCCCGACACTTGAACCGGCGAGAGCAGGCGATCGGCTACTACAAGCAAGTCTTGGAGCTGGACCCCAATAACCAGAAAGCGCTCAACGAGTACGTGGTGCTGCAGATCGAGCAGGGCGACAGCCAAGGCGCAGAACACGCCCTGCGCGCACGGCTCGAATCGGCGGGTGCACGGGCGGATCGAGCTACGCAGCTCGAGATGCTGGACGCGCTGTTTTCGCTATATCAGGGGGCGCCAAACAAGCTGAGCGCCGCGGTAGAGGTCGCCGAGCAAGCACGCGAGCTCGACAACCAGAACCCCTTGTTCACCAGCCGCCTCAAGGATCTGTACGAGCGCGACGCGGCGCAGTACCTCGACCGCGCCGTGGCCTTGCACGTGCGCACCCTGCGCCAGCGGCCCGACGACGAGGAGTCGTATCGACGACTGCGCAAGCTATACACTGAGGCGCGGCGGGCAGACGCGGCGTGGTGCCTGTGCCAAGTGCTGCATTTGCTCAAGCTCGCGGAGCCGGAGGAGAGCCGATTTTTCGAGCGCGCCCACTCGCCGGACCCAGCTCCCGCCGTTACCTCTCTGACCGACGCGGACTGGGAGAGCTACCTCGTTCATCCGGGCGCCGACCCGCGCTTGACGGAGATCTTTGCCTTGATCGAGCCCGTCGTCGTGGCAGCGCGGGGGCAAAGCTTGCCAGCGCTGGGTTACGATCCGCAGATGGCCGTAGATCTGAGTCAACACCCGTATGCGCTCGGGGGCATGCTGTTTTATGCCGCTGGAGTGATGGGGATGTCGCCGCCCCCGACCTTCGAGAACCATCACGAGCCTGGCGGTTTGTTGTACCTCAACAGCAACCCGCCCAGCATCGTGATGGGCCTCTCCGCGCTGCAGCAGCTGCCGCCACAGACGGCTGCATTCATCGCCGCGCGGCAGCTCGCCAACTACCGCCCCGGCTTCCTGCTGCGCCATATCCTGTCGTCGCTCCCCCTGCTCAAGGCCTGGTTGTTTGCTGCGTTCAAGACCTGCTCGCCCAACTTCCCGGTCAGCCCGGAGCTGGAGGGACCCGTGTTCGAGGCCAAGTCAGCGCTGGAGCGCTTCTTACCGCCCCCGAGCCGTGACCGGCTCGTCGAGGTCGTCTCGCGGCTGATCCAGACGTCGCCGGCGATCGACCTCAAAGAGTGGATGATCGGCGTCGACCTGACGGCAGATCGCATCGGCTTGGTGATCGCCAACGACCTCAAGTCCGTGACCGACATCATCAAGACGGTGGAGGACCCGAACGCGCCGGCGCGCGAACGCCGCCTGCACGAGCTGATCCTTTTCGCGATCGACGAAGCGTTCTTCGCGGTGCGCCGCCGTCTGGGAGTCAGCCTCGAATCCTCGGGTTGAGCGGCCCGCGCCGCGGAGAGCCCCTCGAGGACGCTGAGCGCCTACGGCGCGCTCAGGGCACTTCTTCCGGAGCGTCCCCTTCTTCCGCCTCCGAGTCATCGGCCTTCGCCGCTCGGCGGCTGCTCGAGGCCCGCGCCGCGCGACGCCGTGCGGCGCTCGAGCTCGCGTCTGTTTTTGCGCGTCGGCTCCCTGCCAGAGGTCGCGGCTGGAGCCGCCCCAACGAGCCGCTGAGCCGCGCCGCGTACGAGCCATCCTCTTGCTTCGAGAGGTGCGAGCTCGTCGCGGTGTCAAACAATCCTGGGATCTTCGAGTCGGCCTGACCGAAGAGGGCCTTGGTCATGTCGCTTTGAGTCTTGTACTTCTCGGCGAAGCTGAACTTCAGCTCGAGATCGGCGATGCTGTTTTCGAGGCGCGGGCGCAGGCGTAGGCTACCTGTCATCGACAGATCGAGGTCTCTGCCCTGCGCCACGCACTCGTCGATCTTGAGGCGACCGCCGCTGACTTGCGCCTTGAGCGTGAAAGCGCCCATGTGGAGCTCGGGCAATGCGATGGCGTTTTGGATCTTCGCCTTGCCGTCCCCCAGCACGAGATCCTCCGCGGCCAGGTCGAGCGCGCCTTCGGCGCGTATAAAGCTGCCTTCGGGAACCTCGAGCGAGATATGCCCGCTGAGCCGCCCTGTCAGCGGTAGGCCGATGGTGCTCGCCAGCTGCGGGATTGCGCCCGGGTTGACACCATCGAGCTGCAGCTCGAAACGCCGCGACGCGGCGGAGTCACTCGCCCACCCCGAGATGTCCCCGTCCAGGGCGTGAGCCCCAAAGGATGCTTCGCGCGAGCCGGACAAAAGCGCCAGCGGCGACGCGCTGACGAACACTTCATCGACCTCCAGGTATTGTGGAGGAGGCGGTTTCTCACCCTCTGGCGGCGGCGTAGTCCCCACCACGAGCCGAACCCCCTCGGCGACGATCCCGGGAAAACGCCACGACCAGGTGAGCGAGTCGATCTCGAGCCGGTTCGCCTCCACACCCGACTGAGAGGCGTTGTAGCTGGTGATGACGTACTTCCTCAACCGCTCGTAAGGAAAGCTGACATACGCAAAGACGACGAACGCCAGGAGATACGCCATCACGTACCCGGCCCAACGCAGGTATTTCAGCTGCCGACTGGTCAGCCTCGGAATCTTCACGGTGCCTCCTCTTCGGCCTTGCCCGGTGCTGCCTTGGGTTGCAGGCGGTGATAAGCCGAGACGCTCATCTGAACGTCATATGAGTCGGGGTCGCTGCCCCGCTTTCTCACGTTGAGCTTCGTGATGCTGATGGGCTCGACACCCCCGGCGACTCGTTCCATGAACTTCACCAGGGAGAGCAAGCCGACCTTGCGAAACGAGACGGCCGTGGACCGCTCTTCGTAGCGTTTGCCGTGAGCCACGGGTGAAGACTGATCTTTGCTTTCGGAGATCGGCAAGCCGCTCGCCGAAGCCGCCTTGTCGAGAAAGCCGGCCAGTGTCGGCGCGGGCGTCTCGTAGCGCGCTAGAATGGCCTCTCGGGCCTCCTGATGTTCGCGAATCGTGTCGCCCTCGGTCTCCAGGCGTTCGATCGCTTCCGTGAGCCGCGCGTGGGTCTCGCTCTCGTCGCTGAGCAGGGCGGACACGCCCACCGGAACCAAGAGCACCACCATGACCAGGAACATCACGAAGAGAATGCCCACTAGCCGCCTCTCACGAGGTTCCAGTGCTGCGAGTCGATCCTGAATTGACATGGCTATCGCGTCCCCCGCACGGGCTTGGGCGCGGGCTTCTTTTCCCCGCTACACGAGACGTCGAAGGTGAGCGAGTACTTCTGCCGCTTGCTGTTCACCACCTGAGTGATCTTAGAAATTTTGACGTCCTTGAAGCAGCGATGTTTGCCCAATTCCGCCGCGATCCGCTCGGCTTCGTCTGTCGCGCTGACGATGCCGAGCAGCTTGACCTTGTCCCCCTGCACGTCAAATTCATCGATGTCGTGCACGATGTCCTCGGCGATGGCTTTGGTGACTTCGACCAAGATATCGAACGCGTCGAGCTCGACCTGTGGGTCTGTCTCAGACTGGGCCGCCGTCTTGTCCAGCAAATCGGTGAGCTCGTCCGCGTCTTCGACACGCTCTCCGAGAATCTGCTCCGACAGGCCGCCCAGCGTCAGCTTCAGTGATTCATTCTCCGCGTCCAGACTCTTGCCTTTGGCCCAGACGGAAAAAATGAAGCTTGCCAAGATGAGCACGAATAGCGAAACGGCGATCGGAGCCTTCGTCTTCAGAAACTCGTAACTATGCTGGTATGCCAGCGCGCCCTTGCGCAGGTTCAAATCCCGTGCGCCACTGGTCAAGCCCAGCGCCAGCCCGATCGCCTTCTCGAAACCCACGAGCGACGGCGCTGGACCCGGGGGCTCGGCGTCTAAGTGCGCTCGAGGCATGAGTGACGGCGACACCGCCACCGGCTCGGCGTTGAAGTGCATCTTGGGTAAGGGTGAGACGGCGAGGCCCAGTGCCTCGGCGAGCACCGGCGAGGCGCCCTCGATGGTTGGGCCGGCGCCGGCCAAAAATAGCCGTAAAAACGGCTCGGCGCCGCGTTGTAGCCAGGCGGCTTGAGACTGGCGGAGGGCAGCGATCATCGCATCCCCGCCCGCCTCGGCGCCGACGGAGATTGTGCGCGCGAAGACCGGAAAGCCGTCCTGCAACACCACCAGATCCGAGCTGCCCAAGCCCACGTCCAAGATCGCCACCAGGCCGGGTCCACGCAGCTCCGGGATGACCTGAGCGAGATTCGACAGCGGCAGGGAGCCCGCGCCCACCCGCTCGGGCTCCAGACCGAGCGCGCGCTGCACGACGTCGATCTGCTGGCGGACCACGGAGACCCGTGTTGCGGCCGCGAGCACCTTCAACCCCTCCTGGTTGGCCTTCCTCCCCAGCAGGCGATAGTCGAAGCAGAGCTCATCGAAATCGAGCGGGACCTGCGCCTCTATCTCGAACGGAACCACGTCGCTCAATTGCTTGGCCGCGGTGGCGGGCAGCTCGATGTCCCGAATGAAGAGCTGATCCCCGCTCACGCAGGTGGCCAGGTGCTCGCCTTGTTGCACCAGCGGCAGCGCCACGAGCCGCAGCGTCTCCTCGAGCTCATGCGGACCGGCGAGCGGCGCCTGCCGGTAGCCGATGAGCTTGACTCCGCGGTACTGAGTTTGAAGCAACGCAACGCGCACGTGCGTCGCGCGAACATCGATGCCGACTAGCCTCGCCATGTGCCGTCGCCCACCTGGTCAGCGCGACCATTGTCCCTGTCCGGCGCACCCGACGTGGGCCCCACACAGCGCTCCCCTGCCAGATGCGTTGGGTGGGCCGAGCCCGGGCGCGACCTTGGATTTTGCCGTGGTCTAGTTGACACGATAGTACACTACCCTTCCTGCGGTGCTCGGCACCAGCGCGCCCGAAATTCCAGCCGCCGCAGCTGCGGACTCTGCCGTCTGGCCACCGGCGGCTTCCGCGCCACCGGGCTGGGCGGAGGCATTGCCGCCCTCGGCCACCTTGGCGAGCAGATCCTCCACCGTGGGCGCCTTACGAAAATCGACGACTTCCATGATTCGCACCCGGGTCTCGCGCTTGCCCTGGCGCACGTAGCCCTCGGCGTAGATGCTGAATACCTTGCTCTCCAGCGCCAGGCCGCCCTCAAAGCCGCTGGCAGAGAGGAAGGTCAGCTTCGGAATGGCCGCGGTCTCGAGGAAGCTCGCAAACTGGCCCTTGCCTTCGAGCGCCTCCCGCAATTGCTTCGGAGAGCGAAATATCGGGATGCCACTGAACATGCCCTGGGCCAGCGTCATCATCGAAAGAAACCCGGCAGGCAGCTCCCCGGTCATGTCGTTGCACAGAGGGGTGTCGGGCACCGCCCAGGCGCAGACATACGATAGCAACGTGCGCGGGCTCGTGGTGTTGATGTTGATCTTGCCCGAAGACCAGATGCTCACCGGCCGTTGCGACGGGTCCTCCGGGTCGGGCTCGATGAACGTGGCCCAGAAGTCGTCTCCCACCCCGCGCACGAGCCGCAGCTCTTCCAGGCTGTCGAAGGCGGCGTTCTTGCGCAGATAAGAGTCCGTCAGGTTGCGGTAGTAGGCGTCTTCGGGCGCGGCGCTTTGAGCCTGCGAAGTCCCCTCACAGCTCTCGACATCTTGATTGGCGTCTACCCAATCGATGATGGCCGAGCAGATATCAAAGCGACTGGAATAGTCGCCATCCTCCCCGCGGCGGTCAAACAGCGGATCGTACTGGGGCCCTCCGATCAGACCCATCAGCTGGCGACCCACGTCCCTCGCACCAAATGAGGAGCGGCCCGCGTTGTTGATGCCGATCTTCGAGTCCTCGTCCACGATGCGCACCTGGAAACCGGCGCCGTCCAGACCGAGGCCCGACCCCTGTGAGATGTCCATGTTGGCCAGGCTCTTGAACTGCTCCGCCCCTTCCGCGTCGTTGAAGGCACCGAGGATCTGCCCGGAAAAAGCCCAGATGGGGATCTGCGGCGCCTTGCCACCGCCCAGCGCTGCCAACAAGAAGCCTGCCGCCGTGCGCACCGTGGGCTCGGCCGCGATCAGCAGGCGGGACAGGTTGATGGCGCTCTTTGCCGCGTACTCCGCCTTCAGCGCGTCGCGCTCGGACATCGCGCTGGCAAACTCGGTCGACATCTCATCCTGAAACTCGGAGAGCATGACGGCGAGAATGGTGAGCGAGCCGAGCACCATGATCAACGCGGCACCTCGTTGACGGCGCCGCAGCAGAAGGCGCCGACGACCCGGCAAACCCCGGCGGGGAGGTAGCAAACGAGACAATTGAGACCGAGGTTCGCCCATTACTCCACCGCAAAGGTCAGGGGGTCGCGCATCGCGAGCGCGACCTTGGTGATGAAACGCAGAGGCTGCTGGCTGCGCTCACTGCTGCTGCGGGCGCCGCCGTTGAGCAGCAGCAGCACGCGTATCTGGAGCGGCAGCTTGTTGTGCTGGCCGAGGGCCTGTGTCGAGTCCCACTTGTCCACCCATTGACCGGTGCCCGAATCCAAGTAGCTCAGATCGAACAAGTCGAGATCGGTGGCGAGCACGTCGACCCTGCCCCCGTGCTCCGGTTCGAGGTCCAGCCGAGGGCTGACGCGCCGGGCCAGGTCGATCTGACCCGAGCCGTCTGGGTTTGGCGAGCCAAAATAGGAGATCTCCGCCTGGTCAGACTCCTTGGAGTCTCGATCAAAACGCCGATTGCAGAAGCTGTTGAAGTCGACGCGAGCGGCCGGCGTATCGCGCGTGCCGATAAACGCCGTGCGCACGCTCACCAAGCTAGCGTCGGGAGGCGCATGGGCCGACAGATAGGCTCCGGAAATTTCATCGGAGATGCGGCGCAACGCAGACCGCCCCTGATGATAGCGGTCGGAAATGCGGGTCACGCCTTGTTTCGTCCGCTCCAGACCATCGAATGCCCCGTACAGCAGCATGCAGATCATGGCCATCACGGCGACCGCGATCAGGAGCTCGATCAACGTGAAACCGCGGGCGCGAGCCAGAGCGTGTGCGCGAGCCGCGACGCTGCGGGCAGAAGCTCGACGCTCCTTCATCGCCCACCCCGACCTGCAGTCGCCGGGCGACCGGTGGTGGTCCCGCCAGCCGCCGCCCCGCTCGTGCCCCCCGCGCCGAGCTCGTCTGTCGCGGACAAGTCGGCGGAGAGCAAGCCACCCGCCTGCGGGTTCGTCAGATATTGAGTCACGCTCAAGTCCCGCTCGATGGGCCCCTCCGACCAGATCACGCGCACGGTGACCTTGCGAATGCTGGCCTCCAGCATGCTCTTTAGCTGTGGGTAAATCATACCCATGGCGATGGGCGCCAGCGCGCCGGCACCCATCGATGGGCCCGCGCCAGGGCTGGATCCCGCCATTTCGCTCAAACCCGATAGCGCGCCCGCCGTGTCGCCCTTGGAGAGCTCGTCCTTGGCTTGCCCCAGCGTATCGAGCGAGGCGGTCGCACTCGGAGGGTCCGCGCCCGCATCGGCACCGGCACCGGCAGATAGATCCGGCATGACGACGGGAATGATCGACCACTTACAACGCAGCGGCCCCTCTTCGTCCTCGCAGCAGGAACCCTCCTCGTCTTCCTTGGTGATGGAATAGCCGTCCCTCAAGAGCTCTTCCTCGATCTCGCTCATCTTGCAGCGCGCCAGGCCCACCGCCTGGCTCAACGTCGCCGCGCGCTTGGCGCTCGAGAATAACCCCGTCTGCGCAGTCAAGAGCACCACCAGGCCAAGGCCCAAGATGGCCACGGCGACCATCACCTCGAGCAGAGTAAACGCGCGACGGCCGGGCGCCATTCCCGAACCAGCTGCCCTGGCGTTCATGGCTCCTCCCGCTCCTGATAGTCGACGTCGTGACGCGACTCTTCCAGCTCGATCCGACCGCGCTCCAACTTGGTGCGCCCGGTCAAGGCGTTCACCATGACGGTCAAACCGGTGTGATCGCCCGGACGCGTGATCTGGATCGCCGCCCTCTCGGTGCCCCCGCCCGGCCAAAAATATAGATACGCCCGACCTTCCGTGCGCGGCTCCACATCGTGCTCCGTCTGCACCTGCAGAAAGCGGATGTCTCGGCCGAGCTCGCGCCCGAGCGCCGGATCCTCGCCGTCAGCGGCGAACGACTCCACCGGAGTAAAGGCCGCCAGCGGGGCCCGCGGCCCCTGCACGATCTCACGGGCATACTCGGCGGCCTGTTGCTCTGCCTCCGTTGCAGCCTCCGCGCCTGCCTTGGCGCCCTCGTCGTGCCCGTTCACGCGCAGCATGCGGCCACGCGTCTCCTCTAGCATCAGCCGCCCGGTTTCGATGTCGAACACCAGCCGCACGGGGCGCCCAATCGAGTTTGCCCGCGTCATAGCCATGCGCACGCTGCTCATGATCAAGGCGCCCGCTGAGCGCATGCGCGTCCCGCTCAGCATGCCGGAGCCGCTGACCACCATGGCGCTCATGATGGCCATCAAAGCGACCACGACCAGCACCTCGACCAACGAGAACCCGCGAGCCCGCACGCCCGCCTCGCTCTGGAGGGCAGCCCACGGCCTCCATACGCGAAGGGCAGGCACGCTGGGCGCTCTGCTCCGGCCTCTCGCAGCCATGATCAAATCAAGCCTTCCTCGTCAGCGGCTAGCTCGCGGTATCAGCGCGCAGCTTGGGCACGCTGATGTCGTCGGTCGTGCCTTCCTTCTTGTCGGGTCCCATGGATTGCACGAACACGTCATCGTCCGTGCAGACCAGGCCCCACGGCATACCCCAGGGGTCGTCCGTATTCGAGCTGGAGTCGAGGTGTTTGCCCTCTACCAGTTGGCTCACCGTCGGGCAGGTGCTTTCGTTGTTCACGCGCTGCCAGTCCTGCACGGCGCGCCGCAAGACCTGCGCGCTCGTCTTGGCTGTCGAGACCTGCGCCTCTTTAAACTTCGGCAGCGCGAACACGGCCACACCCGCCGACAACATCGCCATGATGGCGACCACGATCAGCACCTCGATCAGCGTCACGCCGGCCTCTCGCTGGCGCCGCAGAAGTCGTTGCTCGAGCGTCGATGGGTTGTGCTGCTTCGTCTTTTGCAGCTTGGTCCTTTGCAAATGCGTCATACTCACGTCTCTCCTCTCCGCTCTATTCGATGCGGTCCAGTCCGCCAGCAATCCCGTCCGGGCCCGCGCTGACCAAACGATACAGCTCGCCCGGCTCCGATCCCGGGCAGATCAGCGTGAGGGGGTGCCCCCAAGCGTCCCTCGGCGTGCCTTTGAACGCGCCGTAGTCGGCCAGCGCGGCAAAGCTCTCGGGGCAGCGACCCTTGTGGTCGGCCAGATAAGCATCGACGGCCTGGCGCACATCCAACAACAACGCGCGCGTGCGTCGAATTCCCGACTGACGACGTTCTCGCATCACCACCAGGCCGAGCAAGGCGATCAGGCAGACCACGCCGAGCAGCGGCCCAAGCCGATACAAGCCCAGCCGCCGAAACAGCCCGCCGCGCCGTTCCCATGGGAAAAATGAGCGCTTCTCCGAGTTCTTCCACACCATCGCTCACTGCACGAGCTGGTTCATCTGCACGAGCGGCATGATGATGGACATGGCAATAAACGCGACCATCCCGCCCATCACCACGATGATCAGCGGCTCGAGTAGGCTGGTGAGCGTGGTGACTCGCGTCTCCACGTCTGCTTCGTAGGCGCGGCTCACGTTCTGCAACATCTGTTCGAGTTGCCCGCTCTTCTCGCCGACGGCGATCATGTGGGTCACCATGGGCGGGAAGTAGCCGCTGCGCCGCAGCGGCTCGGCAATGCTCTCACCCTCGCGGATCGAGCTAATCGCCGTCTTCACCACCGCCTCGAGCTGTACGTTTCCGAGCACGGCCTTGACGATATCCATGGCCGGCAAGAGCGCCACGCCGCTGGCGAGCAGGGTCGACAGCGTGCGGGAAAAACGCGCCACGGCGACCAGCAAATTGAGCCGCCCGAAGACGGGGACCCTGAGCACGAAGCGATCCCAGCGCATGCGCCCGGCAGGCGTGCTGCGCCAGCGCCGAAACGAGTAGATCGCGAGGGCAATCCCCCCGATGATCAGCCACCAGTAGGTGGCCAGGGTGTCCGAGACGAAGATCAAGAGGGAGGTGTACCAGGGCAACTCTTGCTGCATGCTCTCGAACATGCTGGTCACCTTGGGCACGACGCCGATCATCAGCGCCCCAACCAGCACCGTCGCGATCAAGGTCATCAATACGGGGTACGCCAGCGCCGAGATCAGCTTGCCCTTGAGCCGTGCTTGGCCCTCCATGAAATCCGCGAGCCGTTCGAGCACCGCCTCTAGCGTGCCCGAGGCCTCTCCCGCAGCCACCATGTTGACGTAGAGCGGTGGGAAGACCTTGGGGTGGGCGCCGAGGCTCTGCGCGAAGGCCCTGCCCTCCTTCAAGTTCTCGGCGACGTCCGTCAGGATGCGAACCAGCGACTCCTTCTCGACCTGGTCGACCAGCGCGGTTATCGATTCGACGAGCGGCACCCCGGCGCGCACCAGCGTCGCGAGCTGCCGGGTCAGGATGGCCACATCGCTCGATGATGGCCGATACAAGAATGCGAGCAGCTGAATGTCGCGCTTGGAGCGCGCCTTGCGCTCACTCTCGGGCGTCGCGAGCGTGAGCAAGACGCCTTCACGGCGCAGGAGCGCCCGCAACGCCTTCGGGCTATCCGCGTCGCGATAACCTTTTACGGCCTTGCCGGACGCGACCTCGAGGCCTTTGTACTCGAAGCCAGGCATCAGCGCCTCTGTTCGCGACGATCATTCATCGAACATGTCGTCCTGGGTAGCCGCGACGACCTCTTCCACGGTGGTAATCCCCATGAGCGCCTTGCGCGCCCCGTCGTCGCGCAGCGTATCCATCCCGCGCAGCGTCGCCACGCGGCGAATGCTCTGCGCGTCGGAGCTCTGCATCACGGCCTCACCCACGGCGTCGTCTGCCATGAGCAGCTCGTAGATCCCGAGACGACCCGTGAAGCCCTTGTTGTCGCAGACGGCGCAGCCGCGCGTGCGATACAACGTCGGCATCTTCTCGTGCCGCCAGCCCACTGGCTCGTAGTCCGCGACCTTATCATCCGCGCGCGCGATGTAAGCTGGGCTGAGCCGCCGTTCGTCCCGCCGCTTCGTCCGAGCAGGGTCGATGCCGAGCTGCTCTAGCTCATAAGGCGTCGCGGTATACGGCTCCTTGCAGTGGGGGCAGAGCACCCGCACGAGGCGCTGCGCCAGGATGCCCACGATGGTCGAGCGCACGCGGAAAGCCTCGATCTCCATCTGGATCAGCCGCGTGAAGGCGCTGGCAGCGTCGTTCGTGTGGATGGTGCTGAGCACCAAGTGGCCGGTCATGGAGGCGTGCATGGCGATCTCTGCCGTCTCCTTGTCGCGGATCTCGCCCACCATGATCACGTCGGGGTCTTGACGCAAAAATGCGCGGAGCGCGCTGGCGAAGGTCAGCCCGATCTTCGGTTGCACCGGTAGCTGGTGGATCCCCGAGATCTCGTATTCGACCGGGTCTTCCGCGGTCAGGATGTTGATGTTCGGGTGGTTGATCCGGTTGATGCAGGCGTAGAGCGTCGTCGTCTTGCCGCTACCGGTGGGGCCCGTCACCAGAATGATGCCGTCCGGCTTGTGGATCAGTGCATCCATCAGCAGGAAATCACGCTGGCTGAAGCCGAGGTCCGGTAGGTCCAGGAGTACGTTTGTCTTGTTCAAAAGGCGCATCACGATGCGCTCGTGGTCGCGGCTGGTCGGGACCGTCGAAACGCGCACGTCGACAGAACGGCCGGCGATGCGCAGTGAAATGCGCCCATCCTGCGGCAAGCGCTTCTCCGCGATGTTCAGCCCGGCCATGATTTTGACGCGGGCGATCACCGAGCTCATGAACTGCCGGCTCGCGCGGCGGGCGATGTACAGCTCGCCGTCGACTCGGTAGCGAACCAGGACCTCTTTCTCCTCCGGCTCGATGTGAATGTCGCTGGCCCGCTCCTTTGACGCCTGCGCAAACAGGCTGTTCACCCAGCGGATGATGGGCGCGTCGTCGTCCGACTCGAGGATGTCGATGGTGTCGGCATCCACCACGTCCTCGTTGCCTTCGAGGTCGCTCGTGGTGTCTTGCCGCTCGTAGACGCGGTTGATGGCTTCGTTCACCACCGCCGGCGGCGCGACCGAGACGATGAGCCGCTTGCCGAAGGTCGCACGCACGTCGTCTAGCGCGGCGGTATCCAGCGGGTCGCCGCACACGACGAGGACGTGGTCCTCACCCTCGCGCAGCACCAAGAGCCGGTGCGAGCGCGCATATCCGAGCGGCAGGCGCGTCGCGTCGGCGAGCACGATGGCGTCCATGTCGATGCTGTCGGCGAACGTGAGTCCGCATTCGCGGGCCAGGGCCTGAGCCACGGCGGAGTCGGTAGCGAGCCGATTCTGAACCACGAGATCGAAGAGCTCAGCAGGCTTTTCGCGCTGTTCGGCGTACAGCGACTCGAGCGCCTCCGCAGCCACGACGCCGTGGCGCATCAAGATGTCTCCCAGGGCCCGCTGCTCTTGCATCACTCGACGCGCTCCAGGCTCGAGCCGTCGTCGGAGAGCAACCGCCCCGTGACGCTGCGTGCGACCGGATTGATCACCAGCGGAACCGTGGCGCGCGGCGCCAGAGAGCCCGGCTCGGTCGAGGTATCGAGACCCGAGCGGCGCCGCCGCGTGGTGGGGGTGGTGGCGGGACGTGGCGCGCTAGGCGCTGCAGGCGCGGCGCCGCCCGGCGCTGTCTGCCCCGGGTTTACGTCCACGGGCAAATCGAGAGGCTCAGTGGGCTGGTGCGTCTTCGTATCACTCGGCATGCCCTCGAGCTCCAGCCGGCGCTCCTCCGCCATCTCGGCAAAGGCTTGGCGGATCTCCTCGACCAGGCCGTTGGAGCGCGCGTAGTCGCGTGGCGGCTGCCAATCCGCGTTGAACACGAAGTATCGGTCGAGAAACTCCTGCCGCTCCTGCATCTTGCGCGTGAAGACCTTGCGCAGGTCTTCCTGAGACTGAATCACGTACGGAGTCAGGATCAAGAGCAGGTTGGTCTTCTTGGTCTGAGTATCGCTGTTGCGGAACAAAAACCCGAGCACCGGCAAATCGCCGAGCAGCGGGATCTTTTGATGCGTCACCAACTTCGTGTCGCGCATCAGCCCCCCAATGACGACCGTCTGCTGATCATCGACCACGACGGTGGTACGCGCCGAGCGTTGCGTGATGGACACCGCTCCGAGGTCACCAGCGGTCGCGCCCTGCTCGCTGATCTCTTCCTCGATCTCGAGGCGCACCTGATTGTTCTTGTTGATGTGCGGCGTAATCTTGATCCGTGTGCCGACGTCTTGACGCGGGGTCCCACCCAGCGAGCCGAGCGCACCGAGCGCACCGAGACCCTGCAGGCCTTGCCCCCCGGCGGCGCCACCCAGCAAAGGCGCCAGGCTGGCCAAGCTACCCCCCGACTGATTGGTCTGCAGCGGGATGTTCTCCCCGACGTTGATCTCCGCCTCGGTGTTGTCCATGGCGATGATGTGCGGAGTCGACAGCACGTTCGAGTCCTGGCTGACGGCGATCGCGTTCAAAGCCACCCCAAACGCGGGAATGCTCACTCCAGGCGGCAGCACCGGAATGCGGCCCTCGGTCCCTTGCAAGTCAGGCCCACGCACACCGAGCGCCAGCGCCTGGAGCTGGGTCGGCCCAGCAATGGACTCGAGCGCGTTGAAGCCACCGAGGATGATCGACTCTTCCTGACCAAACAGCGATGCCGTAGCGCCGCCGTGGTAGGCGAGCCCCAGCGTGTTGGTGCGGCTCGCCGCCAGATCCATGATCACCGCCTCGATGAACACCTGGCGGCGCTCGCGATCCAGGTGGTCAATGACCATGCGGAGCTGCGCGTAGTCCCGGGTGGACGAGGTCACGATCAACGAGTTGGTGGCCTTGTCTGCCGTGACCCGCACCGTCCCCTCGAAGAGGCCGTCCCCGGCGGCCGCGGCGCCGGCGGCAGGAGCAGCGGCCGCAGCGCGTGCTGCCCGCCCACCACCACCCGCCTGGGCTGCCGCCGTCCCGGACAGCATCCGCGTCAACACCTGGGCCAGCTCCTCGGCGACCGCGTGCTGCAGCGAGAGAACGTGGATCCGCCCTTCAGCCGCCGGCGCGGTGTCAACTCGCTTCAAAAACTCGAGCAGGCGCAGATAGCCTTCGTTGGAGCCGACGATGATGAGTGAATTGGTCTGCTCGTCGGCGAGCACGCGCAATAGCCCGCCACCGCCCGTGCCTTTGTCGAGCTGGAAGATATCATTGACCTGCTTGGCGTAATCTCGAGCGTCACCGTAGTGGATCGGTTCGATCCACATGCGCGCGCTGGCCGAGCCCACGTCCACCTCTTCGATCAGCCGAATCAAGCGCCGGACGTGAGCGCCAGTGTCCGTGATGATGATCAGCCCACCCGGCTCGTACACCGTGATGTCACCCTCTTTGCTCTTGAACTTGGAGAGCAGGTTGCTCACCTCGGTGGGGCTGACGCTCTTCAGACGATAGAGCCGGCTGACATACGCGTCGGTGTCGGGCACCGGCGCCGCGCGCGAGTACAGCGGCGGAACCGACTGGACCACGCCGGCGCTGTCCACGATCTTCAAGAACTCGCCCTGCGGCACGACCGTCAGCCCGTTCGCCTGCAGAACCGACAGAAATGCTTCGTAGGCTTCAGCCAGGGTCACGGGCGTCGGCGAGACCACCGTGATGCTGACCTTGCGCACCTTCGACCCGTAGATGAAGCGCTTGCCCGTGAGCCCGCTGATATGGTTGACCAGCTCCGCCAGGTCCGCGTCCTCCAGATTGAACTTGATACGGTGCCCACCGGGCTTCGGCCGATAGGGTGTGTCCACGGCCTTGGCGATCGAGTCCATGCTCTGCGGCGGAGCCGCCTTTGAGCCCGGCGGATCTCCCGGCTCACGAGGCGCAGCGGGCGCCGGTGCCTCTTCGGCAGCCGGCGTATCCTGGGCTCGGGCGACGCGAGACACAGCAACGGAGCCGAAAGCTCCGCAGAGAAGGCAAGTCAAGGCAAGTGGAGACGAGCGTCGAGAGAGCATGAAAATCACTTGATCAAATATTGGATGGTTAAGGGCTTGCCGCGACGCGTGACCTGAACCGTGAGGCTCGGGGCGGTGCGCAGACGGGCGTAAGCTTCGAGCGCCTTTTCGGGGCTGGCCATATCGAAACCGTTGATCTGCTCCAGACGATCACCGTTCTGCATGCCCAGGGTCCCGAGCAGGGTATCCTGGCGAATGCCGAACAGGCGGATGCCGACGGTCTTGCCGTCCTTTTGCTCGGGGACGATGCGCGCCGAGCGCATGAGCGTGGCCTGATTTTCGAGGATGTTGTCGATCACAGCTCGATCGACGTTGAACTCCGTTTCGCTCACCTTCTGGATCTTGTCGGCGATCTCAGGCGGCACTGCCGGCGCCCCAGCGGTCCTTCGAGAGCGGCGAGCTTCATCGCCGCTCGGCGCGGCTGCGACGGGGGCGGGTTCGGCGCTCGCCGTGGCAGCCTCCTTCTCGCTGAACAGCAACGCCTGACATAGGCTGTCGTCTCCGACCAGCCAGACCGCAGGGCTGCCTTTGACGGAGTTGAAGCCAATGTAGGCGACCTTGAGCTTGCCAACTTCGTCTCCGACGCGCCGCGTAGAGGCGTCTGCGTCCCCAGGCCCTTTGAGCTGCGCCAGGGACCACTCGGGATCGTTCGACTCGGAGACGATGTTCAAGACCACGTCAGCGCATTCGGGCGCGCTGAGCGGATCGCTGAGATCGAGCCGCTTGGTGGGCTCTGGGACGCTGAGCGATAGCGGCGTTCGATCCAAGGGCCCCGTGATCGAATCAAACGGGTTCCGGGACAAAATCACGTCACCGCTCGCCGTGCTGCCTCGCGAGGACGCCAAACGGGGTGGACGGCGTATCTTGGCGTCGGCCGCGCTGGGGCCGGTGGAGACGGGAACCGCCAGTGCCTTGGACGCAACTAGCTCCACCGTGCCGGCGGCCTGGAAGTAGATCGCCACAGCCACGAGGGCTGCCACGACGAACCCAAAAGACCTTCTTGCTAACCGCTCGACGCCCATGAGATCTGAACACGTCCTCTTCTGCTCTTGCAGTTCTGCATTTTAAGTAGCGAGACTCGTGCCAACGCCCAACTAGCTCATTCCGCGCTCATTTACAGCTTCAAAGCGGAGCCCCCGGGCGACCCTCGCCAAGCTGACAAGGCGCGGCGGCCGCAGACTACCGACGTGACATTCTGACAACCGAAATCTGATGACCGGATGGAGGCGCTCCCTCAGGCCGCGCTGTCCGAACCTTCGTCCAACTTGCGATAGATCGTGCGCGTGGATATCCCGAGCAGCTGCGCCGCGAGAGACTTGTCGCCATCTGTACGCTTGAGTGTCTCTCGAATCATCCGCTGTTCGACCTGGGCCAGGGGCGTGCCGATTTCGAATACCAGGCTGGAGGGCGCGGGGGCGCTGGCTCGCGTGACCACCTCGGGGAGATCCCCGAGCCCGAGGGTCTCCGAACGACACAGGACGGCGGCGCGCTCAATTACGTTTTCTAGCTCGCGAACGTTACCGGGCCATGAATAGTCGACCAGCTTGGCCAACGCTTCACGAGCTACACCCAGCCGTGGTCGCCCGTTTTTGCCGCAATAGATGCCGAGGAAATGATCGATCAGGAGCGGTACGTCGTCACGCCGCGAACGCAAAGGCGGTGCCGTGATCGCGATCACGTTCAGACGATAATACAGATCCTCTCTGAAGCGCCCCGCCTCGACCTCTTGTTCGAGGTTGCGGTTGGTAGCAGCGATGATACGCACGTCGGCCTTCATCGTGTCACCGCCGAGCGGCTCGTACTCGCCCTCTTGCAGGACCCTGAGCAGCTTGACCTGCACTGCCGGCGTCAGCTCGCCGATTTCGTCCAGAAACAGAGAGCCGCCCGCCGCTCGTGCGAAGCGACCTTCGCGGCGCGCGACAGCACCCGTAAACGCACCGCGCTCATGACCGAACAACTCGGCTTCCAAGATCGACTCCGGAATGGCCGAGCAGTTGACGGCGACGAAAGGCCCAGACCCTCTCAGGCTCTTGCCGTGGATGTGGCGTGCGATGAGCTCCTTGCCCGTGCCGCTTTCACCCAAGAGCAGCACCGTCGCGCTCGACGGCGCGGCTTGGTTGCACACGTCCAGTACGCGCCGCAGCGCCGAGCTCTGCCCGACGATCTCTCGGTTCGTGAGCAGCCGAAGCTCCTGCCGCAGCGAGCGGTTCTCCGCAAGCAGCAGCTGGCGTTCGGCCGCCTTCCTGACGCTCTTGACGATGTTCATGCGTTTGAGAGGCTTTTCGACGAAGTCATAGGCTCCATCCCGCATGGCCTGTACGGCCGTCTCCACGGTCCCGTACGCCGTCATCAACACGGCCTCGGTCTCGGGGGAGACCTCGCGCAACGCTCGGAGCAGCTCCGCCCCGGTCGTGCCCGGCATCATCAGATCGATCAACGCCACCTGCACCCGGTGGCGCCGCACCAGATCCAGCGCAGTTTTGGCGTCTTCAGCCGTGAGCACCCGCATCTGCTCGCGTTCAAAAATTTTGCGCAACGAGCTCAGATTGCTCGGCTCGTCATCGACGACCAGCACCGTCACGTCGCGCTCGTCAGGCCGCTCGGCCGCCGACGTCATGACACTTCCTGCCAATTTGTCTGCACGGGTGTCAGTTTGTTCACGATTAGCAATTTGTCAACATAATTGCCAATTTGTCTTAAGAGGAGCCGGCAGTGCCAAATGGTGCCCTCGCTGAGCTTTGGGAGAAGGCTCGGCACTCGTCCGCCAGCTCCCGTCCGCCGGGGGCTGGAGGTGCTGGATGACAAATGCTACGGCCAACCTCCCCTCGACCCAGAAGACCATCCCCATCTCGTCCACACGAACAACCGAAGCTCGAGCCAGATGCGACCTAGCAGATGGCCGAGATCTTCGGGGGTCGTCGCATTTTATACTAGAGGTCGAATGAATTCATGAGTTACGTCGTCCTCGCTCGCAAATGGCGCCCGATGAGCTTTCGGGACCTCATCGGCCAGGAGCACGTCTCGCGCACTCTCGCCAACGCCATCGAGCAAGGGCGGGTCGCGCACGCCTTTCTCTTCACCGGAGTTCGCGGCGTAGGCAAAACGACGAGCGCGCGCATCCTCGCCAAAGCGCTGAACTGCCTACAACCGAAGCGCACGCCGGAGAACGGCGTCGAGCCCTGCCTGGAGTGCGCTGCTTGTCGCGAGATCGCCGACGGCAGCGACATGGATGTGCGCGAAATCGACGGCGCGAGCTACACGGGTGTCGACGAGATCCGAAAGCTTCAAGAGTCGTTGCCCTACCGCCCGACGCGAGACCGATACAAAATCTTCATCGTGGACGAAGTCCACATGCTCTCGCAAAACGCCTGGAACGCGCTGCTCAAAACGCTGGAGGAGCCGCCGCCTCACATCAAATTCATCCTGGCCACCACCGAGGTGCACAAGGTTCCGGTGACCATCCTGAGTCGAGTCCAACGCTTCGACTTCAAGATGATCCCGTCTCGCTTGATCGCCGAGCGCATTCGCTACGTGCTCAAGGAGGAGAACATCCAGGCCGACGATCGAGCCGTGGCGTTGGTCGCGCGTGAGGCCGCGGGGAGCATGCGGGATGCGTTGAGCCTGTTGGACCAGGTCATCGCTTTCAGTCCCGAGCAGCTCATCGGAGAGGACGTCAGCCGTGTGCTCGGCGTGGCGGGTTATTCAGCGCTGACCGATATCATCGAGGCGGTGCTCCAGGGCCAGCCCGAGCGGGTTCTGGCGGGAATCGCCGCGCTCTCCAACCAGAGCTGCGAGCTGAACGTCGCGGCGCGAGATCTGCTCGGGTTGGTGCGCGACCTGGTCGTCGCCAAGCTGTGTAAGGACAACGACGAGCTCTTGGATCTGGCCGATGACGAGCGGCGGCGCGTGCGCGATTTGGCGGCAGGCTTCGAGGCGAACGATTTGATGCGGGTGCAGCAAGGCTTCGCCAAGGGCTTCGACGACGTGTCGCGTTCACCCGAGCCTCGGTCCGCGCTCGAGATGTTGCTGGTGCGCCTGGCGCTCAGGCCGCAGCTGGTGCCGCTCGATGGTCTCATGGCTCGGCTCGTCGAGCTCGAGCTGCGCCTCGCCGGCGGCAAACCGCCGCCCGCGGCGGGCGGTGCCAATCGTCCAAACCCGCCTGGCGGGGCTCCGCGCAGCGCCCCCCGCCCCGCTCCGAGCCCAGCGGCCCCAGCCGAGGGCAGCGCATCCGCGGCGCCCGCGCGAGCATCTCAGCCAGCCCAGCCCGCATCGCCGGCGAGCGCTCGCTCGGCGCCTATCCCGTCGCCGCCTATCCCGTCGGCGCCGAGCGCGCCAGCTTCGCAGGACCTGCCTTCGAATCGCCCAGGGCCAGCAGCGCCAGCGGCGCCGGCGTCTGAAGCCGCGCGGCCTCCGCCGATGGTTGCCATGGCGCCAACGTCGGGGCCGGCCGGCACGGCGTCAACGGCGGCACAGTGGGCAGCGCGTCCTTCTGCGGCGGCGCCTTCCGGCGAGCGCTCGCGCCCCGACCCTCGCCTCAGCCCCGAATCGACGTCGGTCGAGCCGAGCTCGGTCGACCTGGCCGCCGCCGAGCTCATGGAAACCTGGCGGCGCATTCTCGATGTCCTCGGTCAGACGCGCCCCGATCTGGTTGCGTTCCTCAAGCACACGATGCCCCTGGGCGTCAGCGCGGAACTGATCACGCTCGGTTACGAGTCAGGCAACGTGCTCGAAGGCCCGATGCGCTCGACCGAGTGCGTGGACGCGCTTCGCGCTGCCGCTCAGCGCTGCCTCGGGCAGGAGCCCAAGGTGCTGTTTCAGCCGATAGCAGCCGGTATGCAGACGCTGGCCGAGGCCGACAAAAAGACGCGAGAGCGAGAGAAGCGCGCTGCCGTGGATCGCGCCGAGCGACACCCGAGCGTACGCGACGCGGTGGAGATCCTCGGCGCCCGGGTCAAACGCATCGAGCTGGGTGAAAGCTAGTGGCAAGCGGGCTGCCCACGGTCTTGCAGAAGCTCGTTCAGTCGTTCACCCGCTTGCCAGGGGTCGGCGAGAAGACGGCCTTGCGATTTACTCTCCACTTGCTCGCCGATCAGAAGCCGGTCATGGAGGCTCTGAGCCATGCTTTGGCCGAAGCCTGCGCAAAGCTGCGGTCCTGTGACATCTGCGGCAACATCGCCGAGATCGACGCGGCGGGGAACGCCGCCTGCAGTATCTGCAGCGATACGCGCCGCGACCAGACGCAACTCTGCGTGGTCGCGCGCGTGCAGGATCTGATGGCCGTCGAGCGCAGCGGCGCCATGCGGGGCCGCTACTTCGTCCTCGGGCGTTTGCTTTCGCCGCTCGACGGCGTAGGTCCCGAGGAGCTCCCCCTCGCCGAGCTCCAGCGAGAGCTCGAGCGCACCGGCGTCGAAGAGCTCGTGATCGCCACTCCCCCTTCGGTCGAAGGTGAGGCCACGGCCCTACATTTGGCTCGAGAATTTGGGCAGCGCGTGCGAGTCACGCGCATCGCGAGCGGCATCCCCCACGGGGGTGATCTGGAGTTTGCCGACCCGATCACCCTGGGGCGCGCCATGGCGGGGCGTCGTAGGCTGGAGGGTTAAGCAGCGCCTCTCTTGATCTGTCGCTCGGCGCCGAGCAGAATCCAGGCGTGGCCAGGATATGCATCAGCACCCGACAGGCGCCCGCTGCGGTGGGTCCCTACAGCCAGGCAGTGGTAGACGGTCAACGCGTGTATCTGAGCGGGCAGATCCCGCTCGATCCCGCCAGCGGCAAGCTCGTCACCGGCGACATCACGGTCCAGACGCACCGGGTCATGGACAATATCCGCGCCGTGCTGGAAGCGGCTGGAAGCCGCCTCGACTTGGTGAGCAAGTCCACGATATTCGTAACGGACTTGCGAGACTTTGGCGCCATTAACCAAGCCTACGGCAGCTATTTTCCCTCCGACCCACCGGCACGCTCGACGGTGCAAGTCTCGGCCCTTCCGCTTGGTGCCGCAATCGAGATAGAAGTCGTCGCCAGCCTGGCGTGACAGGAGGCGCGCGACGCGCCCGAGCCCGGTTAGCCGCGAGGACAGAGTTAGACATGGCCAAGAGTTCTTCTAGTTTCGCTCCCGAACAACTGGGGGCGAGCGCCGAGCGCGCAATTCATTTCGTCGAGGCAGCTGGAACGGACGCCCCGTCCCTCGTTGCCGAGTGGATCAGCGCATCCAATGCCGCAGCCGTCCAAGCGGTGGCCGAACTCGGCCAGGGCCTGGCGCGCAAAGCGGCTCGCCGTGGGCTGAACGTGCTCAAGGCCCGGGGCGTGGCCATCCCGGAAGCGCCGCGTACCGGGCGCATTCTCACGGCCCCAGCCGAGCTCTCGCGGGAAGCCTGGCTCTTGCCGCCCGACAGCACCGGGACCGAAGCGGTGATCCTCGCAGAACGCCAGCCCAGCGGGAGCTATCAAGCGGCTTTCGTCTTCTTCAAGGACGGCCAGAGCATCCTACGCGCGCAGACCGGCACGCTCGGGCTTTCGAAGATCAAGGAGAGCATGCAGCAGTCGCTCGGCGGCGTGGGCTACTCCCCCGTCAGCGTACCCTGGGCGTGGGCGCAATACCGCATTGTGGAGCGCCGGGCCTGGCACGCGGCGAATAGCGTTCCGGAGCCGCTCGGGATGACGGGTACACAAAAGTTGCTGGAGGGCGCGCCGGCGAGCGCTCCCACCCACCCCTTCGACGAAGAGGGGCTCGCCCTGGGTGACGAAGACGCCGAAAAGCTCGCCCGCGACTCAGGCGTGCTGCACCAGTGGCCCGAGTTTCGCTCCTGGCTGCCGGGTGACCGAGCCGTTCAGGAGCTCTTGGTCCACCTCGGTCGCCGGTTGGGGCCAGAGCCGCCTGCCTCGAAGGAGCAGCTCGAACCCATCGTGCGCGAGCAGGTCGCCGCCGCAACGGACCGCTACTTCACGCCAGAGCGGCGCGCCTTGTTGGCCCGCCGCATGAAGGATAGCGGGCTCAGCGTGCTGGCTCGGCTCGGCGAGCACGCGGCCCTGCAAGTCGCGGCGATCATCCACGTCATACAGGGCGCGGGTCTGATCACGAACCCGCCGAGCGACGTGCAGTTTCTGACGAGTTATTTCGACAAGGCCATAGCCATGCTCGCTCAGCAACAGGGCGGGCAGCTGCGCATACCAATCCCGCGCGCAGCCGGCGATGCCTCGCAGCAGGCACAAGCAGCGCCGGCGGACGAAGAGGCCGCTTCGAACGAGGCTGCGCCCGGCGGCGAACAGGCTCCTCCATCAGCGGAAGCTCCCGCCGCCGCGGTCTAAGACCGATCTCTCGGGCGGTCGCCTGCGCAAGCCCGCAACGTCTCAGTTGCGCGCTGCCTGCGCAGGATCCACCTGCTGCCTGAAGGCGGCGTGGAGTTGGCGGTAAATCGGGCCTGGCGTGCCCGCCCCCACTACGCGCTGGTCCAGGCGAGTGACGGGAACCAGCTCGCGAATGCTCGAGGTGATGAAGACCTCGTCCGCCGTATAGGCTTCGTCCAAGAGGGGCGGGCGAAGCTCCACGTCGATGCCCATGGCCTTTGCCAGAGCGATCACGTGAGCGCGCGTGATACCGGACAGGATGCCGGCATCGGTACCCGCCGTAACGAGGCGTCCCGATTTCACGAGGAACACGTTGGAGCTCGCCCCTTCGAGCACTCTGCCGCGGCCGTCGACGATCAAAGCCTCGACCGCACCCACCTGCCCTGCCTCGCGCATGGCGAGGACGCTCACGAGGTAGTTTCCAATCTTGGCACCCACGGCGCTCGTGGCATCCACCTCGCGCTGGGTCCGGTAGCTGATGGCGGCCACACCATCCTCGTAATAATGGGCCGGCGGCACGCTGAGCGGCTGCACGATGATAATCCGGCTCGATCGCTCTGCGAGCGCCGGATCGAGCCCGAGCTTGCCTTGGCCTCGAGTGACCATCAGGCGCACGTAGCTCTCGGCGTTGCCGGCGGCCCGAATCGCCGCGCCGAGCTCCCTCTCGAGCTCCGCTCGTGACACCGGCAAGGGGATGAACACCAGCCCGGCGCTGCGCTCCAACCGCGTCAGATGTTCTTGGAGCTCGAAGGGAGCTCCGCCATAGGTCCTCAGCGTCTCGAACACCGAATCCCCATACAGAAACCCGCGATCGTACACGCTGACGTGCTGCTCATTTGGAGGCCGCAGCTGGCCATCGATCATGACGGCAATCGACATTCGGGTCCAATCCCCCGAAGCCTGTTCGGGCAAAACTTCGTGTTAGCGAAAGAGGCCACGATCGCAGCGCATCGAGGCCCCAAGCCGTGGTTGTTGCGAGCTCTAATCGGCCAGGTTGTCCAACATACGTTTGGCGGCCACGAGGCTCGCGTCCGTCTGTATGGCGCGCTCGAGCATTTGCCGGGCCTTGGGCTTCTCGCCGAGTGCGTCGTGTACGCGACCGAGAGCGTAAAAGACCTCGGCCTTCGTGATCGGGCTCGCCACTTCCAGACGTTGCAGGAGCAAGGCCCGATACATTTGCTGTGCCTTCTTCAAATCGTCCAGCTCGAAAGCCAGCTCTCCGAGCTCCTTCAGGATGCTGACATTCCCTGGCTCGATCCGGAAGGCCTGGTCAAGCTCCTTAAAGGCATCCGCGTTGTTGCCCTGGGCTCGATAGGCAGCAGCCAGGCGCCGATGGATCTCGCCGAGCTCTTTACTGCGTCGCCCGCCGTAAGAGTCGACGATGCGCTGCAGTGTCTCTGCCGCTTCACGACTGCGACCTGACGCATTCAGCACGTCGCAGAGCGAGAGCAGCAGCACGCGGTCGTCCGGCTTCAACTCGCTGGCGCGCTGCAACAGCGCCGCAGCGGTGCTGCCTTCATCCAGGCGAGTCGCGTACAGCGCCGCGGCCCGACTGAGCAGCTTCGTCTTCTCGTCAACGGAGCCAGCAGACTCCGCTTCGCGCACCAAAAGCCCTGCCAGCCGGCTCCAGCTTTCCAGCTTCTCGTAGAGCTTCTGCAGGCGGTGCACCAGCTCCGGCCCCGCTTGCCCGGCGTCCAGCACGCGCTCCAGCGCTTGACAAGCTTTCTCTCCGTCGCCGAGCTTGTCGTAGAGCTCGGCGAGCTCCTCAGCGCGCCGCGCCAGCTCTCCGGGCTCGCTGAACTCGATCAACCGCTCCAGAACCTCTGCGGCGTCCTCGAGCCGCCCCGACTTGCGGTACAAACGAGCCAACGCCTCGATCGACGCCCGATGCTGTGCGTCGAGGTCGAGCACTCGCCGGTATGTATCGATGGCCTGCTCGGGCTCGCCGAGGCGAGTCTCGTAGACCTCACCGAGCCGCCCGAGCAGCTTGACGGCCGCCGGGATATCGCCTCGGCCCTGCGCCGCGTCGATCTGCTGGCTGAGGAGCTCGGCCAGGTCCTGATCCTGGCCGTTCTTTTCGTACAAGCGGCTCAGCGCCAGTACAGCGTCCGCGTTCCCCGGTTCTTCATCGAGCACCAAACGCAGCTGCTCGATGGCGGCGGCGCCGTCGTTGTAGCGATCGACGTACAGGCGTGCCAGCTCGAGCCGCAAGGACAACCGCTCTTCCGCCCCCTGAGCGACGTCGATCAAGGTCGTGAGCAGGCGCGCCAGATCCTGCCAGCGCTCGGTCTCCACCAGCGACACGCGCAGCGCATCGGAGGCCCGCGTATCCGTAGGATCTTCCTCGAGCAGATCCAGATAGAGCTGGCTCGACTTGTGCGGATCGGCGAGGCGTTCGCTCGCGAGCAGCGCGGCTCGGTGGCGAAGCTCGCGCACGTCGTCCGACGTGCCTTGCCGGATGCGCTGCTCGATCAGAGACAAGGCCTCCGCATAACGCCCCGACTCCTCCAGTAGATCGGCCAGCGCTGCCAGCGCCCAGTCGTTGGTGTCGTCGAGGCGGATCAAATCGCGCAGGATTTCCTCGGCCAAACCCGGCACGCGGAGCGTATCGGCCAGGCGTTTGGCGCGCCGGAAGAGCTCTTCTCGCAGATCGTCCGAAGCGAGCTTGCCGCGCCGGCGCAACGTGTCAATCAAGGCGAGCTCTCGGCCCGGAGCCGCCTGCAGCTCCTCTAGCCGAACCAAGATCTCGTCGTTGTCCGGGGCACAGGTGAGCGCGATGCCCAGGGCTCGCTCCGCGCCAGCGTCATCCTCTAGGTGCTCGTGACGCCAATTGGCCAGCGTCAACGCGATCTCCCGGCCCGTCGCGGGCTCGGTGGTGACGATTTTCTGCAGCGCCTCCTCGACCGCTTCGGCGGCGCCACGCCACTCCCCCGTGACGCCCGCCAGGCGGGCTAGCTCCTCGAGCGCGGCCAGGTTGCTCGGCTCTTCCACGACGCCCTGTTGCAAGATCCTCTGGGCTGCCGCCACGTCCCCGACCTCGTCCTCTAGAACCCGCGCGAGCGTGCGCCGTGCTTCGAGGCGCTCCTCACTCGACGAGGCGAGGCCGATCCTGCGCTCGAACAGCGCGGCCAACTTGGTCGTGTCGTTCAAGGTTCGGTACACCGTCTCCAGGATCTCGCTCACCTCTTCGAAGAACTCGCTGTCACCCAGCAGCACCTCGAGCTCGCGGACCGCGCCCTCGTGGCTCGGCGAGTATTCGAGCGCGCGCCGCAGCGAGAGCAGACACCGCGAGCTATCGTGAAACTGCTCGCGCTGTATGATGGCCATCCGGTAGCAGAGCTCGGCCTGCTCGTACTCGGTGTCGGCGATCGACGCGCGCCGCTCCAGAATCTCGACCAGAGACTCATAGTTCTTCGTCTTGTCGTACAAGCGATCGAGAGCCTGGAGGAGCTCGGGCTGATCGCCCGCCTGCCTCACGGCCTCCTCGTACGCAGCGATGGCTGCCGCTGGATCGCCGAGCTCCTGCTCCGAGATCCGCCCGAGTGTCGCGTAAAGAAAGCGCGCCAGGTCGGCGTCGAAGGTCGCCTGGGCGCGCTCCGTCAAGGCGTCCGCGTAGTCCCTGAAGCCGTCACACAAGCGCGCAAGCCGTTCGATGTCGGCGTGCAGCTCGGCCGAGTCAGGTTGCTCCGCGAGCGAGCGGAGCAAGGCCGACTGCGCATCGGAAGGCTTGTGCAGTTGCTTCTCCAGCACCGACGCGACCTGGCGCAACGTGTCGGCGCGGTCCTGCGGATCGGTCTCCGCGCTCAGGCGCATCTCCAGCGCCAAGACCAGCTCTTCGTGTCGATCCTCCGCGCTCAAGGCGGGGATCAGGATCGAAGCGGAAAGTTGGCGGAACTCCGCGTGGTCCTCACCAATCTTCTTGACGGCCGCCAGTACCGCGCGCTCTCCCGGAGCAGCTTCGAGCACCTGGCGATAGTTCGCGAGCGCCTCGTCGTGCTCGCCGAGCCTTTCACCGAGCACCTCCGCGATGCGCGTCCGGAGCTCCATGCGCTCGCGATCATTGTCGGCGATGCTGACGCAGAAGCGCAGGTTCTCTAGCAGCTCTGGCCACATCTCGGCGCTCGCATACAGTCGGTTCACGCGGGTGAGCACGGCCTTGTCACTCGGCTTGACCCCAAGCGCTTGATTGAACATGTCGATCGCGTTGACCGTGTCGTTCTGATGCGCCTCGTACAGGCTGCCCGCCGCACACAAGAGCTCGAACTTGAGATCGACCTCGTCCTCCTCGGCCAGCTCGACGCGGCGCTGATACAGCTCGATCAAGCGCGCCACATCCTGGCGCTCCTGGTAGAGTCCAATCAGGTTGTCCAGCGTGAAGGTGCTGTGCGGCTCGATCTCGGCCGCGCGCTCATAGGCTTCGATGGCCAAGTCCGGCTGATCGAGCATGTCCCGGCGCGTCTCGCCCACCCGACGCCAGAGGCTGGCGCGTTCCTCCGGATCGTCGATGAGCTCGGTCTTGATGCGCAGGCCACGGACCAACACGTCCCAATCGCTCAGCATCGTGGCGAGTTGCTCGAGCTTCTCCAGCGCCTCCAGGTTCGTGTCGTCCTCTTCGATCAAGCGCTCGTAAGCCGCCAATGCCCGGCGCGGATCGTTGCGCTTCTCGTCGTGCACACGCGCCAGCGTCGAGAGGAGCTCGCGCCGTACACCGAGATCGGGGGCCTTGAGCCGCTCCTGATACACCCCGCACAGCTCGTCCCAAGCTCCGGTCGCCTCGACCAAGCGCTCGTAGTCGCTGCGCACCCCCGCGTCTTCGGGGTCGAGCTCGAAGGCCACCGCCAGACCACGCCGGGCGCGATCGAGGTCCTCCCCGCGGCGCTCCCACAGCTCGGCCGTCTCGCGCAGTACGCTCACCTTTTCGCTGACGTCGTCCGCCATCGCGAAGCGGTCTTCGTTGATTTTGATCAGTCGTCGCCAATCGTCCGCCGCCTCGTACAGAGGCAGCAGGATGGCCACGATGCGCTCACGGGCGATGCCTTGCTTGCGAAGCTTCTCCAGCTCGTCGAGCGCCGCGGCGTGTGTCGGCAACGCTTGCACGATCTCCTCCAGCTGATCGACGGCCGCCTCGGGGTTACCGAGCTCGCTGCCCGAGAGGCGCGCCAACTGCAGGCGGTACACGGCCGCCTCGGTCGGGACGGGGCTCGCCTCGGCGCGGCTGAGGTACAGCTCCCCAAGCTCGCGGAAGTTGCCGAGCTCGCGGTAGATCTCGGAGAGCGCGTCCAGCGAAACGGTGTCCGACGGGTCGATCTCCAGCGCCGAACGGTACGCCTCGATGGCGGCTTTGGGGCGTGCCAGCGGACCGCGCTCGAGCTCCGCCGTCTGGTGCAAGAGGGCGACCCGCTCGGCGTCGTCATAGCGGTTCTGAAGCGCGCTCGCATAGAGCGCGACGCGCTCCTCGTGTTTACCCGCACGGCCGAGCAGCTCGTCGAGCTCGTCGAAGACCTGGCGGTCGTCGGCGTCGAACTCCAGGGCGCGCCGGTAAAACGCTAGGCTCTGTTCCACGTCCCCGTGCTCCGCGAACAGCTGCGCGGCCCGTTGTGACAGCTTGGCCGTCGCGGGCTCGTCGATGCTGATCCGTTGCAGCGCGGCCGAGTAGATCTTGGCCAGCTCGGCGCCGCTGTCAGCCACACGCGCGAGCCGCTCCAGCTCCCGCACCGTTTCTTGATCGGTGACGTCCTCTTCGAGCAGCCGAGCCACCGTCGCCAGGGCGGCGACGTAGTCTTCTTTCTGCTCCTCGAAGAGCTTCGCGAGCCGCGTCAGCAGTTCGCGCCGCTCGTCGGGGTCTTGGCTGTACTCGAGCCGAGTCGCCAGCGTCGCCATGACGCGATCGAAATTCCCCGACGCGAGGTAGATCGGCTCGAGCATGGTCGCGGCCTGAGCCCTGTGCTCGGCGCGCTCGGCGCGGGCCATCAGGTGCTCGAGCTCGGCGATGGCCGCGCCGTTGTGCCGGTCACCCGAGAGCGCCGCATCCAGCGCCTCGAAGGCTCGCGGGAAATCGCTCAGCTGACGAGCGGCAACGCGCGCCACCTTGACGCGCAGGTCAGTGGAGCCGAAGCCGACGCCGTCGAGTTGACGCTGATAAAGCTCGATCAGATCCTCCCAACGGCCGGCGTCTGAGTACAAACCTTCCAGCGCCTCGGCGGCCTGCGCGTCCGGCTCAATCTCGAAGATGCGTTCGAAAGCCTCCGTCGCGCGCTCACGATCCTTCAAGCGATCGCGCAGCAGCTCCGCGCGCCGCAACATGAGCTGCTTGCGCTCCCTGTCGTCGCTGGCAGCGTCCGCGCGCCGCTCCAAAATGCCGAGCAGGCTCTGAATGTCGCCCGCTTCTTCGTAGATTGACTCGAGCGCTTGCATCGGGGCGCGTGCATCGAGCCGGAGCTCGAGCGCCTTTTCGAAGTACTCGCGAGCCAGCTCGCGATCTTTCAGATGATCCCGCGCCAGCTCCGCGATGCGCAGCGTGACGTCGAACTGCACCTGCCCTTCGAAGATGTTGACGACGATCTCGCGCAGCAGAGCCACCTGGTCGGCGCGGCGCGACGTCGCCTCGGCGACTCGCTCCAAGCGCTCGAGCCAGACCGAGAGGTCCACGTGGCCGGCCCCCTCGCGCAACGCGCGAGTGACGTACGTGAGCGTGCGTTCGGGGTTGCCGAGCACGTTCTCCGCGATGTCCGCCGACTTCTGCAGCAGCGCGAGCTTCTTGATCGGATCTTCGGCGCTCTCGGTCTGAATCTCGATCACCTTGAGCAAGCGCTGGTGATCACCCTCGGTCTCGAACACGGGCTCGAGCACTTCGGCGGCCTCACGCTGCGTCAGCCCGTCCTTCGATTCCAAGAGCCGCTCGAGCGCGAGCCGAGCCGGGCGATAAGAAAAATCGACGTCCAGCGCTTCGCGGTACGCATCGAGCGCCGCCTGAGGCAGGCCAAGCTCGTCGCCCCGCAGATCACCGAGCGCGGTCAGCATGCGGAGCTTGTCCGCTGGCTCGGTCGCGGTCTCGAGGTGGGCTTCGTAGGTATCGGCCAGGTCGTCCCAGCGGCCCGCTTCTCGGTACAGCGTCTCGAGCGCGTTGAGCGCTTCCTCCGAGTCACCGAACTCTGAGCGGTAGGCGCGCCAGACCTCGGTCGCGCCGGTCGGATCCGACAACTTGCCGGCGAGCACACCCGCTTGACGTCGGAGGAGCACTTGGCGTTCGGGCGCCGAGGTGCTGCCCTCGCGCCTCTGCTCCAGGATGCCGACCAAATCGCGCCACTTTTCGGTCGACTCGTACAGACGATCCAAGGACTCGAGCGCCAGCGTGTCGTCGGGCAGATCGTCGAGGCGACGCTTGAATGCGTCGATGGCGGCGTTCGGATCTCGAAGCCGCTTCTCCGAAAGCTCACCCAGCCGTCCGAGCAGCGACGCTCGCGCCTCCGGCGAGCTCTCCAGGCGAATCTCGATCCGGATCATCTCCGTGAGCTGCAGATATTGCTCGTTCGCCTCGTACAGGCGCGCCAGCGCTCGCGCCGCGGGCAGCGTCAGCGCTGCGTCGGCCGGGTCGAGCTCGAGCACGTCACGGTAAATGGTCTCCGCGTGCTGCAGATCCGCGAGGTGCTCGTGGTAGATGCCGGCTGCCTGCATCAAAATCTCGCCGCGCAGGGTCAGGCTGTCAGAGCTCTTTGCGGTCTGCTCCAGCACCGAAGCCACGCGCGCGAATTCGCCACGGCGCAACCCGATTTCCACAAAGCGCTCGCGCGCGCCGAGGTCGAGCGGATCCTGCGGCACGAAGCGAGCGAACGCCTCGAGCGCACCCACGTCGTCGTGGAGGCGCTCGTCTTTCAGCTGCGCGATGCGCCGGAGCAGCTCGCGCGCGGCCTGCGGATCGTCGCCCGCCTCGTCCGCCGGAGCGGCCCAGCGAATCTCCAGAACCTGCACGAGCTCGCGCACTTCGTCACGCGACTCGTAGACTGCCTCGAGCGCGCGCGCTGCGCGAACACGGTAGCTACCGATCTCGAGAATGCTCTCACACAGCTCGCGAGCAGCGTAGTCTCCCAGGCGCTCGCTGAGCACGTGCTCGACGTGCTCGATGGCCTTGTCCGGCTCGTGCAGCTGATTGAGCTGGACGCGCGCCAGCCGCAGCTCGGTATCGAGCGCCTCGTCACCGGTCATGTCCATCAGGCGCAGCTCCAACAGGTCGGCCCACTGCCGGTGCTTGTTGGTGCGCAGGTACAACCGATCGAGCGCGCGCATGCTCGCGTCATGCGTCGGCGCGATGTCCAGGATGCGCTCGTAATATCCGATCGCCTTGGCGTCGTCCTCGATGATTTCTTCGCAGACCAGCGCCACTTCCGTGAGCAGGTCGACCCGCGTCGGGATGTCGCTGATGGCCTTGGTCGAGCGGTTGTACAGGTCCTCGAGCTCACCCCAACGCTCGGCGCTGGTGAGGATCTGCTTGAGCCGCGCGAAGGCGTTCTGATTGGCGGGGTCGCGATTGAGCAATCGCTCGAGGTAGGGGGCAGCGCCGATGGGGTCGCCGAGCGTGTCCTCGCGCAAGCGCGCCGCGCGATCGCAAAGCTCGACCTCCACCTCTTCGGGCAATTCGACGCGCAGCACGTCCCGCAGGGCGTGGCTCAGCTCGGTGACACGCCCGCTGGCGGAGGCCAGGGCTTCCGCTCGGTCCCACAGCGGCAGATCATCAGTAAACTCGCGGAGCGCCTTCAACAGCACGTCGAACGCCGCGCTGAAGGACTCGAGCTTCGTCTCGTGAACGCTGGCGAGGCGCAGCAAGAGCTCACGCCTTTCCTTGGGCTCGGTCACGGCCTGCAGGGCGGCCTCCAGCGCCTCCGCCTCGCGCCGCGCGTCATTGGAGAGCGAATAGCTCTGCGCAAGCGCGCTCGCGGCTCTGCGCCGCGTGGCGGGCACGTCCACCAAGCGCCGCAAGACAGCCATCGCTCGTGCGTCGTTCGGCGCGAACTCGAGCGCGCGCGCCGCCGCGTCGAGCGCAGACGCGGGCTGATCGAGATCCTCGAGGTAGAGCTCGCTGAGCTGCACCTCGAGATCGGCACGCGCCGCGCCCTCGACGTGAACCCGTTGCTCTTCGATGGCCTTTGCGGCCTCGTCGGGCCTTTGGAGCGAGAGCAGGAGCTGCGGCAAGGCGCGCACCGCCGATAACCGCCCCGGATCCGCTACCAGGATTCGGCGGTACAGATCTGCCGCTCGATCTCGAGAGTCGAACTCCACCTGCTCCAGGTTGGCCCAATCGCTCAGCATGCTGATTCGGGCCTCTCGGTCCGAGGACTGGTTCAGCTTGACCTCGAGCAATTGCCTGAGCTCGTCGCGCCGACCCTCACGCCGCAACAGGGCCTCGAGCACCTGGACCGCCTCGGTGTCTCTGGGATCCCTCGCGATCACCACGTTCAAGAGCGCAACGGCGTCGTCGGTGCGTGCCAAATGCTGATCGTAGACTTGGGCGAGCTTCATCTCCAGACGCCTAATGGAGGGCGCCACGACGGGGACCGCTTCGGCCGAACCTGCCGAGTCCCGCGCGTCGTCGACAAACTCCTTGCGCTTGCGCCCTCGGCGCCGGCTGGGCCGTCGCTTCTTGCCGTCCAAGAGCTCGGAGACCGGCTCGCGATCATCCAGGGTGGGAGCCGAGAGCGGAGCGGCGGCGTTCAGCACCACCAGCTGGGCGCTCAGCGCTTCCACGAACGGGTTCCAGTCCCGCGCTGCAGCGCTCGCTTCCTCCAGCTGCGCCAAGGTCTCCGGTTGCTCCGGCGAGAGCTCGAAGGCGGCGCGAGCATACGTGAGCGCACGGCCGCGATCGATCAGGCGAGTGCCTGTCAGCTGGATCAATTTCTGGAGCAGCACGCTCTTCTGCTCGGGGTCCTGCTCTGCGGCCAGGCGCAGCTCATAGAGCGCGGGCAGCCGCGCCCACTTCTCTTCGCTCTCGTAAATGGGAATCAGCGCGCTCGCCGCGCCCAGATCGGCGGGGTTTGCCGCCAGGATGCGCTCGTAGCAGCGGAACGCTCGCGCCGGCTGCGCGAGCTTTTGGTCATACACGCGCGCCGCGCGGTAGCTCAGATCGACCTTCGTCGCTGCCTCTTCGACCCGATCGGCGGCGTTGCTCAGCACCTCCGCCAGGCCTTCCCAATCGTTCTGCGACGCGTACAACGCCTGCAGACCGTCGTAGTCCCCGCTCTTCAGGTAACCATCGCGGAGAACGCGCAGCGCGCGCGCGTGGCCTGGTGAAAGCTCGAGCACCCGGAGGAAGGTCCGCGCCGCGGCCTCACCGTCATTCAGGTGGTCAGCGTAGACGCCGCCAAGCTTCTGCAAGACCACCATCTTCTGCTGCGAGCCATCCGTCTGCTCGGCACGACGCTCCAGAGCCTCCGCGAGCGTTGCCCAATCCTTGCTGCGCTCCGCTTGCTTTTCGAGCGCCGACAAGGCCTGCGTGTTGCTCGGGTCACCGTCCAGGATTTGACGATAGATGCGCGAAGCATCATCTCCTCGCCCCAGGCGTTCAGAGGCGAGCCGAGCCATCTCCTGCAGCAGCTCTTGACGTTCCGCACCGTCGCTGCGCGGCAACTCGGCTTCGTAGAGCTTGAACAGCGCCGGCCATGCGCGCCTCTTCTTGTAGAGCTCGCGCAGCCGATCGGACGCCTCGCGATCGCCCGGTGAGACCTCGAGTAGCGCTTCGAATGCTTGCGTCGCATTCTGCACGTTGGAAAACTGGTCGAGCCAGCGCCGACCCGCCGCCCGCATCAACTCGACCTTTTCGTTCGGATCTTCGGTCAATGCGGCCAGGCGCTGCTGACTCGTGAGCAAGTCGCGCCAGCGACCCAGCTTCTCGTACAACACCACGAGCTCGCGCGCGACCTGCACGTCATTGGGATCGAGCTGAGCGATTTGATTGAGCACCGAGACCAGCGCGGTGTCACTTGCCAGATCGTCGCGGTAGAGCGCCGCCACCTCACGCAGGATGCTGAGCCGCTCTTCCGTCTGCTCGGCGCCGAGCCCCTCCAGCTGCTGCCGTAGCAATTCGACGAGCGCCGGATAGTTCTGCGTCTTGCGGTACAGCTGACGGAGCGCCGTTAGAGCCAGCTCGTTCGCCGGATCTTGCCGGAGCAGGTTCTTGTACTGCTCCACGGCTTTCTGCGCGTCTTTATGTCCGGCGGCGAGGTGGGCGATCTCGGCTGTCACGGCTTGTTTGTCCTTACCGCTCGGCAGCACTCGTTGCGCGGCGGTGAGCACGTTCAAGAGCTGAGGCGCTGCCTCATCGGCGGCGTAAAATGCGCGGTAGAAATCCAACATCCCCAGATTGGCCGGGTCCAGCTTGCGCAGCCGGGCAAACCACGGCTCAGCGCTCGCCGCGTCTTGCCGCTTCTTCCAGAGCAGCATCCCAATCTGCAGGACGTCGCCCAGACGCTCTCTGCCGCCCGAGTCCGGGCCGGCCAAGCTCGCCTCATAAACCTCGACGAGCTCGTCCCAGCGCTCCTCCGCGGCGTAGTGTTCGGAGAGAAACGCGAGACTTTCGGTGTGGGTCGGGGCAAGCGCCAGCACGCGGCGGTAGAACCGCGCCGTGCGAGCGTCGTCGTTCAAACGGTGGCGGCACACGCGCGCCGCGCGCACGCCGGCGGCGATGCGCGTGGCCAGCGATTCACCCCCCTCCAGCAGCGTCTCGAGCACCTCGACGACGGCCACGTAGTTGCCATCCTGCCGGTGCATGAGCTCCAGGATCTCGGCGGCCCGTTCGTTGCGCGCGTCCAGCTTCAAGGCTCGCGTCAGCCGTTCGAGGACGCGCTTTCTGTCGAGCTGCTCGGCGGCAAAGCGCAACTCGACCTCTGCGGCACGCATCGACATCGATGAGCGATAGAGATCGTCGGGCGCCTTCTCCGCTTCTGCGAGGTAGGTATCGACCAGCTGCCGCCAGGTGTCGCGTTTACCGCGACTTTCTTCCAGCGCGACGGTGGCCTCGTGATCCTGGGGCGCGATCTCCAAGATGCGCTCGAACAAGCGGCACGCAGCCCCCTCTTCAAGCAGATTTTCGCGCAAGATCTTGGCCTCCAGCCGCAGCCTGTCAAGCTCGCGGTCCGAGCCTAGGGTGAGCCGTGCCTCCGTACCGAGCAGGCGCGCCACCGCGTCCCATTCCCGCCGCTTCAGATGCTCTTGACGGGCCGAAGACAGCAGGCGCAACGACTCGTCACGGTCCTGTCCCTCGCCCGACAGCGCGTCGTCCAGCGATTTCCATGCCCGAGGCTGTTCAGGATCGCTCTGGAGTTGGCCTAACGCGGTTCGGATCGTCTGCAGCTGCATTCATCACTCTTGGTTTGCGGCCATTGTGCATCGGCCGAAGTGTCGCCCTGAGACTACGCCGCGTGCGTTGCCCTTACAAGCGAGTCGGAATCAGCCTGCTATGCGCTCTAAAATCGCGCCGCGCTCTCGCTGACGGCCGGACTTCCTCCGCCCGAGCTCGTCTGTCATGGCCTTGGCACGGCCGGCGCGGCGCTGCCCCCGAGCCCTCCCTGGGCCTTTCGCTCGAGCTCTTCAATCTGCGCGCGTTGCCGCGCAATCGCGTCCGGGTTGGCCCTGAGCGCTGCAGCCTGACTTAGCGTCGACCGAGCACGCTCGAGCTCTCCCATTAAGATCAGTGACCAGGACTTGCCAAGTAGCGCGTCCCTGAATTCGGGCCTTGCCTCGAGCAGAAGCTCGTATTGCTCGAGCGCTGACTGAGGCTGTTGAAGTCGGAGCGCGACGGTCGCCAGGCCGAGGCGATTCTCTAGAGCCTGCGGGTCTACGCTGATGCCGGTCGCATAGGCTCGTTTGGCTGCTTCCAGCTCCCCGAGGCTCATTTCAACGACGCCGAGGGCGTGCCACGCCTCTGCGTCCCGCGGCGCCCGTCGTACTGCCTCTCGCAGGCGCGGTCCCGCGAGCTCCAGCTCTCCCCAACGCGCCGCGCGCATTCCGCCCATTTTCACTCCCACGGGGTCTCCCGGTGATACACGCGCGGCTCGATCGTAGGCGGCGAGCGCTTCGTCATATCGGTGTGCGAGCTCATACGCGGCCCCGAGCTCGACCCAGGGCACCGGACTGTTCAGGGGCAGAAGTTCAGCCAACCGTTCGGTCTGTGCCGCGGCGGCATCCAGGTGTCCCGTGCTGCCATGCAGGCGGATCAAGAGCTTTCGCTCTTCCTGCGCATCGGGGTGCGCCGCCAGATAATCGACGAGGACGCGGATTGCCTCGGCGCTTCGACCCCGATCGGCGAGCAAAGCGGCTCGTTGCAACGGCGGTGGACCGAGACTACACGCCGAGACCACCAATGCCAAAAGCCACGGCCCCATCCAGCCGAAGTCGGACAGCGCTCTACGCGAAATCGTTCGGGCTAGTTTTGCCGGCTCCGGGCGCCGCGCTACTAGTAGCCCCATTGGCTCCCTTGCATCAGCCCTTGATCTCCCGGAGGGTCGCCGGCTGTCCACCGGAAAGCGTGGCGCGGTCGCATGCGTTTTTGGGCTGAGCTTGGGGCTCGGCGCTCGGTGTGCGATCCGATTGCGGGGGCCAGGCTCCTGCGGCGTTCGCACGCGGCCTGGAGGCTATCTGTGCTGCTCGCGCTCGGCGTGGCATGTGACGCATTCGACTCCGATCGGCAGCCGTATACGCCTTTTCCGGTCGCCTCCGGCACTGCGAGCGTCCAGAAGAGCCCAGAGGCTCCCGTCAGCGCGCCAATCCCGGAGCCAGCGGCGGCCGCCGAGCGCGAGGTGCAGAGCGCGCCCGCGAGGGCTCGCGAGTGGCGCGTCGGTGAGCGCCTGATCACGGCCCCAGATGGGCTCGTCTTCCGGTTGGCGCTCGCCGGCGGGTTAGTGGGCGGAAGCGAAAGGGACATCCTGGCCTGGCTGGTAGGGACGCCAGAAAAGCCTGTCATCGGTGAGCTCTGGTCCTATCCGGAAGCCGGGCCCCCGCGACTCGTGGCAGCTGCCCCCGGCTTTCTCCCGACGGGGCCGACCTGTGCTCACGGTGCCCGCCTACGCCAGACCGGACCGAGCTCGGTCACCCTCGACATCAAGGCCACCTGCACGGGTGCGCTCTTGCCGCGCGCCCCGGAACGCAGCGTCAGCGTTTTGGCGCCGCTGCGCGCACAACCCCTGGTCATCGGCTTTCAAGTCGCTGCTCCGGCGGCAGGCGAACGACTCGAGATCGACGTAGCTTCGCTGGATCGAGACGCTGACGGGAGGGACGACATCGAGCTGTCGGTGCGCGCCGGCGCGCTCTCCGGCTCGGACGTTCGAGCCCGCTTCGTCTGGCTGGAAAGAGCCGCGGGGTTGTCGAGAGACATGGCCGAGCCGCGCGCGTCGTTCGCGGAGCTCGCGGAGCTGGAAACGGTGCGCGCCAACAATCACAAGTCGAGCTTGGAGGTGCCGGAGCACGTCTCCAGCGTGCGCCGCCTGTACGCTAGCTCGTGCGCCGAATCCGGGGCCCCCAGGGTCTTTATGGACAGCGGGGCGGGCATTGAGTGCGGGGACGTTTCGGCAGCCTTCGAGACCCTCACGGCCGCCGAAGTCAGCGCGTCGCTCGAACAGGGGCGCGTGGGCGATGGGTTCGCAGCGTTAGAGCGACATGCCTGGTTTCCAACGGGTGAGGCGCTCAAGGCCGCGCGCTTTGAGAAGCGCCAACTCTCACAGCTGATGCAGCGAGTCGCGCCGCGGCGGGTGATCAAGCTGGTTCCGCTCAAGGCTCGGCCGCGCGCGCTCGATGCCACGCCGCATTTCAGCCCATTGAGCTTCCACGCGGATGGCTCGCTGCTGCTCCTCACAGCCGAAGGGGTCGTTCGCGCAGCTCCCGACGGGCGCTTCGAGTACGAGGCGAGCGACGAGGTCGATCCGTGGCCTACGCTGGTCGTATCGCCCGCGGGCCAGCGGCTGGTCGGGATTACGTTTCCTTGCGATCGCTCGGAAGTCTCCTGGCTGCAGACCGCCGCCGACGGTACTCCCTTGCCTCCCCTGCTTACAGAGCTGGTCGCTCCGCGTCCCGGTAACTGCTCGTCCGGCGCGTCGTTCACCCTACCCAAGGTCAGCCCCACTGCCTGGAGCGACGCGACGGTCAGCGCCTTCGTCGGCGCCGGGCTGCTCGGGGCGCCCCCCACGCAACCGCCGATGGGCAGCGCCTTCTCCCCCAACGCACGCTTCAGCGTCGTGGCCACCAACTGGGGCCTGTTCGTCGGCGGCAACGACAAGCCCGCGCTCTGGATCTTCGATGATGCTGCCCTGCCCGCGCGCCTCACCGACTGCGTGGTGAGCAATAACGCGCAGGCAGCGGCGTGCCTGCTCGGCGGTCGCGCTTACGTCATCCTGCCGGACCCGAAGAGCGGCTGAGCCAGCCTCAGACGTTCGGGCCCTTGGAGCGTTCCAGATAGCTGCGCGTACGAGTATCGATTTTGACCCACTCGCCTTCACCAATGAACAACGGCACGGCCACCGTGGCCCCCGTCGAGACGGTCGCCGGCTTGGTGACGTTGCTGGCCGTGTCACCCTTCATGCCGGGCTCGGTCGAGGTCACTTGGAGCGTCACGTGCGGCGGCAACGATACGCCGATGGGAATGCCCTCGTAGATCGTCACCATACACTCGATGCCATCGATCAGGAAATCCGCGTCGTCCCCCACGGCCTCTTTCGGCACTGAAATCTGATCCCCCGACTGCTGGTGCATGAACACGAAGCTATCGCCGTCCGGATAGATGTACTGCAGGTTGCGCTCTTCCGCGTCAGCTACCGAGATCTTCTCGTTCGATCGGATGTTCTTTTCAACGACCGAGCCGGTCAACAAGTGCCGCATCTTCGTACGGGTGAAGGCCTGACCCTTGCCCGGCTTGACGAATTGAAACTCCACACACACGTACGGCTGACCGTCGTACATGAATTTCAATCCCTTTTTAAAATCGCTGGTATCCATCGTGTTTAGCCTCTAACGGTCGCTCGGCGGGTATTCAAGCCCAAAACGAGCTAACCTGCAGGAACTCGGCGCATTGACGCCCTCGTGCGCGTCGACGTTAGGAGGCTTGACGGCCCCCGGCCACCGTTCGACAAGCAGCCGTGGCCATTCGTCCTTCGCGGCAAGCACACTCGGAAGAACACCCGGAACGTCCAGGGCAACGCCCGCAGGTCGAGCATGCCAGGGAGGATTTCGGGGAGGAACTCGAGGAAATCAAGAGAGAAATTGTCGAGAGTCGCTCGCTGACCATCAAGACTAACAATTTGGTCAATGGCTTGTCCGCCGACATCCACGGTATCGGCAAGCGGCAACAGGGCTACGAGCGCAACCTGAAATTCAGCAGCGTGGGATTCTACGCCGTCGTCGTCGGGCTCGTGTTGATGGGCGCCAAGCTCGTGATCGACGCTCGCGTCGAAGCCGAGCGTGCCATGGGTAAGGAGCTGAAGGACAGCGTCGAGCGTCTGGAGAAGGAGATCAAGCTATTGCAGGCGCGCGAGGAGGCCCGGGCGCAAGCAGAGCGCCGAGCGGTGGAGTTCCAGGAGCTCATCAACACGCAAAATCGCGCCGAGGTGATCAAGCGCTGGCCCGAGATCTCAAAGCTCTCTTTGACCCGAACGGAGCGTGTCACCTTCGAGCGCGCCGTCGAGCGCTTTCGCAACGAAATGAGCGTCATCGCGTACCACGCCGGGCTCGATCACATCCGCGCGGAGCGCTGGCACGAAGCGGAGCGCTCCCTGCGCAGCTCGCTGGAAAACAAGGAAGACGCCGCTCACGCGGACGAAGCGCGCTACCAGCTGGCGCGCGCGCTGCGCACGCTCGGTCGCCAGCGCGAGGCGATCTCCTTCTTGATCGAGCTCTCCGAGGGCTCGACCAGCCGCGAGGTGACGGACGACGCCAGCATGCTGCTCGCCGAGGCGCAAATCGACATCGAAGCTTGGAACGACGCGAAGAACACACTCCGCAACTTCGTTCGGCGCTTCCCGAATAGCCCGCATCGAAACCAGGCCCGCGCCGAGCTCGCCAAGCTCAAGTTATTTCACTGACCTCGCCCGCGGGCGTCAGCGCCTGCCCTCGATCAGCACGAACCTCGGGGGCGCGAGGCCAGGCTCTTGGATCCCCCTTGGTGACGGGCCAACGAAAGCCAAGAGGTAGCTGCGCTGAAAAGCGATCTCGGCAAGAGCGCTCGCCGCCAGCGTGTCGGGGAGCGATTGGCTGTAGTCGGCAAGCGTCGCCCCGTCGATGTGCAGCTCGAATCCGGCGGGCTCGTCGACGCTGGCGACGACGCGTGGGCGCAGCACGCCAAACTGCACGTCATTCGTCAGCGTCAGTGCCCGAGTCTGACCCGAAGCTTGCAATACCAGGTCGGCACGGCGGACGGCGCGGCTGGCGTTGATGAATTGAAGACCGAACCGCGTCTCCCCCTCGATCGCCTGGCTGCCGAGCTCCACCAGGGCCACGCTCTGGAACGAGCCAAAGCCGTCCGCCACGCCGCACGCCTCTGCGTTGGGCGACACGCCGAGCGTGGCGCAGCCCGTGCTCACCAGCGCATAGTGGGCGTGAGGTCGCAACGTGCCAGGAGCGAAGCTGACGGAGCCCGCTGAACGCGGAGCGCCCGGCTCCCTAGGAAAGGCGATCGGCAGGGTGGCGGCATCCGCGGCGAGGCCGGCGTCGCCGCGCGTCGCCTCAGCATCAGCGCCGGAAAAAGGGGGCGGCGCTGTAGGCCTATTTGCGAGCAGCCCGCTACAAGTGGCTGCCGCCTCGACTTGGGCCAGCGTTGCGGCAAACAAGTCGGCTTCGACATCGACCTGAGAGACGTCCCAGTCGATGGCGATGCGGTAAACCTCGCCAAAGCCCAGGCCTCCCGGGGGCCCTGGTACATCCGAGGTCAGCGCCTGGCCCGTAGCGATGTCGCGCAAACAAATGAAAAGCCTGCCGCCGTCGACGACGCCGTGCAAAATATTGACCGAGCCTACGCCCGTCTCGGCCTCGGGTGGACGAGCCCCGCCGAAGCCCTGCGCAGAGCCGCCCTGCCCGGAGCCCCCGTTGCGGCTGGGAACGGCTGCCGCCCCGCCCTGCCCCGCTGACTCGGGGTCTCTCCGCTCGAGCCCGGACGTATCCGTGCTGCACCCCCAGATGAGGCTAGAGAGCGCGAGCACGGCGCGCCCCGCGGCCGCGCGAAACTGGCCAAAAAAATCAGCCATTTGATGCAAGACTGGGCTGCAGAATCGGGCGGCCCCGACCCAAACGGGTCGCATGACCAATGGCAGCATGCACGAAAGCATGCGCTCGCTCCACAGCGCTTTCCAGAGTGAAGCCGTGGGCCAGCCCGGCGGCAATGGCGGTGGCCAGGGCGCAACCCGTACCGTGTGGAGTATGGGGCAAGCGGGCGGACTCGAACCTGCGCTCGAGGCCGTCGGCCGTACGCAACAGGTCGACGACGCTTTCGCCAGGCAGGTGGCCACCCGTGATCAACACAGCCGGCTGCCCCATGAGCAGAAATTGATCCGCCGCCTGATGCATGTGGGCCTCCTCGCTGATCTTGACGCCGGTGATCAGCTCGGCTTCGGCGGTGTTGGGCGTGACGAGCGCGCAAAGCGGCATCAGGCGGCGAATCAACGTGGAGTGACCCTCCACTTCCAGCAGCTCGTGACCGCTGCTCGAAACGAACACTGGGTCGAGCACGATGGGGATGCCGCGCGCCTTACTTTCACAGACGCGCGCCACCAGCTCGACGGTAGCCCGTCGTGCCAGCATCCCAATCTTAATACAGTCCGCTCCGATGTCGTCGAGCACCGTCTCCAGCTGCCGTTCGACGAGGAACGGGTCGATCGGAAATACTTCGTGGACCCGGGCCGTGTCTTGAACCGTCAGCGCGGTGATCGCGCTCGTCCCATACACACCGAATGCCTGCAGCACCTTGAGGTCGGATTGCAGCCCGGCGCCGCCGCTCGGATCCGAGCCGGCCACGATCAGAACGCGGGGGGGGCGTGCGTCTTCCACGTGGGGCCCCTGCTCCGGGCTGATCGTCAGAACGCTCTTCGTCACCGCGCTCTTTCCAGGAACGTGCTGTCCATTCATTCGTTTCACTTCGGCTCACCTGCTGCGTCGATCGTAAAGACTCGATGCCCATCTTGTAGAGGACGTTCCGAGGGCGGGGAAACCCCTGGAACGGATTTGTTCATGCTGGCGGTCCGCACTCCATTTCTATGGGCCGGAGGCGCCGCGAGCGCGGCAAACGCCACGTGGCCGTGATAAACCGCAGCATCCCATGGACGGACGCGCCGGCTCGCCCAATCTCGTTGCCGCACGCGAAGAGGACCGCCGTATCCTGGTTGCTGCCGGAGTCGCGTTCGCGTTGCACCTGCTCTTGATGGCCTCGAGCGGATGGACGCGCCACCCTACTTTGACCCGCGTCGAGCTGGCGAGCGAGGCAATTGCGGTTCAAGTCGATGAGGAGGCGCCAGCGCCGAGCACGCCGGGCGGGGGTGACTCGCCCCCGAACCCTCCCGATCCACGCGAGCCCCCAGTTCGCATGCGGGCTCCCAAGCCAAAACGCGAGCCCGCGGAGCCCCCCCGTGCCGACAAGCTATTGGCCGCCCCCATCGGTAAAGACGAGGCGCCTGACGAGGTCGAGTCGGCGTCAGGGCAACCGAGCGCGCCCACTCCGACCCCCGTCCCCTCGAACAGTCGGGCTAACCAGCGCTTAGGGCGAGGAGGGTTAGGAGACGGCTCCGGCATTGGCCCAGGGGGCCTGTTCGGCAACGGTGCCTTCGCAGGCAAGGGGCCCGGTGCCTGGCAGGCGCGCGTTTGCTTCATCCCGGAGAGCACTCGCTTCGTTAGCCAAGTCCGGCAGTGCGACACGATTTACGAGCAGTTCCTGGACGAAATCAACATCCCTGTGCGGCGCTTCGAGGCCGGCTTTCCCGGCTTCGAGGATCGTACGGAGTGGTTCTCCGTGACGATCAGCGGCGGGTTCAACGTCACAGAATCAGGCAATTATCAGTTTCGCCTCAAGTCTGACGACGGTTCGCAGCTGTTTGTGGACAATCAGTTGGTCATCGACAACGACGGGATCCACAGCGCGATCTCCAAGCGCGGCAAAATCGACTTGGCAGAGGGCCGGCACCGGCTCCTGGTGCGCTACTTTCAGGGGATGAAGTTTGAGCTGGCCCTGCAGCTGTTCGTGACTCCGCCCGGCGAAAGCGAGCGGCTCTTCACCTCCGGCATGTAGCGCTTTTCATGCATGTGATTTCCAGTTTGGGCCATTTGGCCTCAGCCTGCGAAAGTGAACGCCCCGCGCGCAGTTGACCCTTTACTTCGAGCGCAGGGCGCGGTCGGCTGAGGACAACGACCACCACAAGGAGGCCTATGGCCACGGCTCAGGAATTGATCGAACGGATCGGCGCAAAAATTACGAACAACCCGTCGGTCGCGACCAACTTTGGCGCGGTCTACAAGTTCGTGCTGGACGGCGACGGAGGCGGGACTTGGATCGTCAACCTCAAGGATAACCCCGGCGCCCGCTCAGGCGAGGGGGACTCCGATTGCACGATCGCCCTCTCCTCGAAGGACTTCGTGGATCTCGTCGAGGGGCGCGCCAACGGGCAGCAACTTTACTTTCAAGGCAAGCTTCGCATCGAAGGCAACCTCGGGCTCGCACTGAAACTTCAGGGTCTTGCAGACCTCGCCCAGTAACATTCGCGTTGCCTCTCTGGGGCCGCTCGGGACCTTCAGCTATGAGGCGGCGTGCGCTCACTTCGGGGACGCCATCGCCTTCGTGGCGGCCCCGTCCATCCCGGCCGTTTTCGAATTCGTCGCGCAAGGTCAAGCGGAGTTTGGGGTGGTCCCCATCGAAAATTCGATCGAAGGCGGTGTAACCTTCACTCAGGACACGCTGCTCGAGACCTCGCTCCGTCTGTGCGGTGAGGTGATGTTGGATGTGGAGCAGTGCCTGCTCAGCGACGCCCCGGATCCAACTCGCCTCGAGCGCGTCTACTCCCACCCGCAGGGGCTCGCGCAGTGCCGGACGTGGCTCTCCACGCACCTACCGAACGCAACGCTGGTTCCCACGGCGTCCACCGTTCAAGCCACGCAGCTCGTGCGAGGCGACGCTTCCGCCGGAGCGGTGGCGAGCCGCCTGGCGGCGCGGCTCGAGGGCGTCAGGGTGGTCGAGGTGGGGATTCAGGATCGAAAACCCAACGTCACCCGCTTCGTTATCCTCGGCAGCGCGGCGCATGTGACGAAGCCTTCGCAGAGTGACAAGACCAGCCTCGTGTTTTCAACGCCCCACGAGCGGGGGGCGCTAGTGCGCGCGCTATCGCTCTTTGACCGGGCGGGCATCAACCTTTGTCGGATCGAGTCGCGGCCCCGCGGTGGGGAGACCTGGCAGTATGTGTTCTTCGTCGATCTGGAAGGGCACGTCGAGGACGCCGCTGTCCGCCAAGCGCTCGGCGCGCTCGAGACGCAAAGCGATATGGTCAAGGTCTTCGGCAGCTACCCTCGCGCCAAAGCCAAATGAGCCACGGCGGAGACTTGGGATCCAAGTTTCCGCCGTTCTTTCGTTTGCTGCGCCCCTAGCGAAAGAGGGGCACGCAGGCCAGTGCCGCTGTTCGAGGGGCCGCCCCTTGAAAGGGTCAGTCGCGGTTGCCGATGAACAGACGCAATACGTACCAGAACATCAGCGCGATCGAGGCAAACAGCTCGAGCGAGGCCGCGACGTAGCTGTCCTCCGAGAAATGATGCAGCACGTTCGACGTGTCATACAGCACCGCAGCGCCCGCCAGACCGACCATCGCCACCGAGAAGAACGTGCCGAGGCTGAAGCCGAAAATGGCGGCTGCCACGATCGCGATCAACGCGACGATGAAACCCCATCGAATCACTGCGCCGAGGAACGAGAAGTCCTTGCGCGTCGTGAATGCGACCGCAGTCAGGCCTCCAAAACCCAGCATCGTCACCAGCCCGGCGCTCTGGATCGCGCCCGGCGCGTACATCTCTGCCATCGCCAAGAGCGGAACGAAGATGATGGCCTGCAGCAGCACGTACGCACCGAGACCGGCGTATTGCGTCGTCAGCGAACGCGCCGAATGGGCCAAGTTGCGGAACAGAGCACCGAGCACGACGAAGCCACCGAGGATGAGCAACCAGCCCATTCCCGACCCCGACATCGCCCTCGCGATCGGCAGGGCCAGCCCGCTCGTAAACAAGAACACCTCAAACCCCGCGAAGGCGAGGATCGCCGCCAGTAGGTGGCCGTACGTTCGCATGATGAAGCGGGCACGCGCCTTCACGGCCAGGTTGCCCGCGCTGCTCTCTCTTTGCGCTGGATAGGCGTAGTTCATGATTGGACTCTTCATCTCCCTGGGACCAGACCCTTACAGGTGGACCCGAACGGCGCGCCAGATGGCCGCGACCAGAAAGAACATGCATCCTGATGGGTCCGGTGGCAACCGATGATAGCTGCGTCTCGGTACAGTACTCGACGTGCCGCAGGGGAGCAATCCCCGCTAACACGTCGCGTTAGAGGCACTGAGTCGCCGCCGGACGCGAGCCGGGCTCCCTCACAGACGCATCACGGCCGCACCCCAGTGCAGCCCAGCTCCGAGAGCGAGGAAACAGGCGAGTTGGCCCGGGCGCAGCCGGCCGTCGCGACGCATTTCGTCGACCAGAATCGGAATGGTCGCCGCCGAGGTGTTGCCGTAATTGCAGATGTTCGAGGGCACCTTTTCCGCAGGGATGCCCAAGCGCTCCCGAACGACCTTGTTGATCCGGTCGTTGGCTTGATGCGCGATGAACCAATCCACCTCGTCGAGCGACACCCCCGCGCGCTCACAGGCTGCGCGCACCGTCAGCGGCAGCTTGCTGACGGCGTGTCGAAATACCTCGCGGCCATTCATGCGCGGGATGAAATCCGCATCCTCGAGCATTTCCTTGGTCGCGTAAGGGCGGCGCCGAAAGCCAGCAGGGATGCTCAGATCATCGCTATAACGCCCGTCACTGTGCAAATCGATCGAGAGCAGGCCGGCGCCCGGCTCCGAGCTCCGTTCGACCAGCAGCGCGCCGGCGCCGTCGCCAAAGATCACCGCATAATCACGGTGCCGCGTCGCCCGTTCGAAGTCCTGTGGGACCGCCACCTTGGTGCCGTCCAGGACTCCCCAGTCCGTCCACGGCATAAAGCCCGCGTGCGCCTCAGAGCCGACGATGAGGATCGATTTGATGCCGTCCGTCTTCAGCAACGCATCGGCGAGCTGTAGGCTGTAGATCATCGCCGCGCACTGCGTGCGGATGTCGAGCGCCGGTATCCCAGGGCAGCCGAGCTTTGCACCGAGCAGGGGGCCCGAGCCGGGGAGGATGTGGTCCGGCGTCATCGTGTTGAAGATGATGTAGTCGAGGTCTTCCGCTTTGCGGCCGGCAGACTCGAGCGCCAACCGTGCAGCCGGCAATGCTAGATCGGACACGCCCTGGCCATCGGGGCAGAAATGGCGCCGCTCGATACCGGTACGCTGCCGAATCCACTCGTCGCTCGTGTCCATGACGCGAGCCAAGTCGTGGTTCGTGTAGGGGGCACCGGGCAGATAGCGCCCTGAACCGACGATCGTGATGCCTGACATGCCTGAAGGTATTCCGTGCGCCGCGGCAGATCGCCCTGCGGGCAGCGCCGCGGAAGGGAGGTAGCTCGAGGCTCGGCCCAACGTCACGGTCAAAAGCGCCGGAAGCCGATAAAACCCCGTGCCGGCCCCGACAATTCGCCAGTGCGAACGCCCGGCCCACCAGTAAACGACCCAGAAGGCGTCAATTCGGTTTCGTGAATTCGATCCGTCACTCCTTTGGTCCAGCCCAGCTGCCCATAATAGACTGGCAGCGAGGCCTATCTAACGTGCTTCAATCTCGGTGAGGGCTCGGTGGCGAGCTTGCCCGGGGGACTTGGGTGAAAGAGTGGCGAACGGCAAAGACACGAGTTTCATGCGCTCTCTGTGCATGGGCTACATCGAAGAGGACATGCTCGTCCCTTTCCCGGCGATGAGCGCCGAGGAACGAGAGACGCTAAAAGGGGTGGTGCAGTCGCTCGGTGAGCTGATGGCTCCCCATGAAAAGGACTTCAAGGATTGGGATCGCGCCGGGGAAATGCCCGCGTCTTACCTGGAGGAGCTGAGGAGCTTTGGACTGTTTGGACTGATTGTGCCCGAGGCTCGCGGCGGGCTCGGCTTCGGCAGCGCCGCGTATTCACGGACGCTGCAGGAGGTCGCCAGGTTCGATGCTTCCACTGCCGTCACCATCGGGGCCCACAGCTCGATCGGAATGCGGGGCCTCCTGTTGTTTGGCACGGAGTTCCAGCGGGAGCGCTTCCTCCCTCGCCTCGCCACCGGCGAGATGATCGCGGCGTTCTGCCTGACCGAGCCGGGCTCGGGCTCGGACGCGGCCTCGATCCGCACGACCGCGAGCCGCGCTGGAGACGACTGGGTCCTCGATGGCAACAAGCTCTGGATCACCAACGGCGGCATTGCCGACTTTTTTACCGTCTTTGCCAAGACCGAGAACGCCGACAAGCGCGGGAACATGACCGCGTTCATCGTGACCAAGGATATGCCTGGCGTCAGCGTGGGGCCTCACGAAGACAAGATGGGGCTCCGCGCTAGCTCCACGACGACCGTGCATTTCGACCACGTCCGAGTGCCTGACACTTACCGACTGGGCGAGGTCGGCAAGGGTTTCAAGGTTGCGATGAAGATCTTGAACAGCGGCCGCACGGGCCTCGGCGGCGGCGCGGTCGGCGCCATGAAGCACCTGATCAAGCTCGCTACCAAGCAGGGCAACGAGCGCGCCCAGTTCGGCAAACCCATCCGAGAGTTCGGGCTCATCAAGCAGAAGATCGGGCACATGGTGGTGGACTGCTACGCGTCCGAAGCCACCGTGCACATGGTGGCGGCGCTGGCGGACCAAGGCTACGAAGATTACGCGGTCGAAGCCGCCATCAGCAAGGTCTTCGCCTCCGAGGCCTTGTGGCGCTCCGCAGACGAAGCGCTCCAGACCGCGGGCGGCAATGGCTACATGACCGAGTTCCCGTACGAGAGGATCGTGCGGGATTCTCGCATCAATCGCATCTTTGAGGGCACGAACGACATCCTCCGCCTGTTCATTGCGCTGACAGCGATGGACGGCGTCGGCGCGAACTTGAAGGAGCTGTCCAAGAGCTTGCAGGGGGTGTTCGAGGATCCCATCAAGGGATTTGGTGTGCTCTCCGAATACGCGCTGCGGCGAGCATCGCTGGCCACCGGCATCCGCAAGAGCATGTTCACCAAGATCGACCCTCGGCTCAAGTCACACGCGGCAGTCTTCGAAGAAGCCACCAAGGATTTGGCTATCGCCGTGGACCGGGTGCTGCGCAAACATGGGCGTAACATCATCGGCAAGCAACTCGCGTCCAAACGGCTCGCGGACGCGATGATCGACATGTTCGTGCTCGCTTGCACGCTCAGCCGGGTCAACTCCTCCTTGATGGCGTCGGGGGAGGAAAAAGCGCAGCAAGAGATCCAGATCTTGGACGTGTTGTCCGACGAGGTGCGCCGCCGCGTGCGGCAGAATTTCGACCTGGTCGATCGGAACGAAGACGAGTCGCTCAAGGCCCTCGCCGACCACGCGTTCGACCTCGAGCGCTACGCCTGGGACACCATCTAGTCCGAAACCCGAGCTAGTCCGAAACCCGAGCTAGTCCGAACCCGAGCTAGTCCGAAACCCGAGCTCATCCGAAACCCGAGCGCGGCGTCAAAACAGGCCCTCCCCAACGGCGGGCGCCGATGATATGACGCACCGGGGATGACCCGCCGGCCTAGCAGCAGCCATTGGCTCGCCAACAGCGACGCGCAGGGCGTCAATTACGATCGGGGCGGCTATGAGTCGTTCACCGGGCAGTCGTTCACCGGGCAGTCGTTCACGGACCCTCTCAGGTTGCCTCAGGGGCAGCGTGCGCTGCTGATCGCAGGCACGTCGCTCTCGGCGTTCGTGTTCGGCTGGGCGGCGCTCGTGTTGCCGTCGCGCCTGCAAACGCCGCTGGCTCTGCTTGCCTGGGGGCTGGCCCTGTTGCACCTCGGCACGTGCCTGGCGGCGCTGTGCCGGCCAGAGCGGCTCAGGTACCTCTTACGGCTCCTCGGGCTCGTGTCCTCGTTCGCCGCGCCCGTCTTCATCGTCGCCATTGGTCTGAGCTCTCTCGAGCTGGTCAAGATGTTTGGACCGCTCGGCTGGGGGTTGACCGCTCTCCTGTCCGTGATTGGCTGGCTGCTGCTGGTCGGGACCTTACCCGTGGGGCTCTGGGCGCTCCGTTTGACGGCTGCTTCGAATGCGCACCGCTGAGCGCCCGAGGCTCGTTGCCTACCTGGTGGGTCTCGGCGCCACCGCGGCTGTATTGTCTCCGCTCGCGTCGGGCGCAGCTGATTCGTTTCCGATCTCGACGTACACGATGTTTGCGAGCCCTCGCGGCCAGCCCACGATGTTCTCCGTGGTAGCGCAAGCGGTCGACGGTAGCGAGCAACGCTTGCCGCCTGCGCTCGTTGGCAGCTCGGAAGTACTCCAGACCAAGGTCCTGATTCAGCGCAGCGTCGAGGCGGGCCCCGACGCCATGGCAGGTCTCTGTAGAGCCATCGCGGAGCGAATCGCCGCGTCACCGGAGGGCAATGCGCTCCGTCACGTCGACATCGTGCGCCGTCGCTATGACCCGATCGCCTACTTCGTGACCGGGCCCGAGCCGCTCGAGCAAGAGCGTCTGCTGCGTTGCTCGGTACCTCGGGCGAGCTCGCCAGAGTCACCTCGGCGGAGCTCGGGGCTCGAGCCATGATGCAGCTGCTCGTGCGGCTGGATGCCTGGTTCTACGGGTCGGTCCCCCCCGAGCGGCTCGGACTATTGCGGCTCGCGATCGGCGGCTATTCCGTCATCTATCTGCTCTCCCGCGCCCTCCACCTGACTGCTGCCGTGAGGTATCCGGCGAGCTCGTTTGCGCCGGTGGGGGTGGCAAACCTCATCCGAGACCCCCTGCCCGCGCTCTGGGTGTACGCTTCCGTCGCCGCGGCCCTGGTGACGGGGCTCTTGTTTACGCTGGGCGTGGCCTACCGATTCGTGGCGCCGCTGTTCGCACTGCTGCTCTGCTGGGTGATGAGCTATCGCCACTCCTGGGGCATGATCTTTCATACGGACAACCTGCTGGTGTTGCACGTGGCACTGCTGGCGATGGTGCCTTGCGCAGACGCGTACGCGCTACCGTTCACTCGCCAACTCGCATCAAAGCCCGCAATCGTCGAGCCCAGGCACGGCTGGGTGGTCCGCAGCATGTGCCTGGTCACAGTCGCGGCTTATCTCGTGGCGGGGCTCGCCAAGATCGAGCATACGGGCTGGTCGTGGGCGGGCGGGGATGCGCTGCGGGAGCAGGTGGCCTACGATGCCATTCGCAAGATTGAGCTTGGCAGCGTGTACTCCCCGATCGGCACCTGGCTGTTGCCACACACCTGGTTGTTTGCTCCGCTGTCCACCTTTGCACTGGCCACCGAGCTGCTCGCGCCTCTGGCTCTGCTGGGGGTTCGTTCTGCCGCAGTGTGGGCGGCAGCGGCGTGGCTCTTCCACCTGGGCGTGCTGGCCCTGATGGCCATCGCGTTCCCCTATCCGCTCAGCGGGTGCGCCTTTTTGGGATTTTTTCCGCTGGAACGGATGCGCTCCGCGCTGCTCGCACGGCGGCGCAAGGCGCGGAGTCCACGGGCCACACCCCCCGAGCCGGAACGAGCGGCCTAGGAACGACGGCCCGAGGCGATACGCCCGCTCCGTTTCCCCGTTGGGCGGCTCCCGAGCAGCGAGTAGAGTCGGCGGACCATGAAGTCACGATACGACGCTGCCGAGGCCGCCCACCACCGCCACCAATATTCGAGTTGGGGCGCAGACTTGGCAGACCGCATCTACACGTCGCGGCTGCTGGGCCGCGATCCCAGCTTGGTGCTGCACGGAGGTGGCAATACCTCGGTCAAGAGCCGCTCCGCCGACGTGGATGGGCAAATGGTCGAGGTGTTGTGGGTAAAGGGTAGCGGCTGGGACCTGGGCAACATCGAACCGCAGGGCTTCTCGCAGTGCCGCCTCGCGCCCTTACGTGGCTATTGCTACCTGCCAACGCTCAGCGATGACGCCATGGTCGCCGCGTTGCGTTCCCAGATGTTAAACCCCAGCGGGCCCACGCCGTCGGTCGAAGCGCTGCTGCACGCCCACCTCCCGGGCAAGTTCATCGACCACACCCACGCGGACGCGGTACTGGCCGTTGTCGATCAACCCGACGCAGCCCAGCGGGTCAACGACACGTGGGGCGAGCGCGCCATCTTCCTCCCGTATGCGGCGCCGGGGTTCGTGCTCGCCCAGCGCATCGCGGAGCTCGGTATCAATGAGAGCTCGCCGCCGCTCCTGGTGCTGGAAAAACACGGCATCTTCAGCTGGGGTCGGAGCGCTGAGGAGAGCTACGAACGCATGATCGCGGCGGTGGATACGGCGGAGCGATACGCGGCCAGCCGCCCGCGCCGGGCCACGGTGACCCGCGTGCCCGGCGGGGAGCGCGAGCGGCAGGCGTCGACGGCGTTGCTCGGTCCCATCCTGCGCGGCGCCATCGCACGCCGCGAGGGTGGCTCTCGCTTCATGATCGAATGGCGCGACAGCCCTCGACTTCTCGACTTCGTCGCCGCCGAATCGTCGCCGCAGGTGGCAGCCCGTGGCTGCATCACTCCAGATCACAGCATTCGGACCAAGCCCTTCCCCGCTTGGCTCGATGGCGTCGGGCCGGGCTCCCCCGTAGCAGTAGAGGAGATGGCGCGGCAGGTGGCTGTCGGTCTGGATCGCTTCTCGAAGCAGTATGAGGCTTACTTCGAAGCCAACCGTCAGCGCAGCCCGACCCCGCTCACCCGGCTCGATCTGTTGCCCCGCGTGGTCGCCGTACCGGGCATCGGCATCGCCGGTCTCGGCCGCACCCAGGGCCAAGCGCAGATAGCAGCCGACCTGTATGAACATGCGGTCGACGTGATGACTGCCGCAGAGGCCATCGGCACCTACGAGCCGGTATCGCCCGCGGAGCTCTTCGACGTCGAGTATTGGAGCCTCGAGCAGGCGAAGCTCGGCGGGCGCAAGTCCGAAGCGGCGCTCGCGGGACAAGTCGCCCTGGTGACCGGCGCCGCCAGCGGCATCGGATTGGCCACGACGGAGCTCTTTCTGACGCTCGGAGCTCACGTGCTGATGGTGGATCGGGACGCCGACGCGCTCGAGGCCGCGAGCCGAGAGTTGCGCCGTCGATCCGGCAGCTCGCTTCGAGCCCACGTCGCGGACCTCACCCAAGCAGAGCAGGCGCGTGACGCCATCCAAGCGGCGACCATCATTTTCGGGGGGCTGGACGTCGTGGTCTCAAACGCGGGCAACGCACCGAGCGGGGCACTGCATGGCCCCGAGGGCACGGCCCTGTTGAGCCAATCGCTCGAGATCAATCTGCTCAGCCATCAATACGTGGCCCAGAGCGCCGCGGACGTTTTCATCCGGCAGGGCATCGGCGGGTGCCTCCTTTTCAACGCCTCGAAGAGCGCCTTCAACCCAGGCCCACTGTTCGGCCCCTACGCGGTCGCGAAGTCGGCCCTGGTGGCACTAATGAAACAGTACGCGATCGACTTGGCGCCGTTCGGGGTACGAGCCAACGCCGTCAACGCGGACCGAGTGCGGACCGGCCTCTTCTCCGAGGAGCTCATTGAAGCGCGAGCCCGCGCACGCGGCACCACACCGGAGGCCTACTTCAAGGCGAACCTCCTGGGCCGGGAGACGCTGGCGGCGGACGTCGCTCGAGCGTTCGCGTTCCTCGCCGGAGCCCTGGCCACAACCGGCGCAGTCGTTCCCGTCGATGGCGGCAACCCCGCAGCTTTCCCAAGGTAAAATCCTTTACATTCAATTATTTGAGAACAATACATAAAGTAAAATATCTCCTAAGACCCGGTTCCTCGCGCAATGCTCGAAGAATGGCTCTGGAGCCCTGGAGCTGCCTATTCATTTGCCCGCGGCAGCCTGCCGCCGCACCGATTTGGTGACCCCCGGCGCGGATTCGGCTGATGTTTGCCGGCGGTCTTCCGTTCTCCTTGGCGAGGCTCAGGTGAAAGAGCGCCAAGTTCTGGATGGGAAGTATGTGGTCGTCCGACCACTGGGTAGTGGTCCGACCGGCAGTCTGTATGAGGCCGAAAACCTGCTGCTCGGGAAACGGGTGGCCATCAAGATGATCAACCTGGAGCTCGCCCGGCGGCCCGGCGTTGCGGAACGTGTGCTCAGCAAGGCCCGTGAAGCGGCCGGCTTGGACCATCCCAATATCGCCAGCTTGTTAGATCTGGGCGAGGTGGACGGCACGCCGTACCTGGTCACGGAGCAGCTCGGGGGGCACTCCCTCGAACGCGAGATCGACACCGCGTCCGCCTCGGTCCCGGCAGCGTGTGATTTGATCCTCCAGGTGTTAGCGGCCCTAGACTATGCGCACGCCAACGGCGTGGTGCACGGAGCGTTGCACCCGAACAACGTTCTCATCTCCTATCCCCGCCCGGGCGTGCCGTGGGTAAAGGTGACGGATTTTGGCCTTTTCCAGGCGCTCGAAGACGAGCACGGAGATGGCCCCCATCGCGCTCCGGCGGGCGGCTACCGTGCCCCGGAATATGCCTCGGGCGCTAACATCGATCAGCGCGCCGACGTCTACTCCGCTGCGGCGCTGCTGCACGCGCTACTCCACGGCGTCGCGCCCGGGAGCGAGGCCGAGACCTCCAGTCGAGTGCCGGCCGAGCTCACCAGGATCCTTGCGGACGCGCTCCGCCCCAATCCTCGCGACAGGGTTGAATCGGCGCAAGCGTTGGCCAACCGACTGGCCCCCTTCGCCCAAGAGTCAGGCCGCCCTACCGAGCTACGCCTATCGCTTCCGCCCTCGATCCGTTGGGTGAACGGACCTCCCTCCGCGGCTCAACCCATCTCGTTGGTGTCCGCCGCAGTTGGGGGCACCTTGCTACGAGCCAGCATCGGCCCGGAGTGTTCGAGCGAAATCTCGTTCAATCATGCCTGCGTTACGGAATCGCTGCTCAGAAACCCCCGCTTTCCGAGCGACGGTGGCTCGCCTTGGCACAAACGGTGGCGCTCGTTCCGAGCGAACTTGGCATCGCACCCCAACGTTGGCGCCGCCTGGTTATTCGCGCTCGCCAGCGTGGGGGCAGGTATCGCGTGCGCGCTGCTCGCGGCGTGGATGCAGTGACCGGCCCGACGCCTCCGACGAAAGCAACCGGCGGCCCGCGCTTTTTGCGGTCGCACGCCTCGTTATTCTCCCTGATTTGTTGTAGGCCACCTCGCGATGGCTGTCTCGAAGCAAGCGCTACTCGAAGCCCTCGGGAAGATTCAAGTCCCCGGGCTCACGGGATCACTCCTGGACCTGCGCATGGTGAACGAGCTCGACGTGACGCCGAGCGACGTGCGCTTGGTGCTCGCGTCGGCTGATCCGAGCTACCCGCATAAGGCAGAGCTCGCCGAAGCCGCGCGCAAGCGGCTAGAAGAGGTCAGCAAGGGCGCTGCGGTCGAAGTGACCTGGAAACCGCAGGTCGCCTCGCGCAACATCGCCGAGGATGACCCCGTACCCGGGGCGAAGAACATCATCCTGATCATGAGCGGCAAAGGCGGGGTTGGCAAGAGTACTGTAGCCACGAACCTCGCGCTGGCGTTGAGCCGCATGGGCAATCGGGTGGGTCTATTGGACGCGGACATCTATGGGCCAAGTATCCCCACCATGTTCGGAATCAATGGGCGCCCGACGACGGACGGTACTCGGATCCAGCCCCTCTCGCGCTTCGGCATCAAGCTCATGAGCATCGGTTTCCTGCTCGATGATCCACAGTCGGCCGTGGTCTGGCGCGGGCCCATGTTGCATAGCGCCCTCCTGCAATTTCTGAAGGACGTAGACTGGGGTGATCTCGACTTCCTGCTGTTGGATCTTCCGCCCGGAACCGGGGACGTGGCGTTGACGCTCTCGCAGCGCGTGCGCTCGACGGGCGCGGTGATCGTGACCACTCCGCAGGAGGTCGCGCTGCAAGACGTATACAAATCCGTCTCGATGGCGCACAAGGTCGGTATCCCCGTGCTCGGCGTGGTCGAAAATGAGAGTTACTTCGTGTGCGACGGTTGCGACAAGCGGCACGAAATCTTTGGTAGTGGGGGCGGCGCGAAGGTCGCCGCGATGGCGAAAGCGCCCCTGCTCGGGCAAATACCACTCGACCCCATCGTGCGACAGGCCGGGGACGGCGGGATTCCCGTCGTTCAGTCTGCACCACGGTCCGCGACGGCCAAAGCCTTCGTCGCCATCGCCGAGCAGCTCTTCACGAGCATCAACCAGGTCGCGCCGGGGGGCGCCGCCTTGCACATCGACCGAAGCGGTGGCGTGAATCGCCACCTGCCCATCTCGCGCTAATCCACAGACCCCGCACCGGTTGGCACGGGCCAAAAGGCGCGATATAGAGGACCCCCCGAAGGTCACCCCATGACTGCTCAAACTCCAGCTCCGCTCGACGCACATGCACAGACGCCCCCGCCGGACCCCGGGTCCAACGGTGTCGCAGCGGCAACTGACGTGACGCTCGAAGACTCTAACGCCCCCCAAGGTGAAAACACCGACGCGCCGCCGGCGGACGCGACTTCTTCGTCGTCTGAAGGGGAAAGCGAAGGCCACGCGGGAACGGAGGGAACCGCCGCCGAAGACGCCACCTCGGAAGACGCCGCCGCCGAAGAGGCGGAGGGAGATGCCGCCAAGGCCTCCGACGGCACGAAGAAGAAGCGCCGCCGCAAGCGTACCAAGAAGAAGCCGACCGCGGAGGGCAGCGCGCCGGCCCGGGCTCCAGCTCGACCCGCGTCAGAGCGTTCGCCGTTCCACGCTGGCGAGGAAGTTTTTGGCAAAGTGACCGCCGTGCTGGATGGCGCGATCATGGTCGATCTCGCCGGGAAGGCGCTCGCCATCTTCGATCGCTCCGAGATGGAGGCGGACGATCTCGTGCCGGCGGTGGGGGATCGTTTCGTGGCTTCGGTGTTACGAGACGGCTCACGCGGCGGCCTCGTCGTGTTGAGCCGCAAGCCGCTGCGCGAAGAGGCAGCCAAAGCGCTGGCCCTCGAGGCCCACAAATCCGGTGCGCTGGTTCAGGGCTTGGTGACCGGCGTGATCAAGGGCGGGGTCGAAGTGTCGCTGGCTGGGCTCCGGGCTTTTGCCCCAGCTTCGGGTATGGATCTGCACCCGCAAAACGCCAACTTCGCCTCGCTCGTCGGGCAAGTCATGGACTTCAAGGTCAGCCAGTGCGACGAGAAGGCTCGCGACGTGGTCGTGACCCGCCGACCCGTGCTCGAAGCGGAAGCTCACGAGCGGCGCAAGACTGCCCTCAAGCACCTGTCGGAAGGGCAAGTCCTCAAGGGTACGGTCCGGACGGTCGTCGAGTGGGGCGCCTTCGTCGCCTTGAGCGATGCCGGCGGTCTGGAAGGGCTGGTTCACATCTCCGAAGCCAGCCACGATGCCAAAGCCAAGATCACGGATCTGGTAAAGCCTGGCGACGAGTTCGACGTCAAGATCACCAAGATCGATGAGCGTGGCAAGATCTGGCTGAGCCGTCGCGCCCTGCTCGAGGATCCATGGGCGGAGGCGCGCAACAAGTACGCTCCCGGAAAGATCTTCAAGGCGACCATCAGCCGCATCGAGTCGTTCGGCGTGTTCGCCAAGCTGGACGACGAGATCGATGGCCTGATCCACATGAGCGATCTCGTGGCGGCGCCCCAGTATGGCTACAAGAAGGTCGAGCACCCGCGCGAGCTCGTGGCCGAAGGCGCCGAGGTCGAGGTGGTGGTGGTCAACTTCGACGTGAAGAACCACAAGCTGACCCTGCACGTGGCCCTGCCGGAGGCGAAGCGCGGCGAGGCACAGCAAAAAATCGCGAGGAGCACCTCGGTGCAGGCCGAAGTGGTGCGCGCGGAGCCCGCTGGGCTCATCGTGCGCATCCTGGGCGTCACTGGCCGCAGCTCACGGGGGTTCGTGCCGGCCGGGCAAACCGGCACGGCACGCGGGACTGATCTACGCAAGAAGTTTCGGGAAGGTACGCCCCTCACGCTCAAGGTCATCGACGTCGACCCGCGGCGCATGGAGCCAAAGCTCAGCATCAAGCAGCATGCCGAGGACGAAGAGCGGCGGGCGCACCGCGATTACCGCAAGCAGGTCGCAAAAGACTCGGGCTTCGGCACGCTCGGAGACCTGCTCGCCAAGCTCAAGTAGCGCGTCGGGAGCGACGCAGCTCGGAGCCTGCGCCGCTGATTTGCTGCCCGAAAATTCTTACCGGCCGTTAAGCCGTCAGCCGAAAAAGGCGTGGTACGGGTTTGACAAGGCGGTGGTCACTCTGCATAGTCCCGCCGCTCGGCCCCTAAACTGAGGCAACTTTTATGGTTTCAGAAACTACACAAACCAAACGCCGACGGCACAACCGCGATCAGAAGCTCGGGGTGAAGCGCAAGCGTCGAGCCAAGCGCGAAGGTACGCCCTCCTTTCCGCTGGATCCAGCTTCTGGCATCAATTCAAGCGCCCGCGGCAAGCCCGCCGAGTAGGCGCCTGACCCACGCATACATTTAGAAATCTATGGCAAATCACGTATCCGCAGCCAAACGCGCCCGGCAACGCATCAAGCGCACGAGCCGCAACCGCCTGCTCCTAGGGTCGTTGCGCAGCACCTTGAAGCGCGCTCGCACCGCAATCAGTGCCGGCAAGGCCGCCGAAGCCCTACCCGTCGTCATCGCCGCCTCGAGAGCTGCGGCCCAAGCTGCCAGCAAGGGCATTATCCACCGCAACGCCGCGGCTCGCTTGAGCTCGCGTCTGCAGCGGGCCCTGAACAAGCTCGGCGTCACCACCACCGGCTGAGCGCGAGAGCGCGTCTTTGCGCGTCCTCTCTGGACGTCCCGAGTCTATGCGGGCGTCGCGAGGCGCGCCGGCCGAGGGGGCGCGAAGCGTGTTACGTCACCTTGACGTGATATGGGGCGTAGGGTTCATCATGCCAATGCACATGGCACCGGGAGCCCGACAGGATCGCCTGGCGCTGGGCGTCGAGCAGATCGGCGTCTTGCGGGAGAGCTTGGATGATACTGAGCTCACCCTGTTGTCGCAGCTGTATGCGGCTCAGGGGGCTCCGGACGCTGCGTTAGCTCTCGCCGGCATCGCCGCGGGTCCGAGCACACGGGGGCTCCAGCTGTGCCAAGCGCGTGCGCTGTTTGCGCTCGGCGAGCGCGCGCGCGCGCTACAGCTGGTCGATGTCTTACTGACGAGTCAGCCTGGGGACGTCTTGGCGTCGTTTTACAAGGCGCAGTTTCTCGCGCAAACCGAGCAGCATGCCAGAGCGAGAGCCGTCTTGCGCGAGCTCATCGAGCAGCTGCCAGATTTTCCAGGTGCCTTGCCTGCCCTGGCTCAGTTGTCGTTCCCTGGGCCGCCCTATCGCGATCTGCTCCGGCGGCTGCATCAGACGTTGCGGCCGCGCACGTATCTCGAGATCGGCGTCGAGCACGGGACCACGCTGAGCCTGGCTAGCCACAGTGAGCTCGCCATCGGTATCGATCCCGTCCCGCGACCCATCCCCGAGCCCTCGCGGCCCGGCACTCGTCTCTTCCACATGACGAGCGATGCATTCTTTGCGTCCCAGCGCCGTGAGGAGGTGCTCGGAGAACGTCACGTCGATCTGGCCTTCATCGATGGGATGCACTGGTTTGAGTTTGCGTTGCGCGATTTTTGTAACGTGGAGGCCTGGTGCCACCCGGGCTCCACCGTGGTGTTGCACGACTGCCTGCCCGTCAGCGCGGTGGCGGCGGAGCGGCAACGCCGCACGACCTTCTGGGTGGGGGACACCTGGAAAGCGCTCGAATGCCTCTTGCGCGAGCGGCAAGACCTGGCAATCCACGTCGTTCCTTGTCACCCCTCAGGGCTCGTAATCGTGCAGAACCTCGACCCAGCGTCGTCGACCCTGCGCGCACAGCTCGAGGCCCTGGAGCGACGTTATTTGACGGAGCCGTATCCATACGCCGCTGACCTCCCGGCGCACTATCCGCTAGTGAACAACTCCGAGCCGGATCTGACCAACTTCATCTCTGCTTTGACCGCCCTGCCGTCGGGGCGAGTAGCCTCCCAACGCGTGTGAAGCGAGCCCACGACACCGATTTCGGTATGGAGGCCATCCTGGACTTCCCATGGGAGGTCCTCGAATATTTGAGCTGGCTCCGCCAGCAACCAGCGACGCGAGATGCAGTCGGCTCGTATTCGTTTGACGCGCCGAAGCTGCGCTTTGGCGCGCTCGAGACCGACGTGGTCGTCGCGGACCCACAGCTCAGGCTCGAGACCGACGCGGGACGCTTGCGCTTGACCAGTCCGAGAGCGCCGCTCGGAGTATCGATCGAGGGGCTCGCGCCAGCGGATCGAAAAGCCGTCCTCGCGCTGCTGGCTCAGCTGGACGGTGAGCGCACGCTAGCGGAGGTGCGCGCACGCCGAGGCGGGGACGGCCGCGTGCTCGGGCTGCTGATGAGCGCCGCGTTCGGGAGCCTGCTGTTCGCGCCGCTGTCCGTGATGGCCGCGGAACAGGGCATATCTGGGGTTGAGATCACCCGCTTCCCTGCGTCTCCGTACGAAATCTCTCGGCCGTATTGGAAGAACATGGCGGCGGTTCGCGCTCGCCTCGGCGATCTCGACGCAGCCGTGAACGACGACGAGCACTTCCTGCGAGAGCTGTGCAAGCTGCACGTCCTGGCGCTGCTCGGCGAGGATCTCCAAACGTACTATCAACCTGCGAGCCCCATCAGCGGCGGTAGGGCCGCCCCGGGCCGCCTCATGCGCACACCGACAGAGCTGATTGATACGCCCGACGGCTGCCTGTTTTTATCCGGTCCCCGAGTGAACGCGGCCCCCGTTGGCGGGGTGCGTTACCACGAGGCCTTGTATCAGACCTTAGGTGAGCCAGAAGCCGCGTTGCACCGTCGCTTCGTCGACGATGGGGGCCTGGACTGGGGGCGATTGGTGCGCGCCAAAGCCGTGGCAGACCCCGCCTTTGGGGATTGGTTTTGCCCGCCTCGGCCGCTGCGAGCCGAGCACGTGGCCGCGCTGCGCAGATCGTTGTCGACGGCGCTGGATGGCGTCGCCGGATCGGATCGAGAGCGCTGCCTGAATAGCCTGGCAGAGTTTCACCGAGAGTTCGTTCGCTTGCACCCTTTTTACTGCGGCAATCAGTGCTTGGCGATGAACATCGTGAATCGTATTCTCGGGCAATTGTTGGGGGCCGGCATCCCGCACCTCATGCTAGACCACTTGGCGTTGCGGCTTTCCGCCCCGGCGTACGTGAGCGTGTTCCGGCGCTGCGTCGCGGCCTACCTAGACCCCCAACCCAGCGCCGCCGCGCGCTACCTGCGACTTGCGTCGCACCGCACGCGAACTTTCGAGCTGCTTCACAAGCTCCAGAACGCCACGGAGCTCGAGCAAGCGTGGGCCGCCATCCAGGCCGACACGGACAGCGCGAGATTGTTGATGTTGATCGAGTGAGCTTTAGCGCCACGCCCGGAACGGTTCTGCCCCGCGCTCTCGATGGGGCTCGGGATTTCGTTTGCGGACTGGCGCTGCGCCGCGCTAGTCCTCTAAGCAGGGAAGTTTTAGGCTGGGAGTAAAGATGGAGAATCCTCGCGAGTCGATCGAGACGTTCGCCGAAGTTCCGGAGCAGATTGAGCCGAGCGCCGAATTTCGCAAGTCGGCGCGGATAAGCTCGCGAGAAGAGTACGAGCGGCTGTATCGAGAGAGCCTGGATGCTCCCGAGCAGTTCTGGAAGCGGGAGCTCTCGGAGCTCGTGTTTAGAACGCCCTGGACAGCTCTCTCCGAGTGGGAGCCCCCGCATGCACGCTGGTTCGTAGACGCCACGCTGAACATCAGTGAGAGCTGCCTCGATCGGCACCTCGCCACGCCCACGCGTCAGCGCACCGCCATCATTTGGGAGGGCGAAAGCGGCGCCACCCGCAGCCTGAGCTACGAGGAGTTGCACCAACGCGTGTGCAGCTTCGCGGCCGCGCTGCGCAGCCTTGGGGTGCGTAAAGGAGACCGGGTTGCCATCTACATGGGGATGGTGCCGGAGGTCGTCATCGGCATGCTCGCCTGCGCGCGCATCGGGGCGACTCACACCGTGGTCTTCGGCGGGTTTGCAGCCGAAAGCTTGCGCGACCGCATCAACGACTGCGGCGCGAAGGTGGTGCTCACTCAAGACGGAGCGTCTCGTCGCGGAGCCCCCGTAGCGTTGAAGCAAGCCGTAGACGAAGCCGTCGCGAGCACGCCGAGCGTCGAGCGAGTGATCGTGTACCGGCACCTCGGTGCAGACGTGTTGCCCATCAGCATGCAAGCGGGTCGCGATTTGGATTGGGACGAGCTGTGCGCCTCGACCTCACTCAGCACTCTCAACACCAGCCCGGAAATCGTGGACGGAGAGCACCCGCTGTTCATTCTCTATACCTCGGGCTCGACCGGTAAGCCCAAGGGCATCCTGCACACGACCGCCGGCTACCTCGCGGGCGCCCACCTGACCACCAAGTACGTGTTCGACCTGCAGCCTGACGACGTGTATTGGTGCACGGCCGATGTGGGCTGGGTCACGGGGCACAGCTATTTGGTGTACGGGCCACTGTCCAATGGGGCCACGTGCCTGATTTATGAAGGCGCACCCAACCACCCAGATTGGGGGCGGTTCTGGCAGATCATCGATCGGCACAAGGTCAGCATCTTGTACACGGCGCCCACCGCGATAAGAGCTTTCATCAAGGCTGGCAACGAGTGGGTCGAGCGCGCTGATTTGTCGAGCCTACGGCTGCTCGGCAGCGTCGGTGAGCCGATCAACCCCGAGGTCTGGCTCTGGTACTACGACAAGGTCGGCAAACGTCGTTGTCCCATCGTCGACACCTGGTGGCAGACCGAAACGGGCTGTATCATGACCACTACGCTGCCCGGCGCAGTGGCCATGAAACCCGGGGCGACAGGGCTACCGTTCTTCGGGGTCGAGCCGGACGTCGTGACTCAGGACGGGCAAAGCGTGAAGGCCAACGAAGGCGGCCTGTTCGTCGTTCGCCGCCCTTGGCCGAGCATGGCTCGAACCATCTACGGGGACGACGAGCGCTTCAAGCAGACGTACTTCTCGGACGTGCCGGGTTGCTACTTTACCGGGGACGGCGCCAATCGGGACAGCGATGGCTACTTCCGCGTGATCGGCAGGATTGACGACGTGCTCAACGTCTCCGGGCACCGCATCGGCACCGCGGAGATCGAAAGCGTGCTGGTCGCGCACCCGGCAGTAGCGGAGGCGGCCGCGGTGGGGCGACCCGATGACCTCAAGGGGCAAGCGCTCGTGGCCTTCGTGACCCTCAGGCCGGGCTTCGAGCCGAGCCCCGCCACCGCTGAAGCGTTGCGCCAGCAGGTCGCGAAAGAAATCGGAAAATTCGCCCGCCCGGACGAGATCCGTTTTGCTGACGGGCTGCCGAAGACTCGCAGCGGTAAGATCATGCGCCGGCTCTTGAAGGACATCGCGGCGGGCCGCGAGGTCAAGGGTGACCTGTCGACGTTGGAGGACCGCAGTGTTCTGGACAAGCTCTCGAAGTAGTCGTTTGCCCGGCTGGGGCTTTTGCGTTGCCTACCGGGGGCGCCTCCTCGGCTCGCTTTGGCTGGGTGCCTGCGGCGGCGGGGGCGGTGCACCCACGGCCGCTACATCACCCGTGTCGGGCTCCGCAGCGCACCAGCGGCCCGAACCGGCTCCGGACATGCAGAGCTCGGCGGAGCTCGGCGGGCTCAACGAGCGCGAGGCCGAAAAGAGCTTTCGAGCCTCCATGGAGGGACTCCAGACGTGTGTGAGCGACGGCGTGGAGCGCCTCGATTTCATGGGCGGCAGCATCGAGTTCGCCGTCAAAATCGACACCCATCGCCAGGCCACTCAGGTCTGGGCTGCGCAGTCGAGCTTGGGCGAGCGCAGCACTGAAAAATGCATGTTCGAGGCGCTGCGGTCCGTGCCTTGGCCAGCGCCCCAGGGCGGAGCCTTTGGCATCGCGCGAAATTCTTTCGAGTTCGAGCCCAGGAAAGGCGCACCGGCTCCGGCCATCTGGGACGCCGGTCGGGTCGCCGGGGTGCTCACTGAAGTCGACAGCGCGCTCAGCAGCTGTCGCGGCGGAGAAAAGAGTCGAATGCTCATCACCCTGTACATCGGCGAAGGGGGCAAGGCATTGGCCGGCGGCGCTGCATCTGAAGAACCCCTCGACGAGGCCTCCGTCGACTGCGTGGTAGAAGCGCTGTTGGCGGCGCAGTATCCACGTCCCGAACATTCCCCCACCAAGGTCCGCTTTCAACTCTAGGTGAACCGCTCTGAGGCTGGCGCAGCGCGTCGCGCCACGTCCTTGGTTGGAAGCGCCGAAATCTTGGCGGTTGCGGGCGGGCGAGCGTAACACCACGCCGTGCTGTCGAGCGTACGGAAGCGGCACTCACAGGTCCTGGCGTTGTTCTGGGCCAGCTGGGTGCTCTTCCTCGGTCACGAGAGCCCAGCGAGTGAACCCCAGCCCGCGCTGGCGGCGACCGCGTCGCGAGGGCGCGAGCCGGCACGCGGGACCTCGGGGTCTAGCCTGGATCCAGCCCTGCAAAGCACCACGCGTCAGCTCCTGGCTGATGCTCGACCCGTGGTGGGTGGGATCATCGCCGTCGATGTGGCGAGCGGCCGGATCCTGGCGTGGCAAGAGTATCGCCGGTCCGGCCAAGCCGGGCACCCCATCACTGACGCCATGACTCCCGCGGCGAGCCTATTCAAGATCGTCACCACCGTAGCTCTTTACGAACGCGCCACCGTCCTCCCGACGACGGAGGTCTGCATCGAGGGCGGAGAGCGCGGCATCGAGCGATCCCATCTGACTGCGCCGCGACGCGCGAGCAACGTTGCTTGTCGTCCTTTCGAGGAAGCGCTCGGCTTCAGCCGCAACGCGGTCTTTGCCCAGCTCGCGACCGAGCACCTGCTCCGCCGAGACTTGCTCGAAGTCGCTGAAAGCCTTGGTTTCAACCGACCGCTCAGCTTTGATACGCCCGCAGAGATGGGCACACTCAGCGTGCCCTATAACGATCTCGAGTTCGCGCGAACCGCCGCCGGCTTTCGCGGCAGCCGCCTCTCGGTGCTCGGTGCAGCGCAGCTGGCCTATCTGGTGGCGAGCGGCGGGCACCCTCGGCGCATGACCTTGAGCACGGAGCCCCACGCGGAGGCCGACGATGTCCCCGGCTCGCTGCCAAGCTTATCCGCCAGCACGGCGCGACGCCTGCGGCGCATGATGGAGGTGACGGTCCACAGCGGAACTTGCCTAGAAGCCTTCAGCGATCCCAGAGGCGGCAGCTACCTTGGCAACATCCGCGTCGCCGGCAAGACCGGTACGCTCAAGCCCGGATCTCAAAGCCCGACGACCTCTTGGTTCGTCGGTTTTGCACCGAGCCGGGCACCTGAGTTAGTCGTCAGCGTGATGCTCGAAAATAGCCCCGTGTGGCGGCGCAAAGCCAACCACGTGGCACGCGACGTGATGCGCGCCTTTTTCGAGGCGCGCCCAGGCGTCACTCACCCCTTCGAAGCAGAGTGACCCTTAAACCGCAGTCGGCAGAGCCCGACGAGACCGAGCAGCGATACCCAGATCAGCTCTCGCGCTGAGCCGCTCCCATCCCGCCGCGCCGATCCGAAACCACAGCCAGAGTCGCCCTTGCTCTCCGCGGCGACCGGCGCGGCAGGGGCCTCCGCGGCTACCGCCGCAGCGTTGATACCGAGCGCCGGTACGCTGCTCTTGATCACGTCCTTCAAGACGAACTTGTCGCGCTTCTTGTAGGCAGTGTCTCGCGCTGTCCAGGTCTTGCGCAGGCCGCGATAGTCACTCGGCGCTTGGCCCCAACGCCAGCGCTTTGGATCCTCACAGGCGATCACCTTCTTGCTCGGGTGTGATGCGCTGAAGCGGATCTGGAGGCGGCTCTCGGCTGCCGGCTCGACATTGGCTGGGAGATCCGCGTTGGGCCCACTCGGCGTGCCGAGGCCGCCTTGCACGTGGGCAGCGGGGCGAACCTCGATATCGGTGGGCAAGCTCTTCTGGTCGTAGCGGTGATGCAGGCGCGTGATGACGTAGTTGTTGCGCGTGAGCAGCCCGCGGCGCCGAACCACCTCACGCCGTTGTTCCTCCAGACGTTTTTTCATCTCCTTTTCGGCGCCCTTGAGCTGAGCCTTTTCTTCGTCTGTCAGCGCAGGCGGCTTTGGGTTGCGTTCGGCCTCGGGCACGTCGGTCTCGACCACATCGACCCCCAAGCTCAAGAGCTCATGGATCATGAGCGGGGCGTTCGGGCACGGCTCGCCGCAGTGCTTCATTGTGGGCCAAGCGTATTCGACGAGGAACGACTTTGGATCTTTGGCGAGCAACGCATCATGCACGCCGGCATAGAATTCACCCATGCGTTCTTTGACGGCCATGTCGACGCTGACGTTGGTCGGCGGGTAAGCGTTGGGATAGTTGGCCACCTCGAAGCGCTTGTCAGGGTGCAGGACGTAGATGATGAGCTCTTGCTGACCCGAGCTGTTGGCGAGCCCCAGCGTCGAGGGGATCACGTAGGGTTGACGCGTTGAAAAGCGGATCGGCGACAGCAGCGCCCGGCGAGCTCCAGCGAGCTCCACCTTGCTGGTGGTCACGTCAGCGACCAGCATCTGCATGCCCGCCGACTCGTACTGGCCAATGCGCCCCAACGCCCCGCTCGGCACCGTCAGCCCTTTCTTCTGCAGGTACGACTGAGCGGACTGGCCCTTCGGCACCATGGAAAAGGTGTACTCGCCTTCCTTGAACTGGGGCGTGACGTCCAGCAGCATCTCCGGTGGCAACTTCTGGCCACCACCCGTGTCGGGTAGGCCCGAACCGAGGAAGTTGGCCGCCGATTCTTTGACGCTGAGATCCCGCTCCCACTCCTGTTCCGCCTCGCCGGGCTCACACGGCTCTTTCTCCCAAAATTCGTGGAAGCGCGGCGCGCTGATCTCGTCCAAATGGTCGACCGAGTCGCGCTTCAACGTCTTGACCTGGGCGAGGTCGACGTCGGCGGGGACCGGCAACACGAGCGCGAAACGGTCCAGCGGACCCTCGTAGTCAGACCACACCGTGACCACCGTGTGGTCGCCCTTCTCGAGCAGCACCACCTGCGTGGACGTGCTGACGCGCGGCGTGTCGCCCTTGCCTGCGATAAACCCCGGCAGCGCCGCGACGGGCCGCGCCGCGGCCGCCACCAGACCCAGCGCCAGCGGCAGATGGATCCAGCGCTGGAGGTGCAACGCAAAAGGAAATGGGGGGCGGCGAATGTGGCGAACGTGGGTCTTCTGCATGGTCTCTAGGCCTCGCACTAGATAACAAAAAACCCAGCCGTGGAGAAATGGCTGGGCGCAAAAAACGCTGCCTTTAGCTTGTGACCCGACCCCAGATCTACTAGAGGCTGAGCGGCTCGCTGAGCCAGAATTGGCTACGGACCGATGCGCGTGGACATGGATTGGGTTCGCCGGGCATTCGGTGCCCAAGGCACGCCGCTCGCCCCATTTTCGCCCGCCGGTCGCCACGCCGTCGTGGCCGCCATCTTGCGGGAAGGGCTAGACGGAGCCGAGGTTTTGCTGATCCGACGGGCGGAGGACGAGCGGGACCCCTGGTCGGGGCATATGGCCTTGCCGGGCGGCTACGGCGAAGCCCGTGATGCGGATCTCGTGGAAACCGCGGTGCGCGAGGTCGGTGAGGAAGTGGGTTTGGATTTGGCGAGGAGCTCCCAGCTGCTCGGGCGGCTGCCGGAGACCCGGGCCGTTTCTCAGGCGCGTCCGCTCGATTTTGGAATTTTCCCCCTCGTCTTTGCGCTCGAAGCAGCAGCCTTGCCGACCCCCAACCCCCTGGAGGTTCAGCAGATCGTCTGGGCCTCGATCGACCATCTGCTATCGCCCTCGGCCCACGGAAGTTACGAGTACCTCTCGAGTGCCGAGCGGCACGTCCTCCCCGCCTTCGACGTGAACGGGCAAACGGTATGGGGCCTCACCTATCGCATCCTCCGCGATCTGCTCGGCGTGCTCGCTGCCCCGGCTGACGCCGATCTCCCGAACGCGTGACGTCCTGACGAGCAAATCGCTTGGCTTCCCACCGATCCATGAATCCATGATGGCCCACTCGGACAATGTGCTGCCCGGTGCAGGCGACGCTCTCCACAGTGGAGCCATCTCTTCCGAACCGCCATCCATCGGCAGTTGGCTGCGGTGCGTCTCGTTGAACGACTGGATCGTGTTCAGCTACTTGGGCATCCTGAACGTTGCGATCTTCGCGTCCGAGCGATCAGGCCCTGCGCGCGACCAGGCCATCTTGCAGATGGCGGGGCTCCTGATCGCGTTCTCCACCATTGTACTGGTCTTGATTCGAGGCGGGTTCCTTCGGCATCCGCTGCTGACTCCCCTCGCCTTTCGGCTCAGTCACTATGGTGGGATTCAGTTTACCTATTTTTTCATGCGCGGCTTCTTACCCATCGTCAACCCTGGCTCTCTCGACCTCGAGTTGCACCAGATCGGGATGCGGTTGTTCGGTCTCGAGCCGGCGCTGGCCATGGAGCCTTGGATCTCTCAGGCAACCACCGAATGGTTTGCCTTTTTCTACTACGGTTACTTCTTCGTGCTCGGTCTACACGTCATTCCGATTTTATTTCTCAGTCGGAACGAGCGTATCCTCTCGGAGTTTGCGCTCGGACTGTTGCTCGTGCTCACCGTCGGGCAGTCGCTCTACCTGGTGGTCCCCGGCTATGGCCCGGCAAGTGGCCTGCCCGCGCTATTCAGCCACGAGTTGCCAGCTGGCGTGTGGTGGAACTTGGTTCGGCAAATCGTCCAATCAGCGGGGGCTCAGAAGGACATCTTTCCTTCGATCCACACGGCGGCCCCGACGTTCATCCTGCTCTTCTCGTTTCACAATCGCGCCTACTTGCCGTACCGCTTCACCTGGCCGCTCGTGGCGTTGTTCGTCTTCAACATCATCATCGCCACGATGTTTCTCAGGTGGCACTGGTTGGTCGACATCGTCGCGGGGCTGAGCCTCGCGTTCATTGCCTACGTGGGCGGGGTGCTCGGGTCGCGTTGGGAGCGCCGACACCGCGCCGAACACGGTCTACCGCCTGCCTGGCCTGAGTGGCCCACGCCGGGTTCAGCGGGTACGAGGTAAGCCGGCTTGATGGACCTTGCCGGGTAGCTTTCTACCGACGACGCGCTCTGCGACTTCGCCCGCAGCGATCAGCCCCGGCAAATCGACGCCGGTCTCGATGCCCATGCCGTCCAACATGTAGACCAAGTCCTCGGTCGCGAGGTTACCCGAAGCGCCGGGGGCGTAAGGGCATCCACCAAGCCCAGCCACAGCGGCGTCGAACGTGCGGATACCTGCCGATAGCCCCGTGAGCACATTGCTGAGGGCCGTCCCGCGCGTGTCGTGGAAATGGAGGGCGAGCTGATCGACGGCAAGCTCTGATAGGAAGAGCTCGCAGATACGCTGCGTCTGGAGCGGCGTGCCGACCCCGATGGTGTCACCCAACGAGACCTGGTAGACGCCCCAACGAATCAGCTCGCGGGCGATGTCGAGCGCACGGCGCGGGTCCACCGCTCCCTCGTACGGGCACCCCCACACCGTGGAGACGTAGGCTCGGACCCGCATCCCCGCGTCTCGCGCGACCGGGATGAGCTCTTCGAACACCTCGAGGGAGCGCTGGATGCTCTTGTTGGTGTTCTTTTGATTGTGCGTCTCGCTCGCCGACAGGAAGATCGCTACCTCCTTGAGCCCGACCGCCTTCGCCCGCTCGAGCCCAGTCGCGTTGGGACACAGGGCGCTGAAGATCACTCCGGGCGCCGCCGGCAGAGACTGAACGAGCTCTGCGGCGTCCGCCAGCTGCGGCACCCAGCGCGGCGAGACGAAGCTCGTCACCTCGATCTGGCGCAGCCCGGCTGCCACCAGCGCGGCGACGAGCTGCTGCTTGTCGGTGATGGAGAGGATCTTGGATTCGTTCTGCAAGCCGTCCCGAGGCGACACCTCGTAGACCGATACCGGCCCCGAAACTCCAGAGAGCATCAAAAATCCAATAAACGCATCTGCCGAGGCTTCGGCGAATCCTCGAACTTCACCGGATAATCACCACTAAAACAAGCATGGCAGAATCGATCAGAGACCCTGCCGTCAATGCGCACCGGCGCGAGCGGGAGCGAACGCTTTTCGGGCTCGGACGAGCCCCGCGCCGAGGCGGCCACCCCGTTTACCGGCGCGTCGCTGCCCTTGAAGGCGCCGCGCCGCTCCACGATACCTCCGAGCACGGCCTCCTGCGTCTCCTCCAGCGGTAGATACGCGAGCGTATCACTCGTGAGATACTGATTGATCTCCTCCGAGGTGTGGCTCGGAGCGATCAGCTCGCTGCGCGTGGGCGTATCGATGCCGTAGAAACAAGGCCAGGAGATCTGCGGGCTCGAGATGCGCAGATGGACCTCCCTCGCGCCTGCGGCACGCAACATCTTGACGATCTTGCGACTCGTCGTGCCACGCACGATGCTGTCGTCCACGACCACCACGCGCTTGCCACGCAGCACCTCAGCCACGGCGTTGTGCTTGAGCCGAACGCCGAAGTGGCGAATGCTCTGCTCCGGCTCGATGAACGTGCGACCCACGTAAGGGCTGCGCACCAGGCCCATCTCGAACGGTAACCCTGCCTGTTGAGCGTAGCCGATGGCCGCCGGTATCGCGCTGTCGGGAACCGGGATCACCAGGTCCGCCGGCACCGTTTCGCGGCGCGCGAGGGCGCGACCGAGGTTCTTCCGCGCCTCGTACACGCTGATCCCGTCGATCACCGAATCTGCCCTCGCAAAATAGATGTATTCGAAGATGCACGCCTTGGGCGTCTGGCGCTCGAACGGACGGATATGTTTTACTCCGGACTCGTCGAAAACCAGCATCTCGCCGGCCTCGATGTCACCGGCAAACTCGGCGCCGACCAGCTCGAAGCTCGAAGGCTCGCTCGATACGACGAACGCGCCTTCTTTGCCCGGAAAAGTGCCGTAGCAGAGCGGTCGGATCGCGAGCGGATCGCGCACCGCCAACATTTTCTTTTCGGACAAGCAGAGCAGTGAATACGCCCCTTGCACTCCAGCCAAGGCGTCCGCCACCCGATCTTCCAGGGTGTGCTGGCGACTCTGCGCCATCAAATGAACGATGACCTCGGTGTCGCTCTCGCTCTGGAAGATCGAGCCGCGCTCTTCCAACCGCTGCCGTACGCTCTCGGCGTTGGTCAGGTTGCCATTGTGGGCGATGGCGACCGAGCCGTGGGCGGAGTCGACCGCGATGGGCTGCGCGTTTTTCAGATTGGAGCCGCCCGAGGTGGAGTAGCGCACGTGCCCGATGGCGTTATCGCCGCCCAGCCGCTCGAGCTGCTGTGGGGTGAACACGTCGATCACTTGGCCCATGCCCCGGTGCAAGGACAGGCGCCGCCCGTCGCTCGCCGCAATGCCCGCGCTCTCCTGCCCTCGGTGCTGAAGTGCGTGCAGCCCCAGATAGGTCATGTTTGCCGCCTCAGGGTGGCCAAAGACTCCAAAGACTCCGCACATACGACAGGTGGACCAGTACACGATCGGAGCGCTTCCCGCCGCCGTTTTCGCTCATCGATCGCAGCTAGCGCGCCAACAACCCGAAAAGAAGGCCCGTCGCGGCGTTGGTCCCGATCCCTGGCCCGCTGGTTGGCCATGCCTCGATTGAAGCCCGTGTCGGGGCGCGACCTACCTTGGCGAGCCGAGAACGAAGAAAGGTCGTCAAGCTTTCCCGGATCGGGCCGCCTACTTCTTTGGACCCAATGCAGGCCTTGGACGAGCTCGTCGCGCGTTGGCGCAAGAACCCCGACTCCGAGTCGACTCTCGCGCTGTGCGCTCATCTCGGTACTTCGGACGAGGCCGAGCTGATGCGCGAGGTGGGGAATACTGCCGAGGCCTGGCATCGGGACAACCATTCCGTGATGTTGTCGGTGGGCCGCATGTATCTGGATGCGGGGCTCTTGGCCGAAGCGCAGGCCGCGTTCGTTCAGGCAGGCAAGCTCGCCCCGGGTGACGCCGAAGCGTATCGCTACTTGGGCGAAGTCCTGCTTCGCCGCGGCGACGCCGTCCGAGGTGAGCGGGCCATCGGGCGCGCCATCACGCTGGGCGACGACGGGTCGGAGACTCGACTATGGCACGAGCGCTCGATCGTGTACGCCGGGCTGCAGAAGCGCCAAGGGCTGACGGCCGTGGCGGACGAGGTCGCTCGCACCGCGCCTCACCAAGCTTCGATTCCAGCCCCGACGCTGTCCCCTTTCGACAGGGACGCTCGAGCTCCCAAGCGTTCTGCACGCCGTTCACGGCCCCCACCGGCGCAAGCGCGTGCTTCAGGGCCACGTCGCTCGTCGGCGCCCAACCCGCTGCGTCGCCGCGGTTCCACGCCTCCACCGGCAACCTCGGAGCTTGCAGGTGTCAAACATACAGCGCAAGCGACCCTGCTCATGGGCAACTCCCCGGTGCCCATGCCGCGCCTCGACGCGCCGATACACCCACCTTCGCCCTTCTTCCCGAGCGATAGTCACTCCCCGAGCGGGAAAACCGGCGCCGCGGCGGCCAGACCAGTCGCACCTATCCCCAAGGCGAACGTCGCTTTCAAAAGCTCGCCGCGCAGCGACGCCAAATCTCCACGGCGCGAGGCGCTCGAACAGCGCTTCGCTGGCGTCGGCGTCAACGGCACGCACGCCAACGCTGACACCGACGCGATCACCAGTGATCCATTTCGGGGCACGTTCCCTGACTCGAGCGGCGACGAGCTGCTCGACGAGCTGCCGGGGCAATGGGGAGCGCTCGCGCCGGAGGTCGTGCCACCCCGAGAGGTGATCCCCGCCCTGACGCCGGAGCCCATGGCCCGTACGCCGGCGTGGCAGTCGAGTGACCCAACAGATGTCAACGACCCCACTCCGGAGGCCATCCTGCTCGCGCTCGCCCGGGTCGGGTTGTACGAGGCGAACAGCCCGGTCGTGCCAGCCTGGGAGGCCGCGCCGCGGCCCGCACCACGGCGCCTCTGGGTGCTCGGGGGCGCCCTGCTGCTGACCGCGAGCTTCGGCGTCGGGATTTATCAGTACGCGCTCAGGCTGCAGGGCGAACGACTGGCTATGGCTCAGGCCACTAGCATGCGCATAGCGGGCCTGCTCGACAGCGGAAGTCGAGCAGATCTACAGAGCAGCGAAGCAGACTTCCAGCGCCTGTTCGAGCTCGACTCCCGCGGCCCTGAACCGGCGCTGCTCTGGCTAAAGAATCGCGTGTTGCACACGTTGCTCGAGGATCAACCCGTCAGCGGTATCGAATCGGCGATGCAGCGCGCGCGCAGCGTCGGCATCGACGAAGCCCGTCTGATTTTCGGACGGCTCGCCAGCGCGCTTGCAGCAGGTGACTTGCCCGGTGCTGGAACGCTCATCGAACAATGGGACGAACGGGCCAAGGGGGATGCCCTCTACCAGTTGCTCGCCGGCGTCGTGTTGGAGCGCGCCGGCAATCCCGAAGCGCTCGAGCGTTATACGCGCGCCACTACGCTGCAACCCGATTTGAAGCTCGCGCACCTCTCTGCAGCTCGTTTGGCGTTGATTCAACTGGGGCCGGTCGAAGCCAAGCCTCGCCTGGAGCTGGCTTATGGTCGTCTCGGTCCAGGCCCTGCAGAGCAGGTCTTGCGCGCGCTCTACTGGGCTTCCTCTCCATTCAATGAGAGCTCGGCTCCCCCGCTGCCCACGGCGGAGAGCCTGGCGGAGGCTCCGTCGCTCCTGCGGGATACGGCGAGCGCGGTGGCCGGCGTCGTCGCGCAGCGCGAGGGGCGGCCAGAGGACGCGGCCTCAGCGTTCAAGCTAGCGCTCGCCCCTGTCACAACCCCCGCGATGGCCGCCTGGATTGGCTATCGGGCCTTGGACGCTGGCGACGTTGAGGTCGCACGTCTGGCAGCGCTCCAGGCCATGCACCTTTCCGTCCTGCACAGGAGCTCTCAGGCGCTAGCGGCGCGCATCGCGCTCGCCGAAGGCCGACTCGAGGCTGCGCAAGACGCTGTGCGTGGGCTCGAGCCGAGCTCGCGCGACGCCATCCTGATTGAAGCGGTCTCCGCTTACGAGAACCTTCAGGGGCGAGACGCCGTGCGGCTCGTGTCGACGCTCCCCATCGAGCCCGCCGCCAGCTCGACGCTTCGAGCGTTGCGCGACAGCGAAAAGGTCATCCTCGGCCAAAGCCGCTTCAAGGCTGATCCCTCCGAACGAGCCGCTGACGAGCTGCAAATCTGGGGCGCCATCATCTTTATCGATCTGGCGCTCGACAATGGCCAACTCGACGCCGCCGAACGCGCTATCGAGGCTAGCGGCTGGGACGGCAAGCTCGCCTCGCACGCCCCGCGGATGATGCGTCTGCGCCGCTATCGCGGAGAGCTGGACGGGGCATTGGAGCTGGCCGCGCCGCTGCTCGAAGCCAAGCAGCCGACACCGCGGGCGGTCGCGGAAGCCGTGCTCGCCTTTGTAGACGGGGGACGGCTGGCGGCTGCACAAAGCACGCTGATAGACTCGGGGGATGCTGCCGGGCCGCTTGCCCCGTGGCTAGCAGCCCTGGTCGAAGCAGGGCGCGGACGTCAGCCGAGCGCTGCCAAGGAGCTCGGAAGGCTGGATCTGCCTGGCAAAGCCGAGCCCCTGCTCACGCAAGTCATCGCGCTGCGGGCGCTCGCCGCCGCCAAGGACCGACGCGCCAAGGCTTACCACGCGACGCTCGCCCGCCGCTTCCCGGCGCAGCCCGACGTGTTGATCGCAGCCAAGCAGCTCGGAATCATACACTAGGGAGTGTTTTCAAACCCCTCTTTCGTTCGATCAGGCCAGCCACACCAAGGCGGAGGCCAGGTGAAGGAACGCGAGGAAATTCCGCGCGAGTTTC
>JAYTOL010000087.1:0-3303 GCA_043747815.1 Deltaproteobacteria bacterium
TCAATGCGCTGGTCCAAATCTCGATGGCTCGTGATGTCGCTCATGCACTGCGCTTCGCATGCGGCACACCGAACCTCAACTCGCCCCCTGAACGGTTACGCTGAAACTGTGCCGGCAGAGCGCCGGTCCGCATGGCTTCCACGTCGCGAACGCCGCGTGATTTGACCTGCGAGAACCACGCGGAGCTTCGCCGCTGGCCAGGCGGACCAGAGAACTGCATTTCGTCCGCGGCGGTGGCAAAGTCGCTCTTCTCCAGCGCAGCGATGAGCTGACGGAATTGTGCAAACCCGCCTGCTCCCATGTTGAAGACCATGTCGACGATCACGATCTGGCGCGCCGCATCCAGCTGGCTAAAGTTACTGACGAGCCGACGAGCCCCGTCGATCGCGTCGTCGACGTCGGGCGCAAACAATGCCCGCGCCTCGTCCTCCGTGAGGTCCTCCTGGCCGCTCAGGATCTTGTCGTAATCTCTGCCCAGCCGGGTGATCACCCGCCGCGCGCCGGAGCGCTCGAGATTAAACCCGATGCCGATGGTCTTGATTTGCCTCGAATCGAGGTAGACGTGTAGGAACTTGTTCAGCGGCCCGTTGATCTCGTTGCCCTGGATGTAGTCCATGAGCACTTTGCGAATACCGCCGTGATCTACGCCAAGCATTGCTTTCTCCGATGTGTTTTGACGATCACCAAAAGACGACTGCGCGATGGCCGAGAGGGACGACATGACCTTGCAAGGTGAGGCGCAGCCCCGGAGCTGGAGGACAGGGTGCTATTTGGTGCAATCGGTCCCCCGAAAAGAGATGCAGGTCCCCCGTACGAAAGGCGAAGCGCCGCGATTCCGGCACGGCATTGGGCCCAGCTGCGCCCGATGCGGGAGAGATCGCGATATCCACCCCCGCCGCGCAGGGCAAGCGCACGGGCAGCGTGAAGGACACGTTGTCCGCCACCTCGAGCCGGGAGCCCAAACCCAAAGCCAGGTGCCCACCGTCCCTGTGGAACCCACCGCCATCGAACCCTCGCGAGGTATCCAAAATGTGGAAACCAGGCAGGGCCAGACTGGGCAAGAGCGACAGCGGCACGGGCAACAAGCACTCGAGCGCGGTGAACACGCGCGCATAGGCCCACCAGAAGTGCGCGCGTAGCATCGGATTGTCTTCGGCGGCGTGCGAAAAATAGCGCTCGAGCGACTCTCCATTGCGATACACGGGCGAGCCGAGCGTCGCTAAGCCGAGCTCTGGGTTCCGCCATCTGTCTCGCAGCGCAACCACGGTAGACTCGAGGCGCCGGCAATCGCCGGGACCCAGCAGTGAGACCTGCAAAGTGAGGGCGCTCCGTAAGGTGGGGATCAGGGCCACAGGATCAGGGCCACCGGTTAAAAGCCACGGGTTTAAAAGCCATGGGCTCGACATCACATATCCGCCGCCACGACGGAGCGACGCGCCTCGGTAAGCCACCGGATCCCCGTCAAACAAAGCCAGGGTTACCCCCAACTACTTTGCCTACGTTAGGGCACCTCGGCACCCGAGACAATAGTGAAGTGCCGTTGCGCCAGCCAACACGCGAGACGAACGTCCGTGGCGCTCGCAGTTCACGACACCGCGAATAACGCGCGACGGGCCAGCGTGGACGATGTCGCACGCGTTCCACCGAAAGTTCGATGGTGCGCTCTGCCAAGCTCGTGCACCTCATGAACGGTTCCATGCCTGCTGGCGTCACGACGCCACCCGCGTAGCTCGCTCGGGGTCAGTTGCACACGGTGATCACGAGTCTCAAATGGGCTACGCTTTTCCGATCGCCCCGACCGACGTTCTCCTGCGGGCTGTGGTCCGCCGTTGTTGCAGGCACATTCGCGCTTTCGTCGCCGTGGCCGGGCGAGAGGGCGAGTTTGATTGACACGCGGTCGCACGCGGGTGATCCCAGCAAACGACGATGCCGGCAGCGAACAGAACCGACCAGGCGCGACGACCGCGGTCTGCGCCGTTGTGCATCATCCTGTGCGTAGCAGCCTGGCTCTGGGCCTCGGCGTCTGGGTGCCTTAACCCCCGACCGGACGAAAACCCGTCGAGCAATTTTTCGGTCCCTGGCGCCGAGCGCGTGGCAGCTCCCGCGGCCGACACGGGCGAGGAAAATCCGCTGCTGGCTGGCGGCGCTCCCGCGGCCCCTGCCCCCGCCCCGCCCGCGGACATCGAGATCAACTACCTGCCCGCCGATGCGGGTGCCAGCGATGCTGGCGCAGAGGTCGATGGCGGTGAGGGAGCCGAGCCGTGAGCGGCCGCGCGCTGCGATCGGGAGAGCAGATCGCGCTCGCCAGCAAGTAGGTGGTGGGCCTGAAGCTCACCCTCTACAAACCCAAGCTGAACCTAGGCGCGCCGTAGGCCGCGGGCTCGTCCAACTGCTTGCGACGACGCACGGCACGCGAGCCCCGCTTTGGCCCGAGTTAGGCCCCTCCGCCCCGGAGCGCGGTAACGGGATCGAGCCGGGCCGCACGGAACGACGGCAGCGCTCCGCCCAGGAGGCCCACCACCAGAGCGACAGCGGCGGCGATGAGCGCGACCCCGGCGTCTGGCTGGAAACGGAAGTTTACCTCCTGAGTGGTGATGAGGTTGGTGGTGCTGAAATCGAAGAAGGGCGTGAGCATCGACATTGCTACACCGAGGAGCGCGCCCGCCACTGACAGGGCGAGGGACTCGATCAAGAAGGCCGACAAAATGGATCGCCCAGGGAATCCTAGAGCACGCAGAACGCCGATCTCGGTAGTGCGCTGTGCCACCGAACCGTGCAGCGACAGCATGGCCCCGAACACCGCGCCCAGAGAAAAAATGACGCCCAAGATCCCACCCAGAATCAGCACCACTCCGCCGATACCCCAGGAAATGCGCTCATAGTAGCTGCGTTCGCGCAGGACGAGAAGGCCGGTCTGCTTGCTGTCTTTGGAGAGCGTCGCCGCGAAGGCATCGAAGGCGCTAGGATCGACGAGCGCGGCCGTGATGGAAGAGAGCGTGGCCTGCAGGTCGAGCGAGCTCTGAGCGGTCTCCAGGTCCACCCACACCTCGGATTCGTACGCCGAGCCACCGCTTTCGAGCACGCCCACGATCAGAATCGGACGCCCCGAAGCGAGCTCGAAGCTGCTGCCGAGCTCCAGCCCTGCATAGCGCCCGAGCAGGCCGCGCCCCACCATGGCCTCGCTGGTGCCAGGCGCGATGGCACGGCCTTGGCTCACGCGCACCTCGGGGCGCAGCAAAAAGACGTTGCCCGCCACGCCGCGTATCTGAATTGTGGAGACCAGCCCCGGCACTCGCTTGCTCT
>JAYTOL010000088.1:0-2035 GCA_043747815.1 Deltaproteobacteria bacterium
ACCCCCCGCTTCTGCATTGGTAGCCGCCGAGTCATCGACGTCGTCGTCGTCCGGGCCCCCCGACTCCGATTGGGGCCTCACCGAGATCACCGTTCGCGAGCTCTGCTTCAGATATCGCCGCGCCACGTCCGACAGCTGCTCGACCCGGATCTCGCTGAGCGCCGCCAGGCGCTCGAACCCCGCCGCCGGGTTGCCCAGCACCACTTCGTAAAAGCCGATAGTGGACGCTTTGCCTTCATTGTTGGTCAACCCCTGCAACAGTCCGAGCTCGATGCGCGCCTTGGCGCGCGTCAATTCGTCCTCCGTGATGGGGTCCACCCGCACCCGGTCGAGCTCCTGGTCGACCACGAGCAGCAGCTCCTCTGCCTCGACGCTCTCGCGAGCGCTCACGAAGATTTCAAACAGCCCAGGGTCCCGCAAGGGCGAGAGCGAGGCCCGCACGTCACTCGCTATCTCCCGATCCCGAACCAACGCTTTGACGAGCCGCGACGAGCGGCCGCCGAACAGCACCTCCGACAGGACGCTAAAGGGCAAATGGTCGGGGTGCTCGAGCGCCGGGCTGTGGTAGCCGATGTTCAGCTTCCACGTCGGCGTCAGCTTGGTCACTTCGAGGCGTTTCTCCGCGAGCTGCTCGGGCTCGGGAGGTATCGCTTGGTCAAGGATCGGGACCGCTGGGTAGGCCCCATATGCAAGCTGGAGCTTCGTCAAGACGCGCTCCGGCTCGACGTCGCCGATGATCACGAGCGTCGCGTTGTTCGGAGCGTAATAGGTCCGGTAGAATTTCTGACAGTCCTCGACATTGAACCCCTCGATATCGACCATCCAACCGATCGTGGGCCAGTGGTAGGGATGCTTTTCGAAGGCAGTGGACCATAGGAGCTCACTGAGCGCGCCCTCGACGTCGTCCTCCACGCGATAACGCCGCTCGTTCATCACGACCTCTTTCTCGCTCTCCACCTGGGGCGTGCGCAAGACCAAGTGATCCATCCGCTCCGCCTCGAGCTCGGCGACTCGTTCGAACGCGGACGATGGCACGGCGATGTCGTAGTGGGTCCAGTCGAGCCAGGTCGACGCGTTGCTCTCGGCACCCAGCTCTTCGAGCTGACGATCGAACTCACCCGCGGCGAGAGCCTCGGTTTCGTTGAACATCAGGTGCTCGAACAGGTGGGCGATGCCGGTCTTACCCGGCGACTCGTTGCGCGAGCCCACGCGAAACCACGTATGGTAGGCAACGGTGGGGGCGGCGTGCTCCTCCACCAGCAGGATCGACAGCCCATTGCCCATGCGAAAGCGCTCTATCCGGAGCGCCGGCCCAAACGGGCTGTACCCCAGGTAGTGCACCGCTCGATTGGCCTCGCAGCCCTCGTTCAGGCGGCGAGTGAGAGCAGACAGACTCGACGACGAAGAAATGGCTGTTTGCATGGATGAAGGCCTGACAGTAGTGCCCAGTCCCGCCGGTCACAATCCCCGATTTGGGTCAGGATCAGGCTTTGCCCCCGCCTTTACCGAGGGCGCGCAGGGCAGCTAGGGCGCTCTCGAGGTCCGGCGGCAAGGCGCTGTCGAAACGCAGTGCTTCTCCGGTGATGGGGTGAGTAAACCCGAGCACGCGCGCGTGCAGAGCCTGCCGACCCAAGCTGACAGCGATGCCCCGGAGCGCCGCGTGGGTGGGCAAAAGGCCGTATAGGGCGTCTCCCAGCAGCGGCGTTCCGGCCTGCTCCGAGAGGTGCACACGGATCTGATGCGTGCGCCCGGTCTCCAGACGACACTCTACGAGCGCCGCGAGGCCGCCGTGGAAGATCTCGAGCACGCTGAGGTTGGTCACCGCGCGCTTCCCCTGCGGCAGCCGCGACGTAAACTTCAGCCGGGACCGCGGGTGGCGGCCGTACAACGTTTGGATGCGACCAGCGCGCGGCACGCCAGCGGTCAACGCCTGATACACGCGCACGACGGAGTGATCCGCCAATTGCCGTTTTAACCCCTCCCGAGTCGGGGCGTCCTTGGCGACCATCAGTACGCCGCTCGTGTCCTTGTCGAT
>JAYTOL010000089.1:0-1456 GCA_043747815.1 Deltaproteobacteria bacterium
GTAGAGGCCTCGATGAAGCGCGAGCCGCGACTGGTCTGCAAGCACTGTTGCGGCTATCCCTGGACGCGCCTGCCCGAGCGCATGAATCAACCCAGCGGGCGGGTCACGGCGGAGATCCCGGTGGCCTACCCGCCCGGCCTCGGTGTACCCGGGTGCTCGGTGCCGGTCTGCCGAGGCTGCGGCCTAGAGTACGCGCCAGAGCCCACGCTGAAGCGCAACGCGGCAATCCGGAGCAGCGCCGGCATGGCGGCAGACCACGGCCGGTATCATGGCGCTGGAGGATGAGCTGACGCCCCAGGAGAAGGCGTTCCGGGCACTGTTGGCCAGCCCGAAGGCCTTTGCAGCATGGGCGCGCGAGGCGAGGGCACGATGGGCCAAGACACCCGAGGGCCTGCGCGCCGCGCTGCGGGCAAACACGTCGAAGCCAACCAGGGTTTCAGGAACGGGAGGCAATTCATGAAGCGAGCGATACTAGTGCTACTGGTTGCCTGCGCCGGCGCGGGCCCAGAGCGCACGCTGTTCCTGGATAGGACCGAGGTCAGCGGGCTCAACCGGCTCTGCTTTTACCGCGACTGGCCCGGCGAGTACGCGGTCACGATCCAACGATGGGAGAGCTGCGAGCCCGAGATCGAGGTGGACGACTGAGCGAGCTCCTGGCGACTGAGGGGCGTCAAACAAGCAGTATTCCCATCTGACGTAGGCGCACCTACAACAGCGCCATGGCAGAATCACTCCCGGTCAAGTTTGGTAAGAGGGTCCGAAAGTACCGTCACGCGGCCGCGCTGAGCCAGCTCGACATGCTCTCTCGAGGGTTCACCCTGAGTCACTTCCAGAAGATCGAGAGAGGGGCGCTGGACCCCAGGCTGAGCACGGTGGTGAAACTGGCGAAGGCATTGGGGGTCTCCGTGGGGGAGCTCGCCGACAAGCTCTAGGGGCCTTAGGGGGAAGGCTCGGACACCCCGCGGTTTCGGCGATTCCGATGTCGCTCAGGCGCTGCCGCTGGCGCTCATCTTCTGTTCCGGCTCATTGGCTGTCAATCCAATACGTCTTAACAGACGCCGTCAGGTTTGACGTAGAGGCCGACTCGTGACAGCTTGCCATGCGTGCAGGTCGAGCCATCCCTTGGGCCTAACGAGCGACCCACTCGCGTGCGCGAGGCGGTAACCGCGTTCGACGTGCACTGCGCGCTCCTGGCCACGGCACTGCGCGGCCGCACTCCCGAGTTCATCGAGGAGCAGAACCTGCCCGAGCAGGGCATGTTTTGGCAGGAGGAGAGCCTGCCTCGCGTCTTCGTGGCCCCGGACGTTTGGGCCGCGCTCCAGGAGGCTGTAGCGCTCGCCTCATCGGGGGGCCGCTGAGTGGCCTTCGTGGTCGAAGACGGCACGGGCCTCGCGAACGCGAACAGCTACGGGGCTGACGCCGGCTTCGTGGCGTACTTCGCTGAACGCGGTGTCAC
>JAYTOL010000090.1:0-54934 GCA_043747815.1 Deltaproteobacteria bacterium
TGCTATGTCGCCCTGCGCTTCCGGTCCTCACCGTAGCAACTACGGTTCCGGGCCGGTTCTCGGGCGACTACGCATCTGGCTCGAGCTTTTCGGGGGTTCGAACGGAAGATGTGATGAATCGTGAGGGCCGAGGCGTCCTCACGCGCCGGGCAGGCGAAATATGACCCAGCGCCGCACGGGGTAGGCGAAGCCGACGAACGTGACGAAGCTGCCGACAAAGCTCAGCAGCTCGGGAGGCACCTGGCTCACGTGCGTGACGAGCACGTGAAACACGCTCCAGTTGAGGGCGAGCGTGACGGCCTCCGCCACGACAAACAGCTTGGCCTGGCGCGACCAGCTGCCGGCGCGCGCCCGAAATGTATAGGTGCGGTTGCCCCAGAACTGGCAGCACGCCCCGGTGATGAGCGCGGGGATCCGAGCCGCGCTCGGGGCGATCTCCGCGGCGCGCACGCACGCCGTGAACACCGAAAAGTCGGCACGCCGTTCCCGCGGAGCCGAGCGCGCAGTTGGCCGAGCTCGCCGGCAAACTAGGTCAGAATCTTCGCGATTCACGCCTGTCGCCATCGAGCGATCCGCCTGGCGCCTGGACGGCGCTCGACGCCTCGACGTCAGACCTCGACACCTTGACGTGCAGGTAATCGAAACAACCCCAGCCGGCGCCAATTGAAGGGGCCCAGACGGTTCCATCGGGAACTCCGGTCTCCCGACCTGCGTAGAGCACACCAGAATTGCACCGAGAATGCCCTTTCCATGAAATGCCCCTGCTGTACCGCCTCCCCTTGGTGCCCCTCCAATACTGATTAATTCCACGACGGAGAGTGTGCCGACGCTTAACGACGGGACGATTGTCAACGGCCGATACACGTCGACCTCAATCAGGTTCTTCGACGAGTTTCGACCGGCCCTCATCGAGACCATCGATTTTCGAGATGGTGCTTATATCCGCCTTCAGCAGCAGTTTGCCGACCCAGAATTTCGCTCGATTCAAACCGGGTTTATAGAGGCCGGAACATACAGCACGAGCGGCAACCAACTCACGCTCTCTGGAACCAATTGCAGCCGCAATTCCTTGGCTTCCGATACGTTCTCGTATTCCGCCACCGGTTCCACCCTGGAATTCGTCAAGAGCTTGCCTTTCCGCACCCTGCGGCACGAAGCGTACGTGCGGGGATCTCTTTGAGAGCGTCATGTCCATTGAAACGATTGGGGGGGCACTAACTTGCTGCGCTTGCCGACCGTCCATGCATTGCGCGGAGGTGAGCTCCGGACGATCCGCAAGCCGATTGTAGAAGCTGAAGTCCGACCGCAGAGCACGGGGTCGCTCCCCGAGCGCCCCGGCACGGGTTGGCCTTGCCGAGTAGGTAGTTCGACTCGGCGAGGCCGGCACGGTGACGCAACTGTCGCCCGCGGCGACCGACTCGGTCGGAGTGACCGCTCCGAGATGCCTGCTGGCATTTGCGTTTCTGGTGACGCGCCGCTGCGCCCAGCGCCAGTTCTTGCATCCATCTCGCCTGACCAATCAGCTGGTGAGCTACTGCTTGGCGTTGGCTGCCCAGCACACCGGCGTGCAGCTCCACGCCGTCTGCTTCATGTCGAACCACTGCACGGGGTGGTCAGCGACCCCTTCGCTCGCTTGCCCGAATTCCTCGAGCGGTTCCATCGGCTGTTTGCCAGAGCTCAGAACGCCGCGCTCGGCCGCTGGGAGAACCTCTGGTCCTCGGACAAGGCCAGCGTCGTGCTGCTCGTGTGGAGCAAGACATCTTCGATAGGATGGCGTACACGCTTGCCAACCCACGGCGGCGGGCCTGGTTACCGCGCCCAATCTATGACCGGGTGTCATCACACGCCGTATGGGCGAACGGTGTTGTTCCGTGTCGAAATGCCGGGACGCTTCTTCGATCACGATGGCGCACTGCCACCCGAAGCGGAGTTGGCGGGGCCTGCTCTGTAACCAGAGTCGGGGCCTCTAGTATCGGTGGCGCTATCGAAGCCCGACTACTGGCTTCTCTCAGAGCAACGGCGCGAGCGCGGCATACCAGCGTTCGGCCATCTTCTGCGATCCGCTCGCGTTGGGGTGCACGCCGTCACCTGTATCGGTGGCGCTGTCGAACCCCGACCACTGGTCGACAACGCTGATAGGCGACGCTGCCGTACTCATCCGTGCCGACCAAGCCGTGATCGCGGTGTTGAGGGCTGTAACGCGGCCGCCGCACGCTGGGCAGGCGCAGGTGGAGCACGACGCCGTGTTAACGGGGTTGAGGGGGATCAACTGTGCTGCCAAGATCCGGATGTCGGGATTCGAATCGCGCAGGGCTTCAACGATGGCGCCGTAGGCGGCGAGGATGGTTCCCGGCGCGGGGTTGTTCGGATCGCCGGGCGCGATACCGTTCCAGACGTCGTTGGTCGCGAAGTGCAGGAAGGCGACGTCTGCCGGGGTAGCGACGAAGCGTTGCGAGAGGTCGTCGAGCGTCGGGCATGCCGGGTTGCACGTAGTACGATTGGTGACGCCCGCGACTACGTCCGTGACGAGAGCAGAACCGTAGGCTTCGTTGTCCTGATCGGAGCCGGCGACCATGCAGTTCGAGTCGCTCGCGTGGCTGCCGACGAACTCAGTGCGACCCGGGAAATCTTGCTCGAGCTCGCGCCACAACAATGCTCGCCAGCAGGTGGATTGTGTCGTCGAGTCCCCGATGGCCACGATGCGCACCAGGTCGGGCAGGGGGCTCATGGTAGAGGAATCGCCTGCGGGCGGAGGGGTCTCACTCTCTGGCACTTCGCTCGCGCCGGTGCCAGTCGTAACGTCAATCGCTGCGGGTGCGTCGAGGGGAGGGGTGACGGACGATTCGCTCGGAGTATCGGCGACGGGAGGCGTTGGCGGCGCGTCGTTGCCGGACGGCGTGCTCGGAGCAGGGCCGCTCGGGGCGGCAACGGCAGGAGCTTCAGGGGGCTGTGCGGGCTCACTTGCCGCGCTGGCGGGCAAATCGTCGGAGCCGCATGCCAAGCTCAATGCGCAGAGGCTCAGCTGTAGGATAGCCCACACGAAACGAGCGGAACGGGAACAAGTCGAGGTGTGCATCGTCCTAAGGCTTTTTGGTTCGCGGATCGAACTACGCGCACCGTCGACTCTCGCAGAGACTCCGCGCTTCGTCAATTGGCAGTGTCCGCCGGGGTGGACTGCGGACGGGCCAGCGCGTGCGACCGGATGAAGCGGAGCCTGCTTCGACCAAACTCATTGGGCATCAGTCCGCGGCGATGCCGCGCCCGGAAATTGACACTTCGACGACCACGACAGCGCCCGTCGAATGGAAGACTTACGATCACCACACCCGGAGGCAGGCATGAAGGCGCTGGTATTCTTGCGACACGGCCCGAGTATCTGGAATCAGGAGAACCGCTTGGCGCGGCGTCCCGTGAGCCGCGGAGGTCCCTGTTCAGGCTGGTGGCGCCAGGCTAAGCAAAGCCGATGTCCAATGCAGCGGAAGCGCCCGAAACCCCGCCTAAGAGTTTGTTTCGCCGCTGGGATGACCTACCCCTCTATCTCCGGATCCTCGTGGGCCTCGCGCTCGGAGTTTTGGCCGGCCTCCTCTTGGGGGCTCGCGCGCAACCCTTTGACTGGCCAGCGAAGCTGATCCTCAGGTTGCTCGGCGCGCTGGCGCCGGTGTTGATCCTGGTCGCGGTAGTGCAAGCCATCTTGACTGCGGAGATCCACGGGCGACTGGCGGCGCGCATGGTGGGGTTGCTGTTGCTCAATACGTTGACGGCGATCGTCGTGGGGTTGACCGTCGCGAATCTGCTCCAGCCGGGCGTCGGTGCCAACCTGCACCCGACGAGCAGCATTCAGGTTCAAGGCGACGTCGTGCGCCAGCTCCTGGACAACGTCCCCGATAGCCTGGTCCGGCCCTTCGTGGAGAACAAGGTCATCGGCGTGGTCATGATCGCGGTAGCGTTCGGCGTCGCCGCGCGCCGCCTGCAGGGTAGAGAGCGCGCCTTGGCCACCGATCTGTGCTCGCTCGGCTTCTCCCTGATCCTCACCTTGCTGCATTGGGTGATCGCGCTCGTGCCCCTGGCGGTGTTTGGCAAGGTGGCGAGCATCGTGGGTGTCAGCGGCTTTCGGCCGTTCGTGTCGCTCGGTTGGTTCGTCGCGGCGGTGATCCTCGCGCTGCTGCTCCAGACCAGTTACTACCTGCTGCGCATTCGCTTCGGCTCCTGGGTGAGGCCCCTGTGGCTCTTGAAGAATACGCGCGACGCGCTGGTGATGGCGTTCTCGACGGCCAGCTCGACGGCCACCATGCCGGTGACGTATCAGCGGCTGCGTGAGCGCGTCGGCCTGCGCCAACAGTCGGCGAGCCTCGGTGCGTTGGTAGGGTCCAACTTCAACAATGACGGCACCGCGCTGTATGAAGCAATGGCTGCCTTGTTCGTGGCGCAGCTCCTCGGCATCCACCTCTCGCTGGGCCAACAGCTGATGGTCGTCCTCACCTCTGTGATCGCATCCGTCGGCGCGGCGGGCATTCCCGAGGCCGGTCTGGTCACGATGACGCTCGTGTTCTCGGCGGTGCAGCTCCCGACCGAATACATTGCCCTGCTGCTCACCGTGGACTGGTTCCTCGACCGCTGTCGGACCACCATCAACGTGCTGGGCGACATGAACGTCGCCTGCCTGCTCGACGGGAAAGTAAAAGCCCCAGCTGGCGCTGCGGAGGCGGCGCCTGCGCCCGGATGACCGCGCCGAGCACGCGCCGTCGAGCCGCAGACAGGGCTGGGCAACAAGGTTCGCCGATCCGCCGCGCTGGTCCCGATAAAGCGGGTGGTGGGGGCGGGCTACGCGCGTTACAATCCAGATATGGCCCCGGCACTTCCCCTCGAGGCGCTCCGCAGCATGGCGAGGGAGCAGGCCGCCGTGCTCCCAGGCCTCGAGTTGGTGATACTTTTCGGCTCGGCCGCGCGTGGCGGTGCGTCATCGGGAGCACCAAGGCCCGACAGCGACGCCGACATCGCAGTGCTCGGCGGAGGGTTTTGGCCGCAGCTCGGTCTCGGCAGCGCGCTCGCGGCCCGCCTCGGCCGTGAACCCCATGTGGTCGATCTGAGGCACGCTCCCGAGGCGCTGGCATACGAGGTCGCCCGCACCGGCCAGCTACTTTACGAACATGAGCCGTTCGCGTGGGCTCGGTTTCAGGCGAACGCGGCGTCGCGCTTCTTCGACTTCCAGACGGTGCGCGAGCACTGCGCCCAAGGCGTCAGGCGGCGGCTGCTGCAGGAGCAGACGCGACGGCTCGGAGGCAAGCATGGCTGAGCTCCTCCTGCGTAAGCTGCTCGCCTGCAGAGAGCGTATCGAGCGCATCCGCAATAGTCTCCCGCGCCACGCCGCCGACGTACTGGCGGACGATCGGCTCGAAGCCTTCTTGTCGTTCCACATCTTCCTCCTGATTCAGGATCTGAGCGACATTGCCAACCACCTGGTCGCCGCCAAGGGGCTCGGCGTTCCCAGCTCTCAACGTGAATCATTTCTGAGCCTATCGCGGGCCGCGATCATCAGCGAAGAATCCGCCCTGGCGATGGCCGCCGCGGCTGGCCTACGCAACCGAATTGCGCACAGCTACGGCGAGGTGGACCCGATCCGCCTCGTGCAGGAAGCTCCCACGGGGCTCGCGGCGATAGAGCGCTTCCTCGATCAGGTAACACCAGCCGTGGCGGCTCTCGGCGGCGACGGCGGGGGGAGTTAGCCTCCGTCACAGCCGGAGCTCGATCGACCCGGATGCCCGTCGCAGCGCTGGCCACTCCCGCTCGACACGCTAGGGTTCGTCCGAAAATCGCACGGCTCGCGTGCGACAGATTTCGCGACGCGCGTCCACCCGGAGCGACAGAGGGTCGTGCTTTGCGCTTCGATTGACTCGAGGCATTCTGCGGGAGGTCCATGCTGGAGTCACCGCACGCAGATTCGGGGCAGGAGGTCTCCTGCGCGGTGCTGGCAACTCTCGTAGCGGCGGTCGAGGCCCGGCATATGGACCTCGCGGAGCTCTGCTCGGGCACAGGCCTCTCCGCGGCCACTTTGCGCAATCGAGGGCAGCGCATCGCGTGGGGCGACTTTCGCCTCGTGCTCCAGAATGCGAAGCGGCAGCTCTCTGAGCGCGAGCTGCGAGAGGCCGGCGAAGCGCTCGTCCGAGCCCAGCGGGTCCTACCCTTTCAGCGGGCTCTCCGTCAGGTGGTGGGTACGTCGGAGCTCTACTTCCGTCTGGGCAACCCGCGCGGCGGCGTGATTGCTCGCATGTTTCGCTGCCTGGACTGCCGGGTCTGGGACGTCGGACCGCAGCGCATGATGTGCGAATTGCAAACGCTGGACGGTTATGCACCCTGCCCGGAGCTCTATGTCGCGGTCGCTGGCGCGCTCGCGGCGCTACCGCGATTGCTCGAGCAAGCCGACGCAACGGTCAACCTGGAAGTCGGCGTCGAGCGAGCCTTCTTCCACATCCAGCTGGAGGGTACGGAGGGCGTCGTGTCCCGCCTGCGTCGCGGCTACAAGCGCGTGCGCTCGCTCCAGGTGGCGGTGGCCGAGCTCCAGGCGGCCCACGAAATGTTAAATCGCCAGCACGCTGCGCTGCGCTCCGCGGAAGCGGCCCTGCGCGAGAGCGAGGAACGCTTCCGCGCGTTGATCGAGAACAGCTCGGACTTCATCCTGCTCGCCGATGCTCGAGGTATCGTGCGCTATCTGAGCCCGTCCGCGGAGCGGATCATCGGCGCTGCGGCTCGAGAGTTGATGGGGCGCCCCCACAGCGACCTGATACCTCCGGGAGAGCGTGAGGCGCAGGCGGAGCTGATCGACGCGGTGGCGCGCGGGGTGCGGCAGATCGCGACGCCGAGCTTCCGCTTCAAGGGCACGGACGGGCGCAGCATCGTGCTCGAAGGCACCGTCAAGAACATGTTGGACGACCGGCGAGTGCAGGCCCTGGTCGTGAACTACCGGGACGTCACCTCACGCGTGCGCCTGGAAGAAGAGCTGCTCGAATCGCGCAAGCTAGAGAGCATCGGGCGCCTCGCCGGCGGCGTTGCGCACGACTTCAACAATATCCTCACCGGTATCCTCGCGCATGCGCAGCTGGCTCTCCGAGGTCTCGAAGAGGGCAGCAGCGCTCGCCCGAAGGTGGAAGAAATAGTCAACCAGGCCCGGCGCGCGGCGCAGCTGACCAGCCAGCTCCTCTCGTTTGCGCGCCAGCAGGTGGTGAAACCCAAGCCCGTGAACCTGAACCAACTGGCGTTCGATTCACTGCACTTGGTCAAGCCGCTGCTGGGTGGTGCGATCGACGTCGTCACAAATTTCGACGCCGAGCTCGGCACCGTGGAGGTCGATCCCTCGCGTTTCCAGCAGGTGCTCGTGAACTTGGCCATCAACGCTCGCGACGCCATGCCAGCGGGTGGCACGCTGACGCTCGCCACAAAGAACGTTACGGATCTGCCCACCGACCGCGAAGGCGAGGGCAGCTGGGGCAACGTGCTGCTCACGGTTTCGGACACCGGGGTGGGCATGGACGAGAGCACGCTCGCCCGCCTGTTCGAGCCGTTCTTCACCACGAAGGAAAGGGGCCGAGGAACGGGCCTGGGCCTCGCCACCTGCCAGGGCATCGTGAGGCAGGCAGGCGGGCGCATCGATGCCATCTCCGGTCCTGAGGGGACGACGTTTCGCGTCCTTTTACGGCGCGTCAATCGTCGGCCCGTGGGGGAGCTCCCGCGAGTGGCCACCTCTCCAGCGAGGGGGGACGAGGTGGTGCTGCTGGTCGAGGATGAGCGCGCCGTGCGCAGCTCCACCGCCGAGCTGTTGTCCCAGCTCGGCTACACGGTGCTACCCGCGCCGGACGGGCAGAGCGCGCTGGACGTCGTGGCTCACCACAAAGGTCCGATCGATATCGTCGTCACGGATGTGGTGTTGCCAAGGCTGAGCGGACCCGCGCTGGTGCGAGAGCTCCGAGGGCTGCGCCCCGGCATCAAAGTGATCTACATCTCCGGCTACTCACAACAGACCATTCCCTCGGGGGAAGTCCTGATCGGCAAGCCCTTCGAGCTGGGTGAGCTTGCCAGCAAGCTGCGCCAGGCCTTGGATCCAGAAGCTGCGCCGGGCCTGCCCGACTAGGGGGGGCTGCCCCACCGGCGAAATTCCCCAATCGGCTCAGCCGTGTTCCACGGAGATCACCGTGCGGCCCTGGAGTAGCGCTGGCCAATCCCATGCGCGCCGGGTGTCGGCGTCGATCTGATTGGTCGCTTCGTCGAGGAGCAGCACTGGACGACGCGACGCGAGCGCCGCGGTGAGCACGATGAGCTGGCGCTGCCCCGAGGAGAGGTTCTGCCCATCCGCGGCGACCAGGGTCTCCGGACCCATGGGTAGCTTCGCCAACATTCTCGAGAGACCCGTCAGCTCCACCACCCTCGCGATATCCCCGTAGCTCTCGCCGCAGAGCAGCTCGAGGTTCTCCCGAATCGACGCCTCGAACAGCTTGCTGTGCTGGGGCACGTAGAGCACGAGTGACTGCGCCCGCATGGGATCGACCCCGAAGATCGAGATCTTACCGCGCGTCGGTGCCACGAGCCCCGCGATCAAGCGTAGGAGGGTCGTCTTGCCGCTACCCGACGGCGAGTCGAGTCGCACTACGTCACCCTTTTTAACCTCCCAGGAGTGATTCTCGACGATCCAACGCCCGTCATCCGAATATCTGTAGGAGACGTTTTTGACCAGGATGCTGTCTCCAGACAGGACGGGGTTTGTGGCAGCCGGCGTGGTCCCGCGCGCTGCACGGAAGAGCTCGTCGACACGCTCGAAGTGGGGGGCGAGGCCCTTGAACCCGACGGCGACGCCGATCACGGCCATGACGGACGACGACAAGCTGCTGGACGTGCCGAGCAGAAACATCATTTCGCCAATGCTGAGCTCACCGTCAAAACACTGGTAAATGGCCCAGATCATGATACCCGTGCTCAGCATCTGCGTGCCCACGGCAGTAACGGTCCCGAGGAATGCGGACGCGCGAGCGCAGCGAAGCGCCGTCGTGTTGGTCTCTCGAACCCGGTCGCTCCACCTAGCCCCCAGGCGCTCGCTAGCGAATGACGCACGCAGCGAAGCGAGGCCAACCATGAGCACGTGCATCAGCTGCTGCTGCGCGCCGCTTCGCTCGAGCAGCGTGCGGGTGTGCTTCGCCTCGAGCCGCGCCAGGCCGTAGGACACGGAAGCGATGAGCAGATTGAACAGGACGACGACCGCCGCGACGATAACGGACTGTCCACACAGGACCAGAAAGTAGATGAGCGTGAAGGCGCCCTGTGTGAGCAGGGTGGCTAGGCTATCTACGTAGCGCTGAACTGCCGTCCCGGCGCCGCTGAGCGTCGTCATCATCCACCCGCTGTTTCGTTGCGCGAGAGCCGTGTAGCTCGATCGAACCAGCGCGCTCATGACCTGTCGGAGCGCGCCTTTTTCAACGGCCGCAGAGAGGGCGATGCGGGTCGTTCCGCCGATCCAGCCCGTCCAAGCCTGATGAGCCACCAGGACGGCCACCCCTAGCGCCACGACAGCGAGCAGACGCGGCGCAGAATCGGGCAGCGCGCTATCGATGGCGAGCTTAGAGGCATACGGCAAGGCGAGCCCGAAGAATGCGCCCAATAGGGCCGTGCTGCCGACGCGTGCCAGCAGCCGGCGATCCTCGAGCAGGAGCTCGATCAAACGACGCTTGAAGGGCCGGTCATCCGGCGACGAGGCGGGCAGCAAGACAGGTAATGTGGTGTGCATCGTGAGACCAGTATGTGCGCGAGCTCGTTGCTCAGGCGGCGCTAGCCGCCTCTCCCATGGAGTGGGTTGCCGCGTCAGGGCATGGACCGCGCGGCGCGCGCGCGGCCTCGTCGGCGCGCGCGGGAGACACGCAGCCATCTTTGACGAGGAATACCTGATGCGAGGCGCTGATCACCCGTGGGCGATGCGCTACGGACACGACCGTGATGCCCGCGTGCAGCGTGTTCTGGATCACGCGCCCTTCCGTGGGAGCGTCGAGAAAGCACGTGGCCTCATCGAGGAACAGGATGTTGGGGTTGCCGAGCAGTGCCTGCGCCAAGCCCAGGCGCTGGCGCTCGCCCCCCGAGAGATTGGCGCCTCCAGCCTCCATGAGGGTCTCATAGCCGTGCGGCATGCGCTGGACGACCTCTGAAAAACAGGCTGCGCGTGCAGCGTCGCGCACCGCGTCGTCCCCCTCCTCGGGCAGACGCAGCACGATATTGTCCCGGACGCTGCCTTCGAGGATCAATGGCTCGCCTACCAGAGCTCCGACCCTCTTCGCGAGGGAGGCCGGGTCGAGCTCGCGGATGTCGACTCCGTCGAGGAGCACCCGCCCCTCTGTGGGAGCGAGGATGCCGCAGATGATCCGCAGCAGCGTGGACTTACCCTGCCCCGAAGGACCGATCAGCGCGACGTGTTGCCCCGGCTCTATCGTCAACGATACGCCGCGAAACACCCACGGCGAACCGCTGCTGTAACGAAACCCGACGCCCCTGAGCTCGAGGCGCCCCGACAGCTCGTCCGCCGAGCGATCGCCAGATTTCAGGGGCTCTTGCGCGGAGAGCTCGTCCGTTCGCGTGAGCACGCTCTTGAACTCCAGCCAGCCTTCGACTGTGCCTAGGATCGACGCCAACGGCCCGGCGAGCAGGCCACGGATCGCGAGAAATCCGGCGAATACCCCGAGCGTCATCTGAAACTCGATCACCTGCATACCGCCGAACCAGAGCACCGCCGCCCGAGCGGCGCCATCGAAGATCGACAGCCAGCGGCTCGCTCCTTCGCTCAAGCGGTTAGACTTGACGGTCCAGCTTAGCCGCTCCGAGAGGCGCCTCTCGTACCACTCCTCGAGCCGGCCTTCGAGGCCGAACGCTTTCACCGTCTCCGCCGAGGAGGTGGCCTGGAGCACCACCGAGGCTTCGCGTGCTCGCGCCGAGAGCTCTCCCGCGGAACGTTGTCGAGAGTCCTCTCGTACGAAACGCACCACGAATATCCTGAGTAGATCGATGCCGAGCGCCAGAGCGCCGAGCCTCCAGTCGTATGCCAGCATCAAGCCGGCGAGCGTGAGCGCAAAGAGCCCGTCAAACGCGCCCACCGCCGTTCGCGTGAGCAGGTCGCCCAACGCAGCGTAGGAGTTTACGCGATGCATGAGGTCTGCCCGACTGCGGCTCTCGATGAAGTCCAGGGGCAGACGGAGCAAGCGGCGCCCTAGCTGGATGGTGAGGGACGACGCCAGCGCAGTCTGGAGGTGCGCCATGACGAGCTGATAAAACCATTGCAGGACGAAGCTCGCGGCCGTCGCCCCGATCAGGACGGCCATCACTGGCAGTAACCAATCGTGACGAGCGGGCCGGATCACTTCGTCAATCAAGATTTGATTGAGCGACGGCGCAACGACGCCTAGCAGCTGGGTGCAAGCGCCGGCCAGCATCACGAACACGACCGGGCGAAGGCGCTTCTGAAGATTGGTAAAATACTGCGTGATCCCGACGGACTTGCGGGCACGCCGCAGCATGGATTTCGTTGGCTGGAACTCCAGAGCGACGCCGGAGAAGCACCGATTGAGCTGCTCCTTGTCGGCCTTCACCCTGCCCGCCGACGGATCGACGATCAGCGCGTGCCCGCCGCTCATGCGCTCGAGCACCACGAAATGATTGAGCCTCCAATGCAACACGAGGGGTAGACTCACCGTACCCAGGTGCTCGACATCGAGGCGCAAGCCGCGCCCGGCGAGGCCAAGCCGTTCTCCCGTCTTGAGCAGCTGAAGAGCGGAGTTACCGTCCCGCGACGTGCCACACTCTTGCCGCAACTCATCGAGCGGTATCGAGGCGCCGTGGTAGTCGAGGATCATACCGAGGCAGGCGACACCGCACTCGGCGGCCTCCATCTGCTGCATCGGCCTAACTCTGCGCTTCAGAATGTTCATGTCATTGACCCAACCACTTTCGGACGAACTCGAACAGCAGGCTGATAATTCGGCGCTGGCGGCGGTGGAGCCTCACGAGAACGCGCTCGCCGGAGCGAAGGTGCGGCACCATCTTGTCGTGGGTCTCATCGCTGGTGAGCACGAGCTCGACGCGCACGAACGACCCCGAAAGCGCCTCGCCGAACGCCGCTTGTATTTCCTCTGCCTTGGCCACGTCTGCCGAGATGCGAGCGACGCGTGCCCTGGCCATGCCAAACTCGTTGATCGGTAGCGATTCGACCTCCACGTACGCGTCGCTCCCGAGTTGGATGAAGGCTGTCTCCCTCGAGGGCAAAAACGCGACGATCGAGCGCGGAGCGTCTCTCGGCACGACCTGCGCGAGGATGTCTCCCGCCTGCACGAAGGCACCCGGGGTGGCCAAGAGCGACTCGATGCGGCCTGCCGCTGGCGCGCGGATGTCGACCAACTCGAGCAGTGACTTGGCCTCCTCGACTGCCGCTTTAGCGCGAACCAGCGACGTGCGTCGCTCCAGATCACGCTGCTGCCACTCCCGCGTGCGATCAGCCATCGAGAGCTCGAGCTGAGCCACCTGCGAGCTGAGCAGGGCCACGGAGTCCGAGGCGGCCTGCGCCGATTCGTTCGCATTCAGCTCGTCTTCGCCGCTGGCTGCGCCGTGCCTGACCAGCTCGCGGAGGTTTTGCAGGTGCGCCGTCCGCTGCCGTAGCTGCGCCTGCGTGATGACACCACGCCGCTCGAGGGCCGCGCGCTGACGCCGGAGGGCCCGCGTGGCGCTCTGGAGCAGCGCTTGATCGGCGCGAGCGGCTTCGAGCGTGTCATCACGCAGAACCTCGAGCTCCTTTTCCCGCAGCGTCAACGTGGACCTCAGCTTCGTCTCCTCGAGCCGCGCCACGACTTGACCGAGCTCGACGTCGTCACCGGCGTGAGCCAATACCTCGGTCACCGCACCCGACAACACCGACTCCACCGAGCGCAGACCGTTGGGGGCCCGCAGCGCTCCCGGCGCCTTCACCGTCACCTCGATCGTAGAGAGCGCCGCGCCAATGAAGAGCAGCGCCACGAGCGAGCCGAGTACGACCAGCACCGTCCAGGCCCCGAGCTTGGGCTGGGCGAGCGCGTCGAGGTCGGCATCCTTGCCGTAGTGAGCGTCCAGAGCCGCCTTGCGAAATAGCTCCGGCTTCACCCCGAATGCGGCCCGTGCAGCCGGGGGCGACGCGGGTGGAGTGCCCGGAACCGCCGCTGGAGCGGCAAGGACCGCGGCAGCGGCCGGGGATGGGGCCGCCACCGGCACGTCAGTAACGCTCGGGACATCTGCAACCACCGGCAGCGCTGCCGGCAGCGCATCGACTAGCGCGGGCTGCTGCCGGTCCGACGGCACGGGCGCGGCGAGCACGCTGGGACGATGCAGGCGCAAAGTGCCGTCCGAGGACGGAAGCTGGCCCGATGTCTGCCCTCTCGACTCCGCCGCTCGCGACGCGGCCCCCAGCATGAAGAGCGGCGCCGGCAAAGGCCGAGTCGTCGCCAGGTCCCAGTCGCTGCCCGACGCCAGGCCGCGACCGACCAGCGATCCCTTGCCGCCCCCTCGCGCCGTTGCGATCCCGCCCCCTCCGCCGAGGACGGACACCAGCGAGAGGGGCGTCAACGCCTGCATCGGAGGGGCGAACACGGCCACACAAGGCGAGACCTGGACCGCTGAGCCCAGAGCGTGTCCGGACGATCGACCTTTTACGTCCAGTGGCGCCGACACCTCGCTTGCCTCCGGTGACCCGTCCGCTGCGCGCTCGGTCATTTGTCGACTCGGCCCCGACCACCCACCAACTATCGTTGTCACGCCCCCCTGCATCGACCGCTACGCCCGACGAGTTGCCGAAGATTTGGAGAAGCGGGTGAACTAAACCGAGCTCTCATGGGCGGCCAGACGAGGGCTCGGTCACCTGCACGGAGCGGCACTCGGCTCGCGCGCACGCCCGCATGCTGGAACGCCGACCTCCCGGGTATCTGCGATCGCGCGAGGCTGGGCGACTTGGGTTCCCTAATCGAGCGCCGGCGGTCCGAGCGACACGACCGGCGAAGAGGAGTGGCTCCGTCTCCAGTCATCGAGAATTTCAGGTCGAGATCTCCAGGCGTTGGCCGCCAGTCGCTCGAGCGCGTCCGCCCCACGTGTCACTCCCTCGGCGCGCGAGATCGAATTACGGCACTCCCGGACGCTGCGTGCCACGTCCGGATCGGACAGCAGCCGACGCGCCATGTGAATGAAGGCCTCTAAACTGTAGTCCTCCGCTTCGAGCATGCCCCCGGCTCCCAGGGTCCGCACCCGATGACCATTATCGGATTGGTCGTAGGCGACCGGTCGCACCAGTTGAGCCACGCCAGCCTGAAAGGCTCGCGCCGTCGTACCGATCCCGCCGTGGTGAACGAGCAGCTCGGCCAGCGGCAGTACCGACGCGAGCTCCAGGTAATCCCAGGTGAGGACGCTTGGACCGAAGTCCTGTTGCTCACGTGTCAAGCAGCGGCTTAGAAACAACCCCGGACGGCCCAGTGCGTCGCAACAAGCTTTAGCATCGCGAAAGAAGTCTGCCACGTCTTGCACGCCGGTTCCTGGCGTAAAGACAATGGGCCTGCCCTGCTGCTCAGCGAACGCGACGACCTCCTGGGGCAAAGCAGAGAACGCCGGGGGCAGCGGGAAGCCCACGACGCGGGTCGGCGTGGGCCAATCGGGCGCCGGTGAACAGAACCAATCGGGAAAGAGACACAGTCGCTCTGTCACGTTGCGGTCAATCTCGAGCGTCGAGCCGATGGGAGGCAGGCCCAGCGAAGCGCGATACGGGTTGAGTCGCGAGAGAAAGCCGGGTGCGCGCTCCAGGGCGGCGTAGCTCCTCGGCAGCGTGAATTTTCTGAACGTCGCGCCAAACGGGCCTCCGAGGTAGCGTTGCGCTGGCCAGGGGGGAGCGAGCAACGACTTGATGCGCTTGGGGGCGAGGTGAGCTCGGCAGAGCGGCAGCGCGAACAGCTCGCACATCAAATTGGACGCCGAGAACTCATCGAGATTGACCACCACGAGCTGCGCGCCTTTTCGCCGTTGCTCTTCGAAGTAGCGGATCGTCGGCGCGTACGACGGCATGATGTGGAACTCGAGATTTTCCTCGTGGCCCACCAGGTTGTTCGCCTGCTCGGTGGTGACGCCGCGGAAGCCCAAGCCCTTCGAGCCGGCCAGGTCTTCGAACGATTCGTTCGCCAATACATCGCAGGCGTGGCCTCGCCGCTTCAGCTCCTCCGCCAAGGCCAGCAACGGCAACACGTCGCCCTTGGTGCCTACGCCGGCAAAAACGAACCTTAGCTCGCGGTGGTGTCTCGTCATTGAAAGCTCCTGTAACGCTCGGAGAGCGCGTTCCCTCGCGCCTCGCTCTCGATCTCACGCTGTGAGCGCGTTGCGGAGCATGCGCTGGCCCAACTCCTGAAAGGACGCGGTCAGCGTGCGCCCCATCAGGCTCAGGCAGCGCAGGTAGCCTTTGACCGCTTCGGACTGAACTGCCGCCGCGGTTTCAATGAGCTGCTCTTGCGTAAAGTGATCCTGGAGGAAGCTCCGATACAAATCTAGATACTGCGGAGCATAGCTCTCCAGACGCGCCTTTACGCTCGACAGTTCCTGTTGCACCTCGGGATCCGCGAGCTCCTCCCGGAGCACACCACCATTGCGGACCAGAATTTCTATGACCTGCTCCAGGGCGTGCTGCACCAGCCAGCCAAAATCGGCGTCAATACCGGCAGCGACGATCAACGAATCGATGGGATCTTTGGTTTCGTTCATGGTTCCTCTGGGCGACACACCTCATCTCGGCAGCCGAAGCCGTCGGGTTGCGTGAATTCGTCAGGAGCCGACGAAGCCTACAGGCTGATCCCGGTCAGGGATCCGTTCGGTCGCTGACCAACTTCGCCACCAGAGGGATGGCCAAGAGGATGCCCACTAGAACCAACCGCCAACCGTGCGCGAGCATGGAGTCCATCCGCGCGTCCGTGAGGAACCAATAACCCACAGTCAGGACGATGGCGCACATCTCCGCGAACTCCAGGTTCGTGAACCGCGGTTCTGCCGCGACGGCACCGGAGCCCGGACCACCGCGTCGGGCCTTGCGTCGGAGCCGGAAGGCCCGGCCGATAGCCATGCTCGTCACCTGCGTCGAGAAGATCAACGGTGCCCATTCGCGCGGACCGAGCACGAGCGGACGCGGGGCGAGGCCGAGGTGATCGGCGACCACGAATATCGCCAGTGCAACAGTGGCGAGGATGCCCACGAGCGGGCGGAGCACTCGAACCAATCCCATGTCCTCTCCTATAGGCGCCTGGAACCCAATTGCCCAACTCTGATCTGTGCAGCGGTCAGAAAAAGCGCTGACGAGACCCGATGGCCACATGAAGGGTTTTTCTTCGCAACTGGATCGCAGGGCGTACCGATGGCGTGCGAGCCCACACGGGGCCCCGCAACTCCGACCATGATCAGGAAAAAACACATGAACAAGTCCAATCATTCAAACGCGGCCGTTATGACGTTGACCGAGGCAGACCTGGCCGCCGTACACGGGGGGAGTGATTCCGGCGACCTCCAGTACGTGCTCGCCGTCGGTTCAGCCGCTCTGGCCGCAGACGCCGCCGTCGCCGTCTTCATCCCGCTTCCGGGCGCGCAGGTCGTCGCAGCCGGCCTGGGCATCGCGTCTTTGGCCCTGGGCCTGGCCGCCGCGACCGTGGCCTATGTGACCCAGGAGTCCTGACACACCTACGGGCAGGTCCGAGCCCGGGCAGAGCGACCCGTCTCGCCTGCTGCGCTCGGGCCTGCCGCGATTCAGCCGCGCACGGCGACGCTGGCCAACAAGGCTTCGGCGGCGCAGCTGGCTCCATCCTGCCAGGCGTTGCCGAGCCCCCTCAGGCGCTGCGGGAGCAACGCATCGTCAAAGAGCGCGCGAGCGCTCGCGGCGAGCGTCGAAGGGCCGAACAGCGCCGGATCGAGAAAGGCCCCCGCGCCCAGCTCGTGAACGCGGTGAGCGTTGTCGAATTGATCGTAAGCTACGGGACAGACGATTTGCGGGACCGCGGCGCGCAGCGCTCGCGCTGTCGTGCCGATGCCACCGTGATGCACGAGCAGTCGGGCACGCGGCAGCAGCGCACCGAGGTCGACGTAGTCGCAATGCAGGATTTGTTCGTGGCGCGGCGAGCCTCCCAGCTCGGGGCTCAAGAACACGCCGGGGATGCCCAGGAGCTCGCAAAATTCCCCCGCCACGTCGAAGAACCGCCTGACGTCGGTCTGCCCGGTTCCAGGCGTAAACACCACCGGCATGGGGTTCGATTTGACGAAATCGCACAGCGCCGTTGGAAGCTCGGGGGCGGCCTCCAAGAGCGGAAAGCCGGCAAATGCGAGGCTCGTAGGCCAATCCTCCGCGGCCTCTCCGTACCACGCCGGAAATAGCGCGAGGTGCTGGCCGATGAGCGCATCCGGAGTGCGTACGGTCTGCACCGGAAGCAAGCTTAGCTCGCCCCGGTAGCGGTTCAGGATTTCGAGCACACGAGGATGCGCCCGCATCCTCGCATAGGCGCCGGGCAAGACGCGCCGTTGGAAGGTCTTGCCAAGTGGCCCGCGAATCAAACCCTGCCAGGGCCACGGCGGGCGGATCAGAGAACGGAGGTGATAGGGCGTGAGGTGCAGGCGGCAGAGGGGCAAGGCGTACTTCTCGGCGGCGAGGTTGCTGGCGGAATCGTCTTTCGTATTGACGACCACCAGGCGCTGCCCTTCGCTCACTTCGCGCTGGAAGAAGTCGAGGATCGGCTCGAACGATGGTTGGTAGCGCTTGATGAAGCGCTCGGAGTACTCCTCGAGCTCGCCTGCCTTCCCCTCCTCGATGCAGTCCGGTGCCACGCTCGTGTAGGGCACGCCCGCGCGCGCGGCCGCGGACTCCAGCGACTGAATGCCGAGGACGTGACAGGCCGCCCCCCTCTGGGCGAGCTCTCGGGCAATCGCAATCAAGGGCAGGACGTCGCCCTTCGTGCCGACCGCATTTAAAACGAATTTCTGGTGAGACTTGGCTTTCAAGCGCGCGCTCCCGCCGCCCGACTCGGCCCAGGCAGCGCTATCACAGACTGTCGTCCGCGAGCTCAGATTTGTGTGGGCGGCGACGCGGCCGCACGCGCACGCAGCAGCGTGCTCAGGCGCTGGAGCTGTCCTAGAGGACGGAGCGTCGAGGCGAGCTCAGGAAACACCTCGGCCGTGCTCTCGGACCGCAGTCGGTCGAGCGCATCGCACTGGAACCGAAATTTCCCGAGCGAGTCGGAGCGATCCTGCTTGCCCAGATGGCAAACGAAGGCATCGAAGCGCTCCGCGGTCGAGTCCTCACCAATGCTCCGGAGCCAGGCCGCGTGCGCGGCGTTCCGGAGCCTGATTTCCTGCTTCAGATGGGCAGGAAGCACCTGCGCATCGAGCAAGCCGTGCGCCAGGTTGATGTCGAACTGCTCGGGATCGATGAACCCGGTATCGATCAGCTCGCGGTGAAAATCTGGAAGGTGCCAGGCGTTGAGCGCGCCCACGGTACAAGCCGTCCTGAAAATGACGTTTGGGCACTCGCGCCGAATCCGTTCGCGATTCGCGAGGACCCGCGCCCAGGATTGACCGTGGCGCATGAGCTCCCCGCGAGCGCCCGAAGCGTCCAAGCTCGCCGACACGTGCAGGCGCTGGAACCTTCGCCACAGCGTCGTGACGTCCGTGCCGCGGTAATCCAGGACTGAAAGATTGGTATTATAGGCTATGAACGTATCGTGGCGCTTTCGCTCGTCGAGCGCGCGCAGCAGGTCGTAGTGCTCCGGCTGCAGCAGAGGCTCGCCGCCAGCGAAGTACACCTTCTCGATGTCGTCGACGAAACCGCCGAAGGAATTCCAGAAATCCTCGGCGCCGTCGAAAGCGCGGAGGATCGCCTTCTGCCCGCCGGGTTTCCAGCCCAGAGCGATCTGATCCTCATACCAGCGTGAGCTGGACCCATGATGGCAGGTGCGACACTTGAGGTTACAGACGTTGGAGAAGCGAATGTCGTAGTCCACGGGACGGGCCTCTGGGGACACGCCGGCCGCGGTGGTGGTCCGGATGGCTTCGCTCGCCCTCGGCCCGAAGTAGTCATTGGCGTTTTTCCGCATGCTAAAGGCACCGACGCTCTCTGCCTGGTAGCAACGCTCGCACCCAGCGACCGGTTTGCCCAACAGGTGCGCTGCGCGAAAGCGACGAGCCTCTTCGCCGTGCCAGATCTGCTGCAAGGAGCGCTTCTGCAGGTTACCGAAGCTGACGGGCGAGACGCAGCAGGCCTGCACGTCGCCATCCGTGGCGACATGTACATGCACCCAGGGCTTGACGCAGAAGCTTGGCCCGCTGAGCAGGCCGTCCACATCTGGCGCTTCGGACGCAGCGGCGGCGGTATCTGGCGTTCTCTCAGCAGCGCAGCGCGGAGTGATCGATGCACAATCGTTCGGGGGCTGTTGCACGTCTCATCGGCTTTCTGCTGGCAGCGCCCGAAGAGCTCCTGGCTCTCATCAGCTCATCGCCAGCGCTCCGTCCATCGGCTGCGGCGCGGAGAGAGTTGCGCGCTTTCGACAAAGCGCTTCGACCAGGTGAGTTGTGCGCAACTCGCGTGCGGACTGACCGAGAAGGCGTACATGGCGAATGTTCGTTTCGTTTTCGAGACCATCGGCACGCGCGGGGACGTCGCTCCCTTGCTCGCGGTCGGGCGGCAGATGGTGCAGCGCGGCTACGACGCTTCGTTGCTCGCTCCCTCCGCCTTCGCGGCAGAGGCGGAAAGCCAAGGGGTGGACTTCGTACCGACGACTCACCAACACCTCAACAGACCAGGCGGCCCGGCACGCTTCGAGGACTACTACTTCCCGGCGTTCGAGCCCGTGGTGGACTACTTTGACGCGGCCGCCCGGCGTGCCCAGCCCCTCGTGGTGGTCAACATCGACAAGACCGCAACCTCCAACATGCTCTGCGAGCGGGACGGCTTGCCCGGGGTCAGGCTGCACCTGGCACCGTTCAAGATCCGCTCTCTCGTGGCGCCGCCCTGGCCCTACGCCGCCCGGGCGCGCGGGATCCGAGGAGCGGCCTATCTCCGCCACGACTTGCCGCGCTTCTTTGAGGCGTGCGATCGGCACCCAGGGCTCCTGGCCCACATCAACGAGCGGCGTCGCTCGCTCGCTCTGGGCCCGGCTTCATCGGCCACCCCAGTGGAGCCGCACCTCTGCCGCCAGGCCGCGTTCTTTCCCGAGTGGTTCTGCCCCCCGGCGTCGGATTGGCCCGATATGCAGGTCCTGGGCTTTCCGTTGCCCCCGCCGGCCACCTCGCTCTCGGACCGGGTTCGGTCTTTTCTCGCGGCCGGTAGCTCACCCTTGGTGTTCACCGCCGGCACCGGCGTCTCGGACGTCGAAGAATTTTTCCGTAATGGCAGGGACTGCTGCTCTCGGCTGGGGCGGCGCGGGGTGTTCTCGAGCCCGCACCAGGCAGATCGTCCGGAGCGGAGCGACCTCCTCCAGGTCGACTACGCAGAGCTCGGGCTGCTGCTCCCTCATGCCGCCCTGCTCGTGCACCACGGCGGCATCGGCACCGTCGCCCGAGCCATAGAAGCGGGTATCCCCCAGATCGTCAGCCCACTCACGTACGATCAGCCCGACAACGCCCGGCGCGTGGAGCGCCTCGGGCTGGGTGCGCTGCTCGAGCGAGCGAACCTCAACGGCGATTCCCTGGCGGCACAGGCCGAGGAGCTCCTCGGCGACGGAGGGTCGCGTCAGAGGCTAGCCGCCGCGAAAGAACGGGTGCTCGCTCAGAACGGCATCGTCGAGTGTGCCGACTTGCTGGAGAAGGTCGCGACCTCGGCCTTTGCCGTGAGCGCTGAGCGGCGTGCCGGCGGCATGCGATGATGGTGAGGGCGATCGTCGCTCCCCTTCCGCCAAGCACTTCAGAGCCGGACCAGCAACGTCTTCAGCAAATGCAAGGCGATGAGCACGATCAGCGGCGACAGGTCGAACCCTCCCGCGCTCGGCACGACCTTGCGCACGGGTTCCAACACGGGCTCCGTCACGCGCCGGATCAAGCGCACCACGGGGTTGTCTTCCGAGAGGTGGACCCAGGATAGGATCACCGAGGCGAACAGCACGAGCGAGTAGAGGTCGATGAGCAGGATCAGCATACGAAGACGCTCCGAACGTTTATGTCGACGCGCTCGAGGCGCCAGCCGCCGGGCGAGCTTCGAGCACGAGCTCTGTGATCTCCGCGGGGCTGCCGAGGCGCATGGGCGGGCCCCAATAACCCGTCCCGTTGCTCACGTAAATCAGAGAGCGCCCGAAGTGGACGAGGCCTGAAGTGACGGGCTGCTGCAAGCGCACGAGGTAGTTGAAGGGCCAGATTTGGCCGCCGTGGGTGTGGCCGGAGAGCTGCAGGCCCACGCCGGAGCGCTCGGCTTCGACCACGGCCCGGGGTTGATGCGCGAGCAACACCAGCTCGCGCGCAGGGTCTCGCCCCGTCAGCGCGCGCTCCAGGTCGGCGCCGTGGCCACCGCCGAAGTGGTGTGCCGAGTAGTCGTCGATCCCCGCCAGATCGAGGCTCTGTCCGCCGTCGCCGATCGACACGCGTTCGTTACGCAGCACGCGCACGCCGAGGCCCTTCAAATGAGCGCACCAGGCGTCGGCGCCGGAATAGTACTCGTGATTGCCGGTGACGAAGAACACCCCGTACCGAGCGCGCAGACGCGCGAGCGGCGCCACCGACGACGCCAGCCGCGCCACCGAGCCATCCACCAGATCCCCCGTGATGGCCACGACGTCCGGGTCGAGCGCGTTGACTTTGTCGACCACGGTGTCGAGGAAGCGTTTGCCCAGCGTCGGGCCGATGTGCACATCGCTGAGCTGCACGATCTTCAGCCCCTGGAGCGCCAGCGGCAGGCGGGCGAGCGGCACGTTGACGCGTTTGACGAGCACACGCCGGCCAAGCCACAAGGACGCAAGCAATGCCGCCCCCGCCAGGCCGGCAGCGCCCAGCGCCCAGCGCCGCGTGAGCTCGAGCTCGCGATCGGGCGTGGGCTGCTCTGACCCCCCCACCCAGGACACGGCGTGGATCAGACCGCGCAAAACGTCGACGCCCGCTACCGCCACGAGCAGCAAGAACAACGTGCCGAGCCAGACATAGCCCGGCCAGACGACGAACGGCGCCAGCCGTGGCGACAGCTGGCGGCCCAGCGCCAAGGTCACCGGGATGCTGAGCCAGAGCAAGATGAACGACGCGCTCAGAAACAGATGCCAAGCGCTCGGGAGCTGTGCGTCGTTCACCAAGCGCGCCCACACGTAGTAGTGCGCGGCGCCAATGACGCTCATGCCGATGAGGAGCACGCGCAGCATGCGGCTCACCTTCGCGCCGGGGGAGGCGGTCGGCTCGAGGTCGCGCGCGGCAGCGGCGTGACCATCAGCGGAGCACCGGGCATCAGCTCCAGGTGGGCCTCGACCGCTTCGGGCAAGAGCACTCCGTCGGGCTCTGACCAGGCAAAGTCGCTGAGCACGCTGCGCACGTACGGGACCTTCTCCAGGTACTGGAGCACCACGCCCGCGAGCGGCGCGAGCGCGGGCGCGGGCGCCCCCCGGAACGCGCTCGTGAAGCGAACGCGGCGTGCCGCGCGGATCAAGCTCACTTCGTCCGTGGCGGCCACGAAGTGCGGCCCACCATCAAAAGGGTCGACCCGCCGCGCATAACGGAAACCGGCGGCGCTGAGCATGCGCTCGACGTTGAGCGTTTGCGCCCCCACCTGCCCGATCACGTCGCGGGCGCGATCGTCGAACAAGCTCGTGTGGATCTCGCCCAGCGGGAACAGGTCGCGAATGAACTCCTTGTCACGGCTCGACAGGCGATCGGCCTCTGCGTACGACATGCCCGTGAAGCGGCGCCCGAGCGCCTCCCAAAGGTGGCTCGTGCCGTCGGGCTCGAGCGGCGGCAGGAGCTCGGCGAGCAGCTGGTCGCGGAAGGCATCCCGCCGGCCTGCGATGAACGCGAAGCGAGCGTAGGAGACGAAGCGACCCAGGCGCTCCGGCGCGCCGCGCTGGCTCGGAGCCACGACCAGGCCGCCGAGCTCCGTGGGCCCCTTGTACGAGAAGCCGAGCCTGAGCAGCGTGTGGTGAAAGTGCTTGTCGAGCGATTTGGAGTAACGCTCCTCGCCAATGACGTCGAAGTAGATGTACGGCGCATCACGCCGGCCGAGCTGGGCGATGATGCTGCTCGAGCCGATGGCGCTCCCGTTCGAGAGGTCCCAGAGCAAGAAGACATACTTGCGCTTGGCGACGCTGATGGCGCCCGCAAAGCTCTGCTCCGCGTGCTCGAGCAGCTCACGCACCGCTTGGCGGTCGTTGGGGAGGTTGACGGTGTCGAGGTGCGCCGCCAGAGCGAGCAGCGCTTCTTCATCGCCCAGCGTGGCGCCCCGAATTTCGTAACGCGGCTTCAGGCTATCCACACGGCTCTTCGGGTTCCATGATCTCGCGCGCCCTTTTCGATCACGCGAGCGTCAACAGCATGGCTATATCATGCTGGCGTCCACTTCGAAGCCTGGACTCAGGCACTAAGAATGGAAAAATGCCGGGCGCGCGGCAAAGCTCGGTCTAGGAGCCTGGAAACGGGACACAATTGCGGCGGCCGCGCCCGGGCTCGCATCACGCTGGTACACCGGCTGGTAGCGCTCAGGTGACTATGCTTTAATGCAGCGGTGACTGATCGGCGTTTCTCTCGACTTCTGCTGGCCAGCGTGGCCAGCGGTGCTGCAACGGTGGGGGCCTGGGCGTGCAGCAACGACCCGGTGAAGGTCGATGTCGACCAGAGCCAGCGCGGACCCAACTTCCTCGACGACCCGGCTCCCACGGGCAGCACAAACCCCGCGCTGATCGATGACGCCTGTGTGACGGACGCCAGCGCGGCCGAGCAGCGCACGGTGGCCATGTACGTGATGCTCGACAGCTCGGGCTCGATGGACGAGCCGACGGGCACCGGCGCCACCAAGTGGCAAGCCGTCCAGCGCGCGATCCGCAGCTTTCTGATCGAGACCAACGACAGCGATCTGCAGATGGGGCTGCAGTTCTTTCCGCTGCTCAAGCCACAGACTCAATTCGTCTGCAAGAAGCAGTCGGACTGCGGCCCCGACGGCGGCCCTTGCTTCCTCTCGACCTGCCTGCTCGGCGATAGCGACGGCACCGATCCCAACAAGCCTCGCAACATTCTTTTGTGCGCGTCGCAGGCGGACTGTCCCGGCTCCCAATCGGTGAACCCCTGCGTGGAATTCGGGTTGTGCGAGAACTCCGACCCCGCCCGCCCGACCGCCTGCCAGCTGGGCTTCGACTGCGCCGCCCCGCTCGGCAAGTGCGAGGATTTCGAGCGCACCTGCACCAACGCCACCGAGTGCCGCGTCCCGAGCTACGCGACGCCTGCCGTCGAGATCGGGACCATCGCGGAGAACCTCGTCGCCATCGATCGGGCGCTCGAGCTCCAGAAGCCACAAGGGCTCACGCCTACAGTGCCCGCGCTCCAGGGCGCGATCAATCACGCTCGCGAGTGGGCGATCACGCACCCCGAGCAGACCGTGGTCACCGTGCTCGCGACCGACGGCCTGCCCAGCGAATGCGGCCCTGAAGTGCCCGGCGCCCCGCCCCCAATCAACACCGTGCTCGAGATCGCGGCTGATGCGTTGACGGGCGAGGTGCCCGTCCGCACCTTCGTGGTCGGCGTTTTCCCCGCAGGCGACGCGGCGAGCAACAACAACACGAACGCCATCGCCCGCGCCGGCGGCACCAACGAGGCCGTGCTGATTGACACCGACGGCGAGGTGGAAGGCCAATTTTTGGATGCCTTGCGCACCATCCGCAGCGGTAGCCTGGCCTGTCAGTTCCAGATCCCGAAGAGCGACGCGGCGCTCGATTACTTCCGCGTCAACCTCCAGTTCGACAACGGCACCGACCGCAAACAGCTCTCCTACGTGACGAGCCAGGCGGGCTGCGCGGCGAACCCCAACGGTTGGCACTACGACGTCGACGCGCGGGTCCTGCAACCGAGCGCCATCCAGGTGTGCCCGGCGGTGTGCGACCAATTCCAGGCCGCGTCGACCGGCAGCATCAGCCTGCAGCTCGGTTGCGCCACCGTCCTGCGGTGACGGTGCTCGCCGACTGCCTGAGCACGCGAGCCAAGCTCTCTTTACTGGGGATTTCTCCACCGTCCCGCCCCGCACGCGCCCGTGAGGTGCTTGCCCCGCAGGCACTGGGGCTTGAGCCGACGCTCAGCCGAGCGCGCGAAATCCGCTCGAGACCGGCTACGCGCTGAGCCGGCGCAGGACTGGCCGGCGCCTGGTGCGGCCTGAAGCAGAGGCTGGCGTTTCCCAAAAAACGCGCGCAAAACCCCGGTGACCCCTTCCGGCACGTCGATTGCTGAAGCCCTCTCGGAGCAACGCCGCTGCGTGGCGCCGGCGGTCGGCGTCCCTCGTCAGCCTCTCGCGCGGTGCTCCATGAAAGGACGATCATGTCGCAGCAAGCTCGCTTCACTCGCCTGTCTCCATTCACCGTGTCTCCAACGGCGCTGTTCGCTTCGTTGCTCGTGGGGCTGCTTGGTTGCTCGGCGCTGCCGCCGCCGCCCATCGGGCAACTGCAGCTCGGTCTGTCGAGCGGCATCGGTGACGCGCAATACAGACTGAGCGGCGCCAGCTTCGCGATCGACGGCGCCGCGCAGGTCAGCTTAAACAGCGAAGACGCGCCGGCGAGTGACAGCCTGCAGCGCGCGCTCCCCGCCGGCAGCTACAGCGTGCAGCTGCTCGATGGCTGGCACCTCGAGCGGGCGGGCTCACTGGCTGGGCAGGTGGTCGCGGCAGAGCTGGTGTCGAAGAACCCGCTCGAGTTTGCGATAGCGCCGGGCGAGCTGACCAGGCTCACCTTTCAGTTCAGGACCCTGGGGGATGACGCGCGCGTCAGCGGGGACGGCCAGGTGCGCATCGCGATCGAGGTGGACGGGGCGAGCTCGCCGCAGGTCATCTTCTCCGAGCTGATGAAGAACCCAGAAATTCTGCCGGACGCGTCTGGGGAATGGATCGAGCTCTACAACGCGGGGGCCGAGCCCATTGAGCTCGGCGGTTGTACGCTCGCGCGCGACGAACAGACGTTGACGCTCGACGGGGACTTCCCGATCGAAGCCGGAGGCTTTTTGACTCTGGCCAACGGCGAGGCTCCGGGGTTTTCGGCCAACGTGCTGTATCATGGCGTCACCTTGCCCAACACGGGGGCGTTCGTCTTGCGCCTGAGCTGCGGCGAGCAAGTGCTGGATGAGGTCGAGGTGGATCCAGCAAAGCTCACCAATCGGGCGGGCCACAGCCTGGCGCTCTCCGGCTCGGCCATGGACGGCAGGTCCAGTGCTGCGCCCAGCGATTGGTGCGACGGCACGCCGAGCTACAACGGCGACTTCGGAACGCCGGGCAGTGACAACCCGGACTGCGCAGCGTGAGCCGCTGGCCCTGTGACGGCGCGCCGAAGCTCCGCCCACTCCGCGCTATCGTCGAGGGTGACGTCGTCGCCAGCCCGCTGCACGCCGAGCTTCTGCCACAGTGCGGCCAGGTCGACCCGTACCGAGCCGTGCGCGTGCTCGCCATACAGCTCGCTGAAGCTCGGCTCGTAGAGCGTGCTGTCGCCAGCGGAGAGCGTCCGTTCGACGCTCCAACGCGCCCCGGTGTTTCCCCCCGCGTTCAGGATGGCGCGGGCCACATCGTCGAGCGAGAGCCTGCCGGCGGATCGCTGCCGGATTTGTAGATCCAGAAGCAAAAAGAACGCGGCGCCGCCCCAGTAGGTGCGGCCCCAACTGCTGGTGCCGTCCAGTCCCCCGTCGGCTCCTTCGGCTTGCCCGTTGGGCATGCCCGCCACAAAGGCGCGCCAAACCTCAGCGGGCGCGATCAGCCCGGCGCGGGCCCGTGCGATGGGGCCTTGATAGGTGGCCAGGCCTTCGGCGAGCCACAGGTGGCGCCGCTGCAGGGTGGGAAAACCCAGGTGCAACAGCTCGTGAACGATCACCCAATCGGCAGCGAGCTCCGTGGCTCGGAGGTCCCGTCCAATGAACAACAAAACGCTCGCGCCCCCGTTGCCGAGCTGCATGCCGAAGATCTGCGAGCCTGCGATCGGCAGCACAATCAGCGACAGCTCCGGCACGGGGAAGCGCCCAAAGTAGCCGGAGACGACGCTGGACGCGCGCAGGACGGTGGCGCGCAAGTCCTCATCGGAGACACCCAGGCCGCGGGCGCCGAGGCTGACGGACAGGTGGATGACGCCTGCTCCGGCGGCGAGCCTCTCCGAGCGGAAACGGCCGAAGCCCGAGTAGGGCGCTTCAAACAACAGGGCCGCGGGCGCCGAAAACTCGCTCCCGCCCTGCCCGCTGTGGCTGCGAGCGCTCCACACGCCGGTGACAAAAGCCTCCCCGGGCTCGGTCTTGACAGCGAAGCGATAGGTGTCGGCGCCTGAATAGTCCTGCGGATGCAAGAGCCAGGTCGATGGGGGCGCGAGCAGCGCGCCGCCGCGATACGCCGCGTAGCTGAAGCGATCGATCTGCTCCGCGGCCTGTCCGAGCTGGTACCGGTACCGCAGCTTACAGCCGCGCTCGCGACATTGCGGGGCATACCAACGTTCGCCTTGCCGCTGCAGAGGGCGCCAGCCCTCGCCCGTCGCGATTTCCAGATCGTCGAGGTACGGGGAGGCAAACTGGTCGACCCCAAGCGCCGCCGGAACGCCACGCGGGAGCTCGGCGACCACCCGAAGCTCGCTCGCTCCGGGCCCGGCGATGACGTCGTAGCTCCAGATCCGCGCGCCGGGGTCCTGAGGCGAATGCGCGCCCGCTCGTGTCGCGGGCTCGTTGGCGCTGCCGCAGCCCAGCTGCAGGGCCATCGCAAAGCTCAGCGGACGCCACGGCGGAACGGCGGAGGATCGGCGAGAGGTCGCGGAGCGGCCGGGCATTGGACGTATTGTACGCCGCTGACAGGCCTTCATGCTCGATGGCGGCTGTGCTCCCCGCGAAGGTGCCGCGTGGCTGCTTCTTTGCTGCGATACTAGCGTCAGGGGCGCGCCATTCTAGCGTCGAACAAACTTTCGCGCGCTCGGCGGCGTTGACGCGCCATGGCACGGACGAGCTCATTCCAACGCCAGTCGTGATTCAGTCGGCTCAGCGTAAACCGGAGCAGAGCTCGGCTGCTGGGCAACCTCGGCTTCGGGCCAGAGCCTCGGAAACAAGAAACGAAGGCTGGCGAGCGGTACGTCAAAGCTGACTGACGAGCGGGAGCTCTCCGCGCTGAGCACGCCAAAGTCGATCAGGCTGGTGAGCACGCGCCGCGCCGTTCGATGCTGCAGGCCCAGCATGGCGAGGAAGCGCGAACGCTCGACGGGACCCGAGAGCGCGGTGTAGTGCAGCGCCTCGAGCGCTTCGCGCTTGACCACCGACTTTTCGCTGCCGATGACCCAGGGGTGCGCCGTGAGCCACAGCAGCAGATCATTGAGGCGGCTCTTGAGCCCCTCCGGCTCCAGCAGCTCGCGCATGAAACGCGCTTCCCCGGTGCACATGTCGATCCACCAGCTGGCGAACGCCTCGAGCTCGGCTCGGCTTGGCAGGCTAGCGTCCGCGAGCGGGTCCGTGCGCTCGGGCGGAGCCAGCCCGAGCTCGGCAAAGTAGCGGTCTCGATCGCGCGCCACCCCGCGGAGGGGTGACCACAGTCCGTGGGTCAAGCCGAAGGCCGTCAGCACCAGATGCGTGTGCAGCCGCGCCGTGCGCCCGTTACCGTGTGCGAACGGCCTCACCCTGAGCAGCAGTTGCTGGGAGCACGCCGCCCCGACGACCGCTTGGTCGAGCCCCGAGGGTTTCGAATAACCCGCCTGCCAGAGCTCGAGCAGCTCCGGAATATCCTCGGGCTCGGGCAGGTCGTGGGCTACGAGGCCCTCGAGCGTCGCCTCCCGCCAGGCACCCGGCGCGGCGGGAGGCTCTGTATCTGCAAGCGGCTCCGGGCCGACCAGCGCCCGATGCAGCTCCGCGTGGATGCATTGCACGAACTCGGGCGCGTACAGGCCGACGCGCTTGGTCGGCAACGCCGACTCCAGGGCGGCCTCGGCCCGGATATGGGTGAGGGCGAGCTGTTGATCATGTGCGCGCTCAGGGTTGTCGTCAAATTGATGGGCGAGCGCACGCTCGATATCGATAGGCTGGATGGGCTGGCCTTCGATCCGGCTCGCGTGGTGAGCGTTCATCACACGCAGCAGTGGGCGCAGCGCCGCCCTCAACCTACCACCGGCGGACTCGAGGCGATGCCCCTCGGCCACCAACGCCCCTGCCTGCTCGAGCAACTGGCCGCGAGCGCGCGCGTCGGGGAACAGCGGACCGAGGCGATCCCCGCCGCTCTTCGTCCGCTGCAACAGCACCGTCATGGACAAAAGGGACGGCCGGCGAGGGCCAGGACATTAGTCGCGTCGGCCGCGTCACTTTTCAATGAATCCGTTGGCTTAGCCTCATTGCGGACGTGAGATGGACGGCGCTTGGCCCCTCGAAGGGACGATTCCGGGGTAGCACCGGCTGCGGCGCGAGCGCGCGAAGGCCCCCGCTGACGGCTACGCGCCCGCGCTCTCCATGGCCGCTCGCAGGCGCTCGACCAAGCCCGTCTGACGTTGTTCTCGGCGCAGCTCACCGAGCGCGATGCGCAGCGCCCGAGGGTCGGCGACCAGCACGCACAGGCGCTTGGCGCGGGTGACGGCCGTGTACAACAGGTTGCGCGAGAGCATGGGGAAGTGGCTGGTCTGGAGCGGGATGACCACGGCCGGGTACTCGCTGCCCTGGCTCTTGTGAATAGTCGTCGCATAGGCGAGCCGGAGCGCGTCGAGCTCTTTGCCTACGTAGCGCACCACCCGCCCCTCGAAGTCGACGGCCACGCGAGCGGCGGCGACGTCGAGCTCGACGATGCGACCCAGGTCGCCGTTGAAGGCCTCCTTCTCGTAGTCGTTGCGGATCTGCATCACCTTGTCCCCCAGGCACAGGCTCTCGTTCTTGTGCTCGATGCCGACCTGGCCGGGGTTGAGCGCCTGCTGCAAGATCTGGTTCAAGGCGATGGTGCCGGCAGCGCCGCGATGCATGGGCGTGAGCACCTGGATGTCGCGACGGGGATCCAGGCCAAAGCGTTGTGGGATGCGTTTGAGCACGAGCTGCCGGATGGCCTCGGCGGCTTCTTCCGCGTCGCGCTTGCCGATCACGAAGAACTCGGCGTGCTCGGCCTCCGCGTCGTCGCTCTTGGGCTCTTCCCCGTGCAAGATCGCGTGCGCGTTCTTCACGATGCTGCTGGCCTCACTCTGGCGGAAGATGCGGTTGAGCCGCACGGCGGGCACGGCGCCGCTCTGGATCACGTCGTGTAAAAACGCGCCCGGGCCCACCGACGGCAGCTGGTCGACGTCACCGACGAGCACGAGCCGACCCGTGTCAGGCAGAGCTGCGAGCAAGGCGTTGGCGAGTAGGACGTCTACCATCGACGCCTCATCGACGACCACCGCCTGCGACTCGAGCGGGCTCGCCTCGTCGCGATTGAAGGCGTGCAGGTGCGGGTCGAACTCGAGCAAGCGATGCAAGGTCACTGCGTTTTGACCCGTCGACTCGCTCAGTCGTTTGGCGGCACGCCCCGTCGGTGCCGCCATGCTCACGCGCAGCCGGGCGCTCTGAAACACGCGCAGGATGGCGCGCACGATGGTCGTCTTGCCCACGCCGGGGCCGCCGGTGATCACGAGCACCTTCTCGCGCGCCACGCTCTCGACGCTCTGACGTTGCTCGAGCGACAGCGGATACCCCGCCGTTTTTTCAAACGCGAGGATGGCCCGCTCCCAGCCGGTGAGCTCGCGCCCTGCCCCATCCAACAGCCGCCGCAGGTGCCGCGCCACTTCGGTCTCCGCCTTGTGCAGATAACTGAGGTAGACGGCGTCGCCCTTCACCACCAGGCGCTCCGCCGCCCACAGGGCGTCGATGGCAGCCTCCACGTGCCCCGCCTCGACCTCGAGCATGCGCTCGCAGGCGACCACGAGCTCGGGCCGCCGCGCGAGCACGTGCCCCGAGTCTGCCAGGCCACCGAGCACGTGCAACACGCCGGCCTGCACTCGTTCTGGATGGTCCGTGCGGAGACCGAGGCTCTGCGCCAGCCGATCGGCGGTCTTGAAGCCGATACCCTGTACCTCGATCGCCAGCCGATACGGGTGGCGCTCCAGCATCAGCGCAGCGCGGTCGTCATACTTTTGTACGATGCGGTTGGCGAGGCTGAGCGACGCGCCGTGCGTCTGCAGCAGCAAACGCACGTTCGAGAGCCGGCGCTGGTCCGCCCAGCCGCGCTGAATGTTGGCGAGCCGTTTGCCCTTGAGCCCGGGCACCTTCGATAGCTGCCCGGGGTCCGTGTCGAGGACCTTCAACGTCGCCACCCCAAAGCTCTCGACGATGCGTTTGGCGAAGCCCGGGCCCAGGCCAGGGATCACTCCCGAGCCGAGATAGCGCTCGATGCCATCCAGCGTTTCGGGCGCCACCACCACGAGCGAATCGGCGCGAAACTGCCGGCCATGCTTGGGGTCCTCGATGTAGCTGCCGGTGGCACGCACCTGGTTTCCTGGCCCGACCGCTTGAAACACGCCGATGACGACGACCGCCCCCTCGCGCGGGTTCTGCAGCACCTTGACCACGCGGAAGCCCGTCTCCTCGTTTTCGAAGGTGACGCGTTGAACCTCGCCGGTGAGCGTGGACACGAGCCGACAATAGCTGTGGCGGGCAGCGAGGAACAGCTATAGTCAGTCGATGCAAGGGTCCAATTCTGGGGAAAACGAGGCTACCCGCAAATCACGGCAGACGGGGGACCCGCCGCCGCCCAGCGCGCGCGTGCCGGATTCGAAGCGGGTCCACGACCCGGCGGCGGAGGGACCGCTGGCCATTCGCCGGCAGGACGGCGCGCTCATCATCACGATCGAGCGAGAAGACCGCCGGAACGCGCTGAGCCTGGCCACGCTGCACGCCTTTGGCAACGTCTTCCGCTATCACCTCGGGCCTGATGACCGCGCCGTCATCGTCACGGGCAGCGGCGCGCGCGCCTTCTGCGCCGGCGCCGATCTGAAAGAGCGCCTCGACATGACAGAGGAGGACGTGCGGGAGCAGCTCATCCGCTATCGCAACGACCTCGGCTGGCTCTCGACCTCCCCGGTGCCGACCATCGCGGCCATCAACGGCGCCGCGCTCGGCGGTGGGCTGGAGCTCGCGTTGTTGTGCGATCTGCGCGTGGCCGCTCCGCACGCCTCGTTCGCCCTGCCAGAGACCTCGCTCGGCATCATTCCGGCAGCGGGCGGCACCCAATACTTGCCGCGCATCGTCGGCGCCGCCAAGGCGCGCGAGCTGATCCTGCTCGGCACGCGCCTGAGCTCGGGGGAGGCGCTGCGCATCGGCTTGATCCATCGCATCTGCGCGGCCGAGGTCAACGTGGTGGAGGACGCGCTCGCCTGGGTCGAGCCCATCACTCAGGGCGCGCCCCTGGCACAACGCGCCGCCCTGCGCGCTCTGCGTGCCGCCGAGCGGCTGGACCTGGACGCGGGCTTGAAGTTCGAGCTGGGGTGCTACGAAGCGTGCCTCACGAGTGAAGACCGGGTCGAAGCCTTACAGGCTTTTGCCGAGAAGCGGCGCCCGGCGTTCAAGGGTCGCTGAGTCACTCAGGGTCGCTGTCACTCCTCGTCGCTAATCTTCAGGCCCGGCCGCGCCGCGGCGCCCGGGTTTTCCACCGGTGAGCCTCCCACATACAGAAACTTCAACTTGGTGAGGGAACGCAGCGGCGACACGTCGGTCACGCGCGTGCGTTTGATGCTCAGCCGCTCGAGCTTGGTCAGCCCTGCAAGCGCCGACACGTCATCCACCGGAGTGTCGTCCAGCATCAGCTCCGTCATCTTCGTCATGCCCTTCAGCGGCTTCAGATCACGGATTTGGGTGCGCCCGAGGTCCAGCCGGTCCATCTGGATCATGCCCGCCAAGGGCGAGATGTCCGTCACCGGGTTCATCGAGATGCGCAGGCCCTCGAGCTTCGTAAGCCCCTTGAGCGGGGACAGGTCGGTGAGCGTGCCGCCGCCGAGATACAGGTGATGCAAGCTCGTGAGCTTGGGGAACACACAGGGGTCGAGGCTCTCGAGCTTGCCAGCCCCTCGCGTCAAGTCCACGCTGCGCACCTTGCGCAGATCGGCGAGGCTGAGCTCGCCCTCCAGCTTGCCCGCCTTGCGCCGCACCTCGGCTTCGAGCGCTGCATCACTGAAGGCGACCTTCGACCCTGGCGCGCAGACCACGGGCTTCTTCTCCAGCGTCGGCTCCGCTGGCTCGGGCGAGGCCGCGCTCGGCGTGGGACTTTCGACCTTGGGGGCTGGCGCGAGCGCCTGCGCGGCAGTCGCTTTCTCTGCGGTCGGTGCTCCTTTCGTTGGCGCTGGGTCTTCACAGCTCGCCCCGAGCGCGGTAACGAGCAGAGCCAAACTGGGGAGGTGTATTCTGAGCGGGCTAGCCATGGCGGCGACTCTCGCTCAGCGTGAGCAAAACGTCCAGTCGCTCGCTCGGAGCTGCGCACGCTCTGCGCACGCAAGCTCTCCCACACTGGCGTACGAGACCACGCTCGCCTCTCGAGCAGTGATTGCTCGAGCCAAATTCAGCTGCTATTGCCAAAGGTGTGAACACGTCATGGCTCGCGGGAGGGAGGCTCAGAAACGGCGCGGCAAGGCTCGCGCTCGGGTGCGCGGCGTGGCTCGGCCTTGGCCTCGCCAGCGGGAGCGTCGCATGCACGCCGAAGGGCGGCAGCCCCGGCGCGTCGGCCCTGCCGGTGACGGACCACCCGCTCCGGGGCGCGCCAGCGCCAGACTTCGACCTCAAAGCTCGCGGGGGCGCCCCAGCGAACCTGCGGGCGCACGCAGGCAAGATCGTGCTGCTGGACTTCTGGGCGACCTGGTGTGAGCCGTGCCGTTCGTCGTTCCCCGAGTACCAGGCCCTGCTCGCCCGCTACGGAGGCGCGGTGGCCGTGCTCGCCATCTCCGAAGACGACGAAGAGCACGGCATCGACGCCTTCGCCAGCGAGGCGGGCGTACGGTTCCCGATCGCCTGGGACGGCGAAAAAGCGGTCGCGCAGCGCTACCGGATCAGCAGCATGCCCACGCTGTTCATCATCGACCAGAGCGGCCTCGTGCGCTTCGTCCACGCCGGCTTCCGCCCCGGCGATGAAGCACAGGTCAGCGCCGCGGTCGATTCACTGCTGTAGCGCGGGCGCCGCCCAGCGAGCTTACGGCTGTTTGCTCGAGCGGGTCGTCATGCGCTGGATCTCTAGCGGATAGCGGTCACGCACGCGTTCTAGCTGGATCTTGAGCAGCTCCACCCAGGCGGCGATGTCCGCGTCCGGCGCTGCCCGGAGACCGCGTTCGATCCTCCGGCACGCATCCGCTACCCCCGACGCCCCAATGCTGAGGCTGGCTCCGCGCAGCGTATTGGCGACGCGGCGCTTCTGCTCGGGCGGACCGGGTGCCTCGAGATCCGCGAGGGCCTCGGTCGAGTTGGTCAGGTACTTCGCGAACAGATCCTCGAGGAAGTCCGAGCCGTCATCGACCAAGTCTTGCACCTGCGCGAGCACGCTGCGGTCGAAGATCGGATTCATGGTCGGCATCGCCACCGACGGAGGCGCGTCTTCGGACTGTGCCTCGACCACCTCGGGCATCGCAAAGCTGAGTCGCGATCCGCCGCCCTGCTGCGACATCGCGCGGATGGACTGCCGCGTCGAGCCCGGTGGGCGACTGGAAGACGGCTTGGCGAGCTCGATGCGATTGCGCCCGTTGGCCTTGGCTCGGTAGAGCGCGCTGTCTGCAGCGTCCACCAGCATCTCGAGCGAGCCGTGCGGCTGCGACGAGCACACGATGCCAAAGCTAGCGGTCACTTCGAGCCGGTGCTTGTCGACCTCGAACGGGCTGTCGGCGAAGCACTTGCGTAGCCGCTCGGCCACGACGGCGCCCGCGCGCAGCTCGCAACCCGGCAAGAGCACCATGAACTCCTCACCGCCATAGCGGCCGAGCACGTCGTAGGGTCTGAGCTCGATCTGAGCGCGGCGCACGGCCTCTTTGAGCACGATGTCCCCGGCGCGATGTCCGTGCGAGTCGTTGATGCGCTTGAAGAAGTCCAAGTCGAACAGGATCAGGCAGTAGAACGAGCCCTGGCGCGCGCTGCGCGCCGCCTCGCCCTCGACCTTGCTCAGCACGGCGCCGCGGTTGGCGGCTCCGGTCAAGGCGTCGTGGTTGGCGCGGCGCTCTAGCTCCTGACGCGCCGCGAGCAGCTCATGCTGCAGCTCTACGATGCGCTGCCCGGTCCGCACCCTGAGCTGGAGCTCGATCGGATCAAAGGGCTTGAGCACGTAGTCGTCCGCGCCCGAGGCGAGCCCGGTCACCAAGTGCTCGCGCGCCGTACGCGCCGTGAGCAAGACCAGATACACGTAGGGGCCGGACGTGCGGGCACGCAAGATCCGGCAGACCTGTGGCCCGCTCAGACCCGGCATCTCCCAGTCGAGGATGGCGAGCCTGGGGCCATTGGCGGCGCTCAACTTCGCCAGCGCAGTAGCGCCATCCGTCACGCAGACCGTCTCGTAGCCCCAGCTCTGCACGGCTTGCTCGAGCAGGCGCCGAGAGACGGCGTCATCTTCTGCGATCAAGACCAGGTGGCCATCGGGCGCCGTGGGGACCTGCTCATCCTCCGCCTTCACGGCGCTGAGCACGGCAGACTGGCGGCTGCGCGGCGCGCGGCCCACTTCAGGTGGTCCCGCTTCACGCTCGGAGGCTGACTCCCGCACGAGGACCCCGGGCGCGTGCGATACGCCTGCGCCCCCTTTGCCGGTAACCGAGCTGGCCACGAGAGGAAGAACGGCGCTGCGCTCGGACTCCTGAAAGGTTTGTCAGCCTGAGCCAAACGCACGACGGTTACACGGACGGCCCGTGTAGGTCGTTGCGAGTTCCACACTGCAACAGGCCCCTTGCTCACGCCGGCGTCGAGCGCGATCTCGACCCCTCTCACGAGCGCGCCTCCCTTCACTCGGGAGCCCTCGAGCTTGCCGGCCGAGGCGTGACGCCAAGTGACGCGCTCCGCCATCGCTCTCGGGCCTGCCGAGCCCGCGCCTCGGTCGAACGTTTGGGCCTCGAGCGCCGAATGACATTAACGCGGCCGCGGTGATTTTAAAGGTATCCGCTCGGGCCCGCTCGGCGCTCGAGGACTAATTATCCCCAGAGGCGCGCACGCCCTGGCGCTCAATCCAAGTCTGGATCTTGTCGCCATCGAAGCGCCACTGGCTGCCCACCTTGACCGCCGGGATTTGGCCTTGTTCCAGCATCTTGTACAGTGTCTGCGTCGAGACCCGTAGCAGGGCGGCGACCTCTTTCACCGTGAGCAGGTTCTTCAGGCTCATCAGTTGGAGACTACGGGCGCCCATTCTGACTCCTTAAGTTCAGCAGTTTGAGGCCCTTGGGGGGTTAAAGCTCGACGAACGCCACGTATGGTCCTAACCTTCACCTGATGTCCGTGCTGGCTCCGGGTTTGCTCATCGCTGCGCCGCCGCTCGGGGACCCCAACTTTGGCCGCTCGGTGGTGCTCCTGGCCTCCCACGGAAAGAACGGCGCCTTCGGTTGGGTGATCAACGGGGAGCGCGTCATGTCCTTGTCGGAACTCGCCACACATGCAGGGCTCGAGTGTGACCAGCCTCAGCCGCCGCGGAGCATCTACGTGGGCGGTCCAGTCGGGCGTGAGCAAGTCTGGCTGCTGTACCGCACGGAGGAGCGGCTGGATTCGGTGCCTGACCAGTTTGACGTCGGCTTTGGCATCACCGCCTCGCCTTCTCAGAAGGTCCTCGAGGCCATCTTGCAGGGTCGCGCGCCAAAGTCGCTGCGTGGCGTGATGGGGTTTGCCGGCTGGGAGCCCTCGCAGCTCGAACGCGAGATTGGACGCGGCTCGTGGCTACCGATGGACGCGGAAGCGTCCCTCGTGTTTGACGTGTCGCTCGAGGAGATGTGGGCGCAGGCCTATCACCGCGCGGGCACGTCGCCGATGGCGTTCACGACACGAGTCGTCGGGCAAGCGTAGCCGTTCATCGAGCACAGCGGCCTGAGGATGATCGGGTCGCGTTGACGGGCTCGCGCGCGAGACACTTCGATAGATGTCGCGCCGCCGCCGCTGACAGACAGCGACGGGCGGTGCGATCGGCAGCAGCCTGACAACTAAAAGACGCTGAAACTGAACGAGCAGGCAGATTGCCTGCGATTTGTGCCTGGGTTTTGGATGGTGGAGCCGACCGGGATCGAACCGGTGACCTATGCATTGCGAACGCATCGCTCTCCCAGCTGAGCTACGGCCCCAAGAGAGGGTGGCAGGGTACCCAGGAGCCTTTATCTGTCAAGCAATTGCCGAGATTTTTGCGCTCGAGAAAACGGCCCGAGGCGGGCCTGGGGAGTTGACCGGGGCTCGCCCATGGTTATTTTGCCGGCACGCTCAAGGCCGATCGCAACGCACTCGGCAGGCCGCTGCCCCTGGAGTGGGCACGCGGCGAGGCAGACAGAAAGAATTCATGGTCCGCGGGGCGCCGTCCCCGCGGGACCGAGTAGGAGACTGAAGCAAATGGGTAAGATCATTGGAATTGACCTGGGGACGACCAATAGCGTCGTGGCCGTCATGGACGGCAAAGAGGCCAAGGTCATCGTAAATGAAGAGGGGTCCCGGCTCACGCCGTCCGTGATCGCCTGGGACGACAAAGGGGAGATCCTGGTCGGCACCATTGCCAAGCGGCAAGCGGTGACGAACCCGGAGAACACCGTTTATTCGGTCAAGCGCTTCATTGGCCGCCGTTTTGACGAGCTGAACGAGGCCGACAAGCGCGTGCCCTACGACATCGTCCGCAACAAGAACGCGGACGCCTGGATCAAGGTGCGCGGCAAAGAGCTATCGCCCCCCGAGATCAGCGCCAAGGTGCTGCAGAAGCTGAAGAAGTCGGCGGAGGACTACCTCGGGGAGACCGTGACGGACGCGGTCATCACCGTGCCCGCTTACTTCAATGACTCGCAGCGCCAGGCGACCAAAGACGCCGGCAAGATCGCCGGCCTGGACGTCAAGCGCATCATCAACGAGCCCACCGCGGCGGCGCTCGCCTACGGCCTCGACAAGGACAAAAACCACATCATCGCCGTGTACGACTTCGGCGGCGGCACGTTCGACATCTCGATCCTCGAGGTCGGTGACAACGTCGTGCAGGTCATCTCGACCAACGGTGACACGCACCTCGGCGGTGACGACATCGACAACGAGATCATGGGCTGGCTGATCGCCGAGTTCAAAAAGACCTCCGGCATCGACGTCGGCAAAGACAAGATGGTCATTCAGCGGCTGAAAGACGCCGCGGAGCAGGCCAAGATCGAGCTCAGCAGCAAGCAAGAAACGGTCATCAACCTGCCCTTCTTGACCGCTGACGCGAGCGGGCCGAAGCACCTTCAGGTCGCCCTGAGCCGCTCCAAGCTCGAGCAGATGATCGCCCCGCTGGTCGATCGCACGATGGAGCCGGTGCGCAAGTGCCTCGCTGACGCCAAGAAGTCGCCCGGCGACATTCAAGAAGTGGTGCTCGTCGGCGGCTCGACCCGCATCCCGATGGTGCAGCAGACCGTCACCAAGTTCTTCGGGAAAGAGCCCCACAAGGGCGTGAACCCGGATGAAGTGGTGGCCATCGGCGCGGCCGTACAAGGCGGCGTGCTCTCGGGCGACGTCAAAGACGTGGTGCTCCTCGACGTGACCCCGCTCTCGCTGGGCGTGGAGACGCTGGGTGGCGTCATGACCGTCATGGTCCCGCGCAACACCACCATCCCTACGCAAAAGAAAGAGGTCTACTCCACGGCTGCAGACAGCCAGCCCTCCGTAGAGATCCACGTCCTCCAGGGTGAGCGCACCAGCGCTTCCGCCAACCGCACCCTGGGCCGCTTCAAGCTCGACGGCCTGCCGCCGGCTCCACGCGGCGTGCCGAAGATCGAAGTCACCTTTGACATCGACGCTAACGGCATCCTCTCGGTGGTGGCTAAGGACATGGCGACCGGCAAGGACCAGAAGATCACCATCACGGCGAGCAGCGGCCTGTCCGAGGCCGACGTGAAGAAGATGGTGGAAGAAGCCGCCCAGCACGAAGCCGAAGACAAGCAGCGCCGTGAGGAAGTCGACCGCCGCAACAAGCTCGACAACATGTGCTACACGCTCGAAAAGCAGATCGCCGAGAACAAGGACAAGCTCGGTGGCGTCGACGTGAGCAAGATCGAGGCGCTCATCAAAGAGGGCCGTGAAGCCGTCGAGAAGCAAGACGACGTGCGAGTGTCGCGTGTCCTCGAGCAGCTCGAGAAAGAGGCCCACGCCATGGCCACCAAGCTCTACGAAACCGCCGGTGCCCCCGGCGGCGACGGTGGCGGCCCCACCCCGGGCCCCGGCCCCAACGGCGCACCCCGAGGCGGCCCCCCCGGTGCCGGCGCCGACCGCAAAGGCGGCGACGTCATCGACGCCGAATTCGAAGAAACCAGCGGCAACTAAACGCCGCCCAGACGAGCGGACCGTCGCGGGCACCCCCGCGACGGCAACCGCCCAAAGACGGCTCCCAACCTCAGGTCGGGGGCCGTTTCCCATTTCCAGGCAACACGTCCGCTACGAACCGCGAGCGCGCTTTATCGAGTCCGCGACCGCCGTCCGAGCCAGGTCACCGCCGAACCAATACGCACCCCGCCCTACCGCATCTATTGACCCGTCACCCCGTCGGATCTATCAACCGTCACCCTGCGCCCGTAGCTCAGCTGGATAGAGTATCGGCCTCCGAAGCCGAGGGTCGAAGGTTCGAATCCTTCCGGGCGCGCAAGAGTTCCAAGGGGTCGTAGCCAATGCGACCGTCGCACTTGACGTGGACGCCTTGCTCAACCACCTCTGCCTCGTCCTGCTGGTGTGCCCGATATCGGCATGCCACCCGCCAAACGAGAGCGGCCACGCCCCCTCCACCCCCGACCGAGTCGTCGAGGTCCCGTACGAGAGCCGGGGCGCTCTTCGTCAGGCGGAGGAAGGCCATACCCAGAAGGCAAGCGCCGATGCCGGACCCGGAGGTGGCCGATCGTCCAGCTCGACAGAGGCGCTCCTCGACGAGAAAGCGCGAGCCCACAACGTTTGCGCGGTTGCTCTGGACGGCAACGCACCGGCGCACACGGTTGTCAGCTGTCCAAGGGGAATGTTCTACGACCACGGTCCCGAACGATGCATACCGCCGCCCCCAAAGCAGCCTCCCAAGCCAACCGCGCCATTCAAAAAGGGGAAAGCACGCTGCGGTGTCACGAGGAATGGCGATGGCCATGTCACCAGTTCCTTCATCGAAGTCTTCACGCAGGGTGCTTGGCTACCAAGCACGCAATGCCCTTGCGGTTGCGTGCCTGACCCGCGCATCAAGCCCGCCCCATCGGCGCCACACTGCGCGGAATGCGAAGACTGCGCGCTCTGCGCATTAGAATGATGTTGCAGCGCGGAACTGCGCACGAGCTATCGCACTGCCGCAGGAGCTATCGCGTGAACGCCAAGGCTCGCGGTCCAGCCTCCGAAAGGGTGGCCCAGATCCGGGCCGCCCATCCTGGCTCGCCCATCTCGAGAGAGACCCGATGGGGCCTACTCGAATCTTCGAGAACACGCGCCGCATGCTTGGAGCCATCCTCGAAGTTCTTTGACAACGAACGCACCATCCGTAGCGCGGTCGCGACCTTCCGCCGCTATCAAGTCGCGGGCCTCGGCGCCTGGGCGAGCGGAGTGGTGGCGGCGCCGTAAGGCGCGACGACAGCGAGGTTGCGCTCCGAGTCGATGGTCAACTCGAGCTATGTTTAGCACCTGGTCGTCATGCGTTGGGTCTGAGGCGCATACGCGGTCCCCTCCCATCTATGGCGAAGCGGTGTGCCCTCTTGAAGCGCCGAGGGCTCGATGCATAGGCTGGGTGTCGTCGCCGCGCTTGGCGATCACTTGGGAGCCGCCGGCTCCGCTCGGAGGAACAGCCATGAAGAATCGAAATATCACGATCGCGGCGAGCTTCGCGCTATCGCTGGCCGCGGCCACCTGGGGGATGCGCTCGCTGCATGCCCAGCAACCCGGCTTCAAGCGCGTGGAGCTGCAGAAGCACGACCTCTCGGTGTCGGGGCGAGAGACAGTGCAGGCTCGAGGCGAGTTCGAGGCGGGGGCGGGAACTCCGAAACACACCCATCCCGGGGAAGAAGTGGCCTACATCCTCGAAGGGCAGGTAGAGCTCGAGGTCGAAGGCAAGAAGCCGATCACGCTCAAAGCGGGCGACGTGTTCTTCATCCCCGCCGGCCAGGTCCATGCCGCGAAGAACGCGGGCACCGCCCCAGCCAAGGTGCTGTCGACCTACATCGTAGAAAAGGGCAAGCCGCTCGCCACACCGGTCAAGTGAACGTTTGAGAGCTCCCGAGGCCGGCGTGGCTCTACTCCGCTGCCAGCTGCGCCTCGACGGCTGCAGCGATTTCGGGGGAGCTGGGGTCGACGGCGCTGGGCCAGGCCGCCACGGGCTTGCCGTGTTTGTCGATCAGGTACTTGTGAAAGTTCCATTTGGGCTCGCCGCGAGCTTCGGAGAGTAGGGCGTAGAGGGGGCTGCGCTCCTCACCGATGACTTTCGTTTTCTCAAACATGGGGAAGTTGACGTCGTAGATGCTAATGCAGAACTTGGCGATCTCTTCGGACGTGCCTGGCTCTTGCCCGCCGAAGTCGTTGGAGGGAAAGCCGAGCACTGCGAAGCCGCGGGGAGTGTATTTGGCGTGCAGTTGCTGAAGGCCCTGGTACTGGGGCGTGTACCCGCACTTGGAGGCCGTGTTGACGATGAGCAGCACTTTGCCTGACCAAGCGGAGAGGGAGGTGTCGGTGCCATCGAGGCGCTTCATCGAGAGCGAATGGATCGAGGGCGGCTGGGCGCCGCTCGCAGCGCCAGTGGCCTGTACGCTGTCGGCAGCGGTTTGAGCCGCCGGCTCGGCCGCTGCAACCGGCGTGGCGCTGAGCGAGGTCGCTTCGGGAGCGCGCGGCGCTTCGTTCGTCGTGCAACCTGCAGCGGAAGCACCCAGGGCGAGCAGCACGGCAACCGCGCCGCTGAGTTGAGCCGAGCGGGTGGCGAGCGCCGTGAGCGGGTGAAGGAGGTGTGTCATCGCGATCAGCGTTAGCACGAAACGCGCTCCGGTTCTCGCTGCTTTGCCGCACCGCGCGGTGCTGGCTCAGCGTTTTCGGAGGCGCCTGGCATTTGACAGGCGCCTGGAGGCGTGCAATGAACGGGTTCACTGAACGTGTTCATTTAAATGACAGACGCATCGGCAGGGCGCCAGGCTCAGAAGGAAGCGACGCGGGTGCGCGTGCTCGACGCTGCGCGGCTGCACTTCGAGCGGGATGGCTTCGAGGCGGCCAGTGTGCGCGCCATCGCGGCCGAAGCGGGAGTAGCGGCGGGCACCGTGCTGCTCCACTTCTCGGACAAGTTGAGCCTCCTGCACGCCGCGTTGCATGACGACCTGGAGGACGCGATAGAGCGCAGCCTGCGTGCTCCGAGCCGAGGGGCGCTCTTGGACCGGCTGTGCGCGGTGGTCCGCCCGTTCTACGTGTACTACGACGCGCGGCCTCGGCTCTCGAAGATATTGCTGCGGGAGTCTCTGCTCGCCGCTTCGCCCTGGCGAGAGCGCTTCGCCGAACAGTTGCTGCGCGTGAACGCGCACGTCGTGTCGCTCGTCGAGGAGGCGAAGGCCGGCCGTGAGTTGGCACCGGCAACTGACGCCAGGGCATTCGCCGGGGCTTTTGCTGCCTTCTATTACTTCGCGCTCATCGGCTGGGTGCAGGGCGCGGTCGCTGCCCCCCTGCCCCTGTTCAAAAAGCTGATGGCGCAGCACATCGGGCCCTCGACCCTGTAGCTCTCCGGAGGACATGAGCCATGACCAGCACCCTCTTTCGCAATCGAGATTCTCGGAGCGCAATGCTCGGCGCCTACGAACGCTTGCTCAAGGAGACACCAGAGGCCCACCCAGCTCAGGTCGCCACCCGCTTCGGCGACACGCACCTGCTCGTCGCAGGCCGGGAGGATGCGCCACCGCTGGTCGTTCTGCACGGAGCGATGGCCAACTCCGCCATGGCGATTCGCGAGGCCCACAGCCTGTTCGAGCGGTTCCGCGTCTATGTCGTCGATGTCATCGGTCACTCCGTCAAGAGCGCGGACGTACGCCTTCGGCTGGACAATGCCGACTACGCCGAGTGGCTTCGAGACGTGCTGGATGCGCTGGGGCTAAGCGCTCCCCATGTTTATGGAGCGTCGTTGGGTGCCTTCGTGGCGAGGAAGCTCGCCGAGCTGGCGCCCGAAAGGATCGAGCGGCTGGTCTTGCTCGTGCCCGCCGGTATCGTCAGCGCTCCGTTGCTTAGGAGCATCTCGCAGGCGGGCATCCCTCTGATCCTGTACAAGACGACAGGCAGCCAAGCCGCGCTCGAGCGCTTCGTGGGATCTATCATGACCTCACCCGACGAGGCTCTGTTCGCTTATTTGAGCGAGGCTCTGGCGCACTACAAGCTCGACATCAGCGTGCCGCCGCTGGGCACGCCCGAGCCGCTCCGAGCCTTCGCGCGCCCGACCCTGATCATCGGCGCTTCCGACGACATCACGTGTCCGGCGCAAGCGCTGCTCCAGCGCGCCCCGGAGCTGTTTCCGCACGCGACAATCGAGATCCTCCCCAATTGTAAGCACATCCCGCCCACTGACCCTGTGTCCAGAAAGAGGCTGTGTGATCGCGTGAGCCGGTTCTTGCTGGGCTAGGGTTTGTTGGGCTAAGCGCGCCGAGCGGTGAGGCCGAGCGCGAGCGCGCGCCAGCCCCGGCCTTCCAGCTAGCGCTTGACGGCGCGGTAGTTGACCTGGCTGGCGCCGTTGGCGGTGAAGAAGGTGCCGTTGTGGCTTTCGAGCTCGAAGCTCGGGAAACGGACGCGATACTTGGTCACGTCTTGCTTGGGGTCACCGATCGCCCAGACGTCGTAGGTCGTGAGCGCGCCAGCGTCGCCCGGCGCGGCGTCAGAGCCCGCGTCGCCCGCGTCCCGAGAGCCGTCCGGGTTCTTCGTGATCTCGCGCAGAGGCACGTCGTAGCTGACGCTCGGGGTAGTGGAGTCATGTGAGTAGACGCGGCGCAGGAAGCCCGAGAAGGGCTCGCCGCCGTTGCTGAGCAAGAGCACCTGTCCGGCGGCCTGCGTTGCGAGCAGATCGTTTGGGTCTTCGGTGATGTAGAACGCGTCGAGCGATGGCGCCGCGGCGCCGACATAACCCACGAGCACGGGCAGGCCGGAGCACACGTTGCTACCGCCGGCGGGGGCCGTCGCGCAGCCTCCAAGCCCCGGGCTGCTGTTGCCGAGCACCCACGAGAGGTTCTGCAGAGTAAAGAAGGCGCTGACGGTGATCGAGTCTCCCGCCGCGATGGTGACGGGTGGAGAGAGCTGCACTGTGTTGCCGCAGCCTGAGTAGTTGATGCTGGTGTAACCCTGGTCGGCCGGGTCGGTGCTCAGCACGGGTATGCCGGCCGTGGTGTAGTGGGTGACGCCTTCCAACTCTACGCTGCCCTCGAGCTTGGCGACGAAGGCGCTGCTGCTCTGGCACGTCATGACCACGATGCTGTCGTAGGTGCCGGGCGGGATGTCCGCCGGCACGCTAAAGAGGCTCGCCAGCGCCGCTGAGTCGGCCATGTCCACCAGGCAATCGCGCGCCGCGCCCGCGTCGGCTGGGCCGGCGTCTCCGCTCGAGGCGGCGGGAGCTACGCCCGGCGTGCAGGTGTAGAGCGGCACGTTGGTAGTGAGCCCGCGAGCGAGCATGATCGAGTAGATGGGCATGATGAAACTCGTCGGCGTAAAGCTGGATTCACCCTCCGCGGCCGAGGCCGTAGCGAGAGGCAGTACAGCCAGGCCAACGCTCATGGCGGCGAGAGCAAGGCGTTTCATCAGTGCACCTCCTTCAACACGAACTGTACGCGCGCCGAGCCCGATGGCGCCGAGCCCCCCCGCCCGCCGCTGCCCGGCGCCGCGCCGCTACCGGTCACGGCGCCGCTACCCGTGACTCCTCCGCCGCCGGGCACACCCGTCGCGCCGGCGCTGCCCGAGGAACCCGCAGGCCCCTGCCCCACCGGATGCTCCTGATCCGAGCCGCAGCTCGCACTGCCCGCGCCGATCAGGCAGAGCTGCAAAACAACCGAGATTCGGCAGATACGTCGTAGCACAGGGCTCCTTGGCTCGCGTGGCGCAAACGCATGCGCACGCCCGCCCCTGAACGGCTCGAGGCGTGCCGACTGGACCCGAATCAGGCGAGCCCCTCGAGGCGCCGAGCAGGACTCGAAGACTCGGAAACCTCCTTTTCGACGCTGGAGGGTGACCGTCATCCAAGGACGTGGACGGTCCCGAATGGGCACTGCGAGAAAATTGACGCGGTGATCCATGGGTGAATTGGCGCCCAGTAGGCAGCCGATGCCGTACCGTTTTAGGGAGTGTTCCATTGGAAAGGAACTTTCGTCTCCGAGGCCCCATGGAACAGGTCGGCAAGATGAAGTGTCGGACTCGTTTCGCTGGCATTTTTGATAGAATGCCCCGGATGAGATCCTCGTTAGGTGTCCGCGGCCCTTCTGTACGTCCTGCTCACCCGGGAGCTCGGCGCTGCGGCACTCTCGTTCACCTCGCGGCGTTGGCCCTGCTCTCGAGCTGCGGCGCAGGCGGTGAGGCCACCGACGGCGTCGTCACCAACCAGCCCGGCAGCGGCGTTGGCCCCACGCTGGGTGGCGGCGGCGGATCGACAGGCCTCGTCCCGTTGGTCACCGATCAGTGCGAAGGGCAAAACTGTTTGCTAGGTGGCGGAGCAATACCAACCCCGCCCGGCTGCGGTGACGGGGTGCTCACCAACGACGAGGCGTGCGACGATGGTAACCTCGTATCGGGCGACGGATGCGGCGACAGCTGCCTCGTCGCGGAGCCTGGATTCAGCTGCGCCTCCCCGGGCCAGGCGTGTCGGCAAATTGCACGCTGTGGAGATGGCTTTGTGGCGGCCACCGAGCAGTGCGATGACAGCAACGTGAACCTGGGAGACGGCTGCTCTGACCGTTGCCGCGTCGAGCTTGGGAAGAAGTGCGAGGGCCAGCCGAGCGTGTGTACGGACGCCGTCTGCGGCAACAACGTGCAAGAGGGGGCCGAAGCCTGTGACGACGGCAACACCACGCCCTTCGACGGCTGCTCTCCCAACTGTCTGAAAGAGCCGAACTGCCAGGGCTTGTCTTGCGTCTCGGACTGCGGCGATGGCCTCTTGATCGACGAAGACTGCGATGACGGCAACCTGGTCGACGGTGACGGTTGTTCGTCCTCGTGCACGATCGAAATCGGATTCGAGTGCCTGGCAGAGGCTGTCTGCGAGCGGGTCGCCGATCAGTGCGTGCTGCGCGCACCCGCCATCTTCCGCGACTTTTCGGAGAGCCACCCCGACTTTGGGGGCAATGAGATATGCACGACGCTGGAGACCGGTGCGGTCGGGCCAAACCTGGACGCCAACGGGCGGCCGACGCTGGGGAACAACTCGGCAGCGGCTTGCATGAGCACGGCCGCGAGCTTCGCCGACTGGTACACGAGCAACTCGAGCAACTCGACGCTGATCGGGGAGATCGTCCTGTTCGACAACGCAGAGGGCGGCTACGTCAACCGCTACGGCGCGGATGGTACGCCGTGGAGGTTCGTCCAGCGCACCACGGAGCGGAACGGCGGCGCGAGCCTAGCGGCCTGCGCTGCAACGTGCCTGAACGAGGCAACGAACGGCCAGGCTCCCTTCGTTGGGGGCGCGCTGCGCTGCAACGACCTGTGCCGGCCCCTGAATGATCAAATCCAGCAGCGGACCAACGGTCAGCTGCTACAGCTCAACAACCAGCTGGATCAGGAGCTGAACGCGAACCCGCCCGATCCGATCGCCATCGCCGATCTTCAGGCCCAAATCGCGGATGAGGAAGCGACCATCGCGCAGCTGGGCGTGGACGCTGCCGCCTGCCAGACGGATTGCCAGACCCGGCTCGACGCTCGCGTCGCCACGTGCACTCCGACGTGCAAGCCGTGCAGCTACGCCCCAGGTCAATTTTGTATTGGCGGCGTGGAGCAGGAGCAGGACGGAAACCCGCTGTTCTTCCCCGTGGACTCCGTCACCGGTCCCACGTCGGACCCGTTCGAGGCGAAGGTTCCGGACCAGTACGGCTACAACGGCTTCCCGTTCGAGCGGGTGGTATTTCCTGGGCGCGCCGAAGCCAGCTATGACCACAACTTCTACTTCACCAGCGAGGTGCAGTATTGGTTCAAGTACGACGCCAACACGCAGGCGACGTTGACGTTCCTGGGTGATGACGATGTCTGGGTGTTCCTGAACGGCAGGCTCGCGGTGGATCTCGGTGGCATCCACGTGCCGTCCACCGGCTCCGTCACCATCAACGCCGCAGCGGGTACGGTGACGTCTACGATGCAGGATGGCAGGGGGTTCCCCGTGCTGCTGCTGGACGAGATCGAACGCCAAGCCACCACGCAGGATTTTGGCCTCGTGGAAGGCAACGTCTACAAGATCACCATCTTTCAGGCGGAACGTCAGCGCGACGGCTCCTCCTTCCAGCTGACCCTTGCGGGCTTCGAGGCCACGCCGAGCCTGTGCAAGGCGAAGTGTGACGATGGCGTATTGAGCTTTGGCGAAGAGTGCGACGACGGCGTCAACGATGGCGGCTACGGTGAATGCGGCGCAGGCTGTGTGCTCGGCCCCTTCTGCGGCGACGGCATCGTGCAATCGGACTTCGGCGAGACCTGCGACGTCGGACCCGGCGGCGACTCGACCTGCCGCGGCTGCCGCAGGCTCACGATTTTCTAGTACCTTGCGCGTACCCTCCTGGGCTCGGCTGATGTCGAGCCCAAGTGCCAGTATCATTGCGAGCGACTGCGGGTCATTCTTCTGCCCAGGTACGTTGCTCCACTGCCGTGACGAGCGCCCGCAGCAGGTCAGCGGCCTCTCGCTCCAAGGCTGGCCCACGCACGATGGGCTCGCCTCCGACGATTGTGGCGCTGACGGCGAACAGCGTATCAGCGAGCGCTTTGAGCCCGCGGCGGCCACGCTCGGGGTGGCTCACGGCGGCGGTCAAGGCGACGATCTTCCGCTCCAGCTCGCCGGAGCCGATCACCCAGTCGATGCCGTTCTTGAGCGCGCCCGGCAAGCTGTGACCGTACTCGGGCGAGGCGATGAGCAGCGCGTCGCTGTCGTCCAACGCCTGACGGAAGGCCTGGACCGAGACCAAGGGTGCGTTCACTTCCAGGTCAGGGTCGAAGTGCGGCAGCGCGCGCAGCCCGTCGAAGATGATGACCTCCACGCCGGGCGGGGCCGAGGCCGCCGCGGCCTGCAGCAGTACTAGATTGCTGGAACGGGCCTGCAAGCTGCCGCTGATGGCGAGGATGCGCACGAGGCCGAACGTAGCGTATCGGCGACTCTCGGCAAAGCGGGAACGAGCGGGGCTACAGGCGACCGCACGCGGAAGTGGGAGGTCCCTTGCGTCTGGACCTCGGCCAGAGCTTCTGCCCTCAACCGCGGACCGGTATCTTGACGTACGAGTAGTTGTCGAAGGGGCCGCCGCCTCGCGCGGGGTACGTGACCCAATTTTTGAGGATGGCTTCTCGCTGAAAGCCACATTTTTCGAGGACGCGCGCCGAGGCTGGATTGTCGAGCGCGCAGGTCGCCCAGATGCGTGAGATGGCCGGTGACTCTTCGAGCTTTGCCGTCAGCCGGCGTACGGCTTCGGTCGCGAGGCCCCGGCCAGAGAACGCTTGATGCACGACGTAGCCGATCTGCGCCCGGTGTTCGATCACCGCGGCCTTTACGATGCCGAGGATATCGCCTGTGGCCGCGACGATGTGGAATGCCTTGCTCTCCGGCGTTGGAAAGAGGTTTTGCAGGTAGCGCTCGGCCGCCGCCACGTCATGGAAGGCGCGCGCGGTGAGATGCGTGAAGTTTTCGGGATAGCGGCCCCATGCATCAAAGATGCGCGGGGCGTCGGTGGCAAGTACGGGTTCTAGCTCGAGCATTGCAATGCCGCTGAGCTTAGCAAAAAGCGCGTTGCGTCAGCGTGTGGGGTCTTTGTAGCTGCTCGGCGGCGGCTGCGAGAGCCACTGGCGCTCACTCAGGGGCTGGAGCCCGTTTCGTGTCGAGCGCGGCGGCGCGGAGTCCGCTTCGAACGACGGCGTTTCGACCTCCGCACGCGTGAGCGGCACCGAGTCGGCCAGAATGGCCGATAGCTCTCGCCGAGCGCGCTGCTGCCGCCGGCGTGAGGCCAGCGCGCTTAGCCCTCCGAGCGTCGCGAGCACGGCCGCGCCCAGCGCCCACCAACCGAGCGATAAACGAGCGAGCGGCTTTGTTCGCGCATCGGTCGCTGCGGGCTCGTCCCCGACGGGCGCGGACGGCCTGCTGCCCGACGGAGCTACCGGGAGCTTGGCGACGCCGTCGTCTGGAGCGCTGGGCTGCGAGAGCTTAGGCGACGTGCCTGTGGCTGTGCCGCCGACCGCCGGTGCCTGGACACCGTTGGCGCCGAGGGAGGGCGTAGGTTCGGGATGGTTGCGGAGCTCAATCACGCCCTCGGACGTCTGCACGACCTCGACGGGTGCTTTGGCAGGTTGCGCGTCCGCCGCTGCGCTCCCCAAGGCACCTGAGAGTAGCGCGAGCGCTGCGCAGACCGTGGTTCGCCAGGTGCGCTGTATGCGCCGCGTGAGCGGCACCCGAGAGTTATCGGCGCGAGAGTTCGGCATAAAAGCGTCCCTGGAGCCCTTTTACCCTACAAGCGGGCACGGCATTGTCCAGCGCAGTCCGCAATGGGCCGCAATCAGTCCGGAAAAGGCCGCTGGGTTTGCATGAACCACAACGCACGACAACAACAAGTGCGCCTCTGTCATAACTGAGAGAGGTGGCGCGCTGGCCGAGCGCTCAGTGCGAGCTGCCCAGTTGAGCGAGGCTACCGCAGACTGACACGCCAACCGACTCCTGTATAACACCGCCAGCGATCCCCACTGGCAAGGCGCTGGATGGCACCCCGGCATTGCTCGCGTCCGCTCTGCGATCGTGCGCGGCCCACGCGAGCCTCGGCGAGGGCTAGGCCTAGATCGCGGCGAAAACCGGATTCTGCGGAGAACACCGCAGCTGCGGGTGACCCATCGGGCCGACGAGCGTGCCGTACCCCAGAAGCGCCGCGCTGCCGAGCCGAGGCTTCGTTTGCACTCCACAAACAACGGACGCACTCAGCGTGAGGGGGTGCGGCGCGCCAGGGAGTTGTTTGCACCCCAAACAACGGATGCACCCGTCGGGTTGGGCTCGCGGGAGCGCCGAGGCCAATGCTCGTCGGCGCGGAAGAGAAGCAGCGAAACTCGTTTGATCGAGAGCTTTTCCGAAGTTGTCTTTCTGACGTTCGATCACCCTGGGTGGCGAGCGTCGCATCTGCGGGGTTTACCCTGCACGACGAGCACGTCGGTCACGAGCGCTGAAGCGCCCGTGGTCGAGCACAGCTCGTGACCGTACTCGGTTTTTCCCGATTGCCCTTGATGATCATCTGCGCCACCGCTTCGGGCATCCGGTCCAATAGGTCGCTCATCACGGCCAGTTCCCTGGTGTTTCCGGTTTGGACTGGCGTCCTTTCCGAGAAGCTGGGGAATGTGAGCGAAATGGCAGTCCGTTGAACAGAGCGCGAGATCATTCTGGACCGCCAGGGCCGCGATCCAAAGATCATTGGTGGGGATGGGAGTGCCGGCCCGGCGCAGCTGCGCATAAATTGAAGCGTAGTGGTGCGTCGTTTGCTCGTCGGCATACAGGACCTCGACACGTGGTGAGCTCAGGAACGTTACCAGCCCAGCTTCGTTTCGCCTGCCCAGGCTGCCGGCGGTAAAGCCAGCCCGCAGCTCGCCCACTACGACGAAAGGTAAGAATATCTGCTCCGCGGCGCTGACCACTTGGCGCAAGCGCGGGTCGTTCTTCGCTGCGCTGCTATACGCATTGGTATCTAGAGCGATTCTCAGCGCCAAAGGTCCTCATCCACCTGGCGCTGTGCTGCCAGTGCCAGGTCGACCTCAGGGTCGTCGACCCACGACCCAAAGAAAGCGTTCAAGTCGCGCGCTTGGGGCGCGCTCACCTGCGCAGCCTGGGCCAGCGCGGCGAGGGCGACCTCGTTCAGGCTTTGACGGGACCTGGCGGCTTTCTTCCGCAAAGCTCGATCGACCGCCGCGGGTATGTTCCGGATGGTGTATTGCCGGACCAACTTGCCTCGAACCATGCCTACAGTATTGGCATCTGTGTAGGCACCGGCAAAGGAGCCTCGGGATCTGCGTCCCATTGCTTACGGCGCCAGCGCGTTCGGCGTGCGCATCCGCGGCCTTCCCCGGTTCTGCTCCGGTGGGGACGGGGCCTAGCGACGCGCGACTAGCGTCGCTCGACGAACTCGAGCTGGCACAGCCCACGCGAAGATGGCCTGCACCACGCCTTCGGCAGCACGCACGGGGCCGGTCAATGCTGCCGACAGTACTGACCACAGTGTTCATCCTCCACCGCCTGCACGCTTCGACGGCTCGTCGGTCTGCACGACCTCCGCCGGTGTTTTGGCAGGTTGCGCGGCACCTCTGCGCTCGCCACGGCAGATGAGAGGAGAGCGAGCAAAGAGCAATCGAAGTTGGCCAGATCCGAACTGCCGCGTGAGCGACAGCAGAGAGTTACCGGCGCGAGCGTTCGGCGTAGGAGCGACCCTCTGGCCCTTTCCCTACAAGCCGGCACGGTTCCGAGCGCTGCTGATCGAGCCACACCCAGCCCGAAAAGGCCGCTGCGCTTGTATGATCGGCAACCGATGGCAACGACAAGTGCACTGTCACGACGAGATGGTGACGTGATCGCCGAGCGCTCAGCACGACCCGCGCGATCACTTAAATCGACAGGCGAGCTCGCAGTCGATACCGCCGCAGATCGAGCATTCTAGCGTGCCTCCCAGGTCGTGGGCCCAGAGAAGAATGGCCTCATTGATCACGTTAGCAAGCGTACCCCGCACTGACACGCCAACCAACTCCTGTATAACCCGGCAGCGATCCCCGCCGGCTAGCAATTGGATGTCTGCCTCGCTGTTCTCGACGATGGCCCCCCTTGGCGAATCCACCGCGATGCCGTTGACCTCGGAGTGGCGCAGCACCACGTCGTGAGTGACTTGCCAGAGGCCGCCCTCGATAGCCTGCCTGGAGATGCCGAACCCCTGAGACTTCGACGTCATACTCATGATCGAGTCGGCGCTATAGGGAGACAGGTAGGAGTAGCGATCGAAGAACTCGATGCCCCAATAGCGAACCCCCACAGAAAATTCACAACGCTCCAAAGGGTCGAGCAGATCCATCGGCAGGCGCAACGGTTGTCGCAGGCGGACCTCGCCTTGCGCAGCCCACAGCGGGGCTCTCTCATCATGGCTGGTGTTCTCCAGCAGTGGCTGCGTCTCCAGCACCAAACCGTGCACGGGGCAACCACTCTCCCCACTGGCACAGCTAGTGTCCGGGCAATAGCGGTGCTCTATGTCGTAAAACCGGCCGTCGGCTACCGGCATACACGGTTCCGCATCGAGTAGTGCCGCATGACCAGATCGAAAAGCGGTTGCTGCGATGTCCTGATAGCAGGCCCACTCTGCGCCGTCTTGACCGACGTCACCGCATTGCCCTGCGAGAGTCTCACGACAGGTCCCCGAAATACAACGCCCGCCCTCACCGAGAAAGGCACACTCTCGGTGCGACGCGACAGGGTCTTCGGGCAACCCCTGGCACTGGTGCACGCAACGCTCCCGCGTAACACCGAGCTCATTCGTGTAGGGTCGACAGCTCGAGCCCGCGATACCGCAGTCGGCCTCGACGTCGCACGGGCGGCTGCAGTTGTTGTCGATGCAGAACAAACCTTCGACGCAACCGCTGTCTTCTGTGCAACCGCGGAGAAAGCTGCCCGCCAAAAGGGCCGTGCCCCCACGGCACACGCCGCCCGTGCAGCGACGGCCGACACCGATCCCGCGACAATCCGCATCCGTCGCGCACCCCACGTCGCACACCGACCGAGACGCTGACCCGTCGTCTACCGATCGGCACACGGAATCCGCCGACCACGTTCGGCAGTCTCTATCCTCGGCACACAGCGCCGTGCAGACTCCGAACAGGCAACTCAACCCCTCGTCACAGTTGCCCGGACTGCAATGCGACAGGAAGTGGGACTCGCTGTCGCTGCCCACCGCCGTGACGTCCGCGACACGCCCGGAACACGCCACCAGAACGACGATAGCGAGTAGCTTGGGCCACGATACCGCGAGCCAATCCTCATGTCGCATCAGCTTCCTCCTCATCGATTGGTTCTTCCACCACACACTGCCCCGCATAAATGGTGATCGCCGAATACGACCGAGGGTGTGTGTGCTCCCGGTTATAGTCAGCGATTCGCTGCCTTAGATCGGAGCTCCGTGAACGGAAGAGCTTCAGTTGCGAAAGCGCCTCTGCTTCCAGCGGGTGCCCCGGCCACACGTCGAAGCTATAGGTGCTGCCTCCGACGGTCTCCCGCTCTGAAGGACCCGCGGAGAGGCGCGCGGCTATCGTACGTACGAGGGCTTGGAAGTGGTCGAAGATCGCGGCTTCCCAGCCGCTCGACGCGCCGCGAGCAACGAAGAACTGCGTGGCAGTGAAGCGGCGCCCATCTGCGTGTTCTTCGCACACGACGCTTCCGTTGTCCTGCAAGCGAGCCAAGCCTCCCTCGAGCTCCGGTCCTGTTATCAAGCGACGCAGGACTGCGATGTCGAGCGGCCCTTCTCGATAAATGATGGCCCAGAGCAGCTCGTCGCCGTTGTTCAACGACCCGCTGAGTAGCCCGAGCTCCTCCTCCGTGGCCGCGCGATAGCCCATGCCATCGCCATGGCCGATGCGAAACAGTAGGCCGCTGTCGCACAGGTCGTGCAATACTCCGCGCACGAGCTCCGGCTCGTCCCGATGAAAGCGCATGAGCACTTCGGCGCGTAAGACCACGCTCGGACTACTCGTCTGAAGGTGACGTAGGACGGACTCCCAAAGCGAGTGGCCCCGATCGGTCGCGCCCTCCTCCAGCCGCTGAATTTTTCGCAAATAGGTGCGCAGCGCCAGCCCAAACATGTCCGCGCTGACCTTGCGGCTCACTCCCTGCCGATTGAGCTCTTGTGCCAAGTCGAGAAAGACCTGATTCGCGACATGCGAGAGCGGTGCACGCACGCCCTGCGCCGTCGCCAGCTGAGCGATCAAGACTGTCGTCTGCCGAACGATGGAATCTATCAATAGCTGCAGATTCATGGATTCATTCGCTACCTAATCTGGGAATGCCATCGAGGCGGTACGTCCCAGCGACATAGACCGTATCTCTCGGGAACCACCCGAGGGAGTGGCAATACTGGCATGCTCCAACGTGCGGCTTCTCACCACCACGTTGGTCACCTCATCGGGACGAGCCATCTTCCGAGCACTCAAGGCTCAGGCCATTCGACCTGCTGAGGCTAGGGGCGTGCGCCAGACCGCGCCTGGTGTGGTAAAGGCGTCCCCGGACAGGCTGAGCGGGAGGCCTTGGTCGTAAAACCCATGTTTCCCGCCCGCGTGATTGCTCGGACGTCAAAAGGAATCACCGAGCTCGGTGTTCCGCGCGGCCGCCTCTTCGCACCTGGCCGCTCATTATCTTGCCGTCGGGCGCGCTGCTCGAGTCTGCAGGCGGCGGCTTGTCGTGCGGCGAGACCAGGTGCCCCGCGCTGGGACCGACCCGCCGCTGGCT
>JAYTOL010000091.1:0-8711 GCA_043747815.1 Deltaproteobacteria bacterium
TGGCTGTCGTGGTGGGTCGCACCCCGCAACATCCTCGAAAACCCGCGCTTTCTCTACCCTCTACCCATCACCACCGGGATCTGGCTCCGGCTGCACCCGTCTGAAATCGTCCGAGCCTCGAGCACCCGAATGTCGCCCAAACGTTGAATGAGCGGATCGATCGCTCCAAGGATCGGGATGATCTGACCGTTGCTCCGATGGCTCGCGACGTCTCTAGCAAGCGGTCTCCCAGCAGACGTTCAATCTCTTCCGGGTCGGTCACAGCTAGGCCTCGCTCGAGTCCGACACAGCCTAGCAGATACAACCCAGCGCAACCTGCCGGATTTACGGAGAAGGCATCACCGCAACGGAGTATCCCGCGACGGCCAGCGTGAACCCCACTGCAAGCGGCATGGCGGCGCGCCGCGGGAGCCGAGCGTCAGGTCACGAAAACCTTGGCGGCCCGCTCCCCGCCAGGGGCACCTAACGTCATCCGCGCCTCAACGGTTCGCCGCTCAGCCCCCTCGTGACGCTCACATCTCGTTGCGGCGCGGGCGCTTGCGCTTGTCGAGCACGCGCTTGCGCAGCCGGATGGCGTCGGGGGTGAGCTCCACGAGCTCGTCGCCGTCGATGTGGTCGAGGGCGGTTTCGATGGTGAGCGTGCGCGGGGTGGAGATGATGATGTTCTCGTCACGGCCGGCGGCGCGGATGTTGGTGAGCTTCTTTTCCTTGCACACGTTGACGTCCAAGTCGTTCGGACGGTTGTGCTCGCCGATGATCATGCCTTCGTACACCGGCTCACCCGAGCCGACGAAGAGCACGCCGCGCGGCTGCAGGTGAAAGAGCGCATACGGAATCGTGGTGCCGTCACGGTCGGCGACGAGCGAGCCGTTGCGGCGGCGCATCATCGGGCCCGGCTGCGGCTCCCAGCCGTCGAAGATCGAGTTGACGAGTCCGGTGCCGCGCGTCTCCGTGAGGAAGAGCGAGCGGAAGCCCATCAGGCCGCGTGAGGGGACGCGGTATTCGAGCCGCCGGCGCACGTCGGTGATGTTGGTGACACCGACCATCTGCCCGCGCCGCTCGCCCATCATGGCGGCGACCGTGCCCATGTAGTCCTCCGTCACGTCGAGCGTGACGCGCTCGACCGGCTCGCACATCTTGCCGTCGATCTCGCGGCGCACCACCTCCGGCATGCCCACGCAGAACTCGTAACCTTCACGGCGCATGGTCTCGGCCAGCACGGCGAGCATCAGCTCCCCGCGCCCAAACACCTCGAAGGTATCTGGCTCTTCCGTGTTCTGCACACGCAGCGCGATGTTGTGGCGCGCCTCGCGGTGCAGCCGGTCGCGCAAGTGGCGGGTGGTGACCCATTTCCCGACGCGGCCGGCAAACGGTGAGTCACTGATGGTGAAGCGCACCTTGATGGTCGGGTTGTCGACGATGATGCGCGGCAGAGCGACCGGAAGCTCCGGGCTGGCCACCGTGTCGCCGATCTGGATGTCTTCGAACCCAGCGAACGACAGGATGTCTCCCGCGGCGACCTCTGGCACGCGCACGCGCTTGGGCCCTTCGAAGGTCTGCAGCACGCCGATGCGCCCGCTGATGGTCCCCTCCTCCTGGATCACGACCACGCTCTGGTTGGTGACCACTTTGCCGTGGTGCACGCGACCCACGGCGAGGCGCCCGAGGTAGTCGTCGTGCTGGATATTGTGCACGAGGATCTGCAGGGGGGCGTTGGGGTCCCCCTTGGGCTCGGGCACCTTGTTCAAGATGGCCTCGAACAGCGGCACCAGATCGTCGCCGACGCTGTCGAGCGTCAGCCCACTCTTGCCCTCTTTGCCGATGGCGTAGATGGTCGTGAAGTTGCTCTGCACGTCGCTCGCCTCGAGGTCGCAGAACAACGTGAAAATCTCGTTCACTACGTCTTCGGGCCGCGCGTCGTGGCGATCGATCTTGTTCACTACTACGATGAGCGGCATGCCGAGCCGCAGCGCCTTGTCGAGCACGAAGCGCGTCTGAGGCAGCGGGCCTTCAGCCGCATCCACCAGCAAGAGCGCGCCGTCCGCCATGAGCAGGATGCGCTCGACCTCGCCGCCGAAGTCCGAGTGGCCCGGTGTGTCGACGATGTTGATCCGGGTCCCCTTGTAGGTGACGCTGGCGTTCTTCGCGCTGATGGTGATGCCGCGCTCGCGCTCCTGGTCGTTGCTGTCCATCACGCGATCGGTGACAGCCTCGTTGGCTCGGTACACGCCGGTCTGGCGTAGCATGGCGTCCACCAAGGTGGTCTTGCCGTGGTCGACGTGGGCGATGATGGCGATGTTTCGAATGTTCATGGAGAAAGGCGAGGCTCACGGGCGAAACGAGGTGGTGGGTTGGAGGAGCCCGAGCGCTCCCCACCTCTTGGCGTCCCGTCTGCGTTAAGGTCCGAGACCGAGAACCCACCAGCCCAGATAACGGGCCGGAATCGGGGCCCCCATTAGGGCGGCTCGGATCTTTCGGGCATCGCTTGGTAGCCAAAATTGGTGACCTTCTCAAGAATCTAAACCCTTCTTAACGACAATTTGCGTCACCCGTTTCCAGGAGGAAGTGACAGCTTTCGTCACCGTCCCTAAAAAGAGCGGCTTTTTAACGCAATTAACGCTGGCCATTAACCGGCATGCCGGTTGCATTAACGCAGAGCATGTCACTGCTCAGCTTTTCCCGCCGCGTCGTCGCCCTCATTGCCGCCAGCGCGGCCCTCTGCAGCGTGGCTTGTTCCAATGCCGACGACCAACCGACCTACACCGCCACCGACGTTCAGCTTAACGCGGCCGCACAGGTGGCGCAGGTCAAGTGCCAGAGCGGCTCGGTTCAAGAGTGCACGATCTTCCTGGGCCAGCACGGCGACCTGACCAATTGTGTCAAGGGTCTCGACATCTGCTCCGATGGCGCCTGGTCGGGCTGCATCGACGACGGCACCCTGAGTGAAAACCCCGAGCTCTACTCAGAGCTCGTCGGCGAGTAAGCAGCCGCTCCGAGAGCGCTCGCTGCCCGCGCCGGATGGCACGGTAGAGATCAGCGACGCGCGAGCCCCACCCAGGGCGCTACTAGATTCGCTCCTTCTCGCGCCACTTCAACTGTGCGAGAAGCGAGCATGGTCGTCGTGGGAATTTCGGGCAGTCTGAGGCAGGGCTCTTACAATGCGTCACTGCTGCGGGCCGCGGTCGAGCTCGCTCCGGCAGATCTGACCATCACGGTGGGCTCCATCCGCGACATCCCGCTCTATGACGCCGATGTCGAAGCCGCCTCCGGCATCCCCAGCGCGGTGGCCGCACTCAAGGATCAGATCGCCAGCGCCGACGGCCTCTTACTCGTCACGCCGGAGTACAATCAGTCCTTACCGGGAGTTTTCAAGAACGCCATCGACTGGCTCTCTCGGCCCGGAAAAGACATCGCGCGCGTCTTCGGCAACAAGCCCGTCGGCGTGATCGGAGCCACACCAGGTCAGGGCGGTACGCGCCTCTCCCAAACCGCGTGGCTGCCCGTGCTGCGAACCCTCGGCACTCAGCCCTGGTTCGGGAAGCAACTCTACGTCGCTGGCGCGGGCCAAGCCTTCGACGCCACGGGCAAGCTCGTCGACACCAAGATCGAGCAGCTGCTTCGCGAATACTTGGCGGGCTTCGGGCAATTCATCGGCTCGCGTTAAACGCTGGGCGTTCCCGGAAGTCACGAGCGTCGACTCCCATGAGAACCCGACGGCCGTTGGACCTGTTTGACGGTAATACAGGAATATGGTTTACTTGTTTTGTGAAGGCGACGATTGAAATCCCTGACGAATTGTACCGTCAGGTAAAAGCCAAAAGCGCGCTCGAGGGGAAGGCCGTGCGGGAGGTCACGGAAGAGCTGTTCCGCAGCTACGTGGCGCAGGTGGAGCGCGGATCTAGCCCCGAGCGCGCTGTGCCCGGGCGCCAGAAAACAGGAGCTCCGCCACCTTGGTTTGGGATACTGCGCTCGTATGCGACCAACGCGAAGCAGCATGACATGGTCGCGATTCGCGACAGTGTTGCACGCGGGATCGCGACGGAGCGAAAACGGTGACCGTCGGCCTCGACACGACCGTAGTCGTTCGGCTGCTGATAGGTAAGCCGGAAGATCTGGCAGCGGTCGCCCTCGACTATGTCCTCGAGCGAGCTCAGGCAGGAGATCGCGTGCTCGTCTCTGATTGGGTGGTCGCGGAGTCCTACTATGCGCTCCAATATCACTACCAGGTATCGAAGAAGGACACCCTCGGTGCGCTCCGCAGCTTGTTCACGACACCCGGTATCCAGGCCAGCGCCGAAATGGGCGAGGTGCTGTCCACCCGCAACCTGGAATCAGCGAAGCCGGGTTTCATCGATCGCCTCATCCACTCGAACTACCTTCGCGCCGGTGCCGTCGAGGTGGCCACGTTCGAGAGAGCCGCTGCAAAACTCTCGGGAGTGCGCGTGCTGTCGGCGTGAGGGGCAGGCGGCTGGCGTGGTCTCGAGCGAGCGCCAGAGCTCTTCCCAGCCCACGCCGAGGTCGGATGCTCGAGCATGTCGACGAGCCTGCGTGCTAGCGTCGTGACGCCCGTGCGCAGCGACGTAGTCGTCGCGCGTGAAGACGGTCGGGGTCGGGTCGAAAAAGTCTGAGGAGCGGGATCTCGAACGTGCACCTTCGGGCCCGGTCATCGTTTAGGTCCCCACAGAAGATCGACTCTGTAGAAAGGCGCCTCGTCGAACTGCTCGAGCTTGATGTTTGCCAGGTCAAACACGACTCGGACCTCCCGCTGGAGGAGAGATCTGAATCAGGCAGGCTCCACCCTTCGTATAGTCCGGGGATTGGCACTCTTGGAGCGACTGGTGTGTCACGCGGATCGGCTCGGTGTGCCGAATGTCGGGATCTATTCGAAGCAACAAGAACGCGGCGTTGTCCTGCGCTTGGTCCTCGATGCCAACGAACACACTCTGCACATAGGGCTGCCAGTTCTGAATGCTGAGCCGACTGGGGCCGAACCGGTACGCCGAGGCTGGCCGGTCGAAGAACGAAACCTTTTGGTCAGGTGGCAGGTTGAACCCGAAGAGGTAATCGAAAGTGGCCCCGTAACGACTCCAGTGCCGAGCATACCTCCCTACGGTGGCGCCGCCTTGCACAGTTGCTCCCGGCGGCGCGTTCTCGACGTCTATGATCAAGACTAGCGGTGAGGCGTGATGATAGGCCAGTGCGACGTAAGTCCCCAGCGTCCCGAGGATGGGCACAGGGAGCCAGCGCAACCGGAAGCGGATTCGACCGAACCTCGCGAGTAGATCGCTCGGAGGCTTGCGCGAACCGCCCAGGCCGCGCGCGACACACCACCAGCCTGCGATGAGCGTGAGCCATCCTGGGGCTCGATCCAGGCCCAAGGACGATTCGAACTTGTGGCCGTCTAACGACGTGGAACCAGACCACAGCTGATTTAGGTAGTCGTACCAGTCCCCGATCGGCCCGGACAGGAGCACGAGCCCGAGTCCGAACAGCACCCAGGCGAGCTGCCATCCCCCGTGCCGCTTCTCAGACATGATCAGCGTGCTCCAGATTTGCGAAGCGCGCTGAGCACATCGTCCGCGGTGCTTAGCGGCGGTGCCCAGGTCCCCTGCAAGGAGCGCATGATGAGGAGCCAGATGCTGCCCTCTTTGGGCGTATCTGCATGGCGGCTGTAATGGCTGCCTTCTGCGATGGGTGGTGCGAATCGCGCTTTTCCTCCGTATCCGACCAAGCTCTTCAGCGGCACCGTCACATCCCCGGCATTCTTCGCGGTCTCCCCCCAAAGTCGCCAAACCACCTTCCGGCACCTGCTGTCGACTCGTGTCCACTGGTGCACTTCAGTCAACGTCGCTGCCCGCTCCCGCCTGAACAAAGCGAGGCCGCGGCCTGAAGCCAGCGTTGATGGCGGTCTCGATGAGGTAGCGTTTGTCGTCCTCGATGGAGATGGGCGGTCCGGAAGGGCGGCTCGGCGTGAAGGCCACGCGCCCGGGATACGCCGCGGTCGGCGCGAGGTGGTAGACGATGGGCATACTGAGCGCGCCGTCTCTCAAGCTGTCTGCAGTCATGAAAGACCTCGAACGAACTACTTCGGATCCGGTCATCGCTTAGGTCCTCACACAAGCTCGACTCGACAGAAAGGCTTTGTCATCGTTCGACTCCGACAGAAGCTTGACCCTAGTTGTAGTCTGGCAATTTATAGATTGGGGGGTCCTCGTACAACTCGAGAGAGATATCTGTGAAATCAAACACGATTCGGACTTCCCTCTCGCGGAAGGAGAGAGGAGCGACCTGAGTCAAGCAGGCTCCGCGCGTCGAAGGAGCTCGGCACTCTTCGAGCGACTGTCTCGTCACGCGGATCGTCCCAGCATGCTGATCGTCGGAAGCTACGTCGAGCAGTACGAGTGCGGCCTTGCCCTGGATCTCGTCCTCGATACCAACGAACATGCGCTTCAGATCGGGCTGCCAGTTCTGAAGACTGAGGCGACCGCCGGCAAATCGGAACTCTGAATGTGCCTGGTTGGAGAACGAAATCGTCAGCCAGTTAGGTGGCAGGTTGACACCGAAGAGATAGTCGAACGTGGCCCCGTAACGACTCTCGTGCCGGGCGAAGCTTCCTACGATGGCGCGGCCTTCGACAGTTGCTCCAGGTGGCACGTTCTCGACGTCTATGGTCAAGACCAGCGGTGGGGCGTTATGATATGCTAGTGCAACGTAGGTACCCAGCGTCCCGATGATAGGCACTGGGAGCCAGCGCAGCCGGAAGCGCATTCGGGCGAACTTAGTAGGCAAGTCGCTCGGAAGCATTCCCGCGCCGTCCAGCCCGTGAGCGATACACCACCAGCCCGCGATGAGCGTGAGCCATCCCGGGACTCGATCGAGGCCGAAGGACGAATCGAACTTGTGGCCCGAGAGGGATGACCTACCAGACCAGAGTTGATTCAGGTAGTCATACCAGTCCCCGATCGGCCCGGACATGAGCCCGAGCCCGAGTCCGAACAGCACCCAGGTGAGCTGCCATCCCCAGTGCCGCTTCTCAGCCATTTTCAGTACGAATCGCACGAAGTGCATCGTCGCTGCTGATCGGGGCCGGTGCCCAGGTCCCCTGCAAGGAGCGCATGATGAGGAGCCAGATGCTGCCCTCTTTCGGCGTGTCCGCATGGGCCCGGTGTCTGCCTTCTGTGATGGGGGGTGCGAAGCGTGCACTTCCCCCGAATCCGACCAAGCTCTCTAGTGGCACCGTCCCGTCGCCTTTCTCGTCCGCGTTCCTCCCCCAAAGTCGCCAAACCACCTTCCGGCACTGGCCGTTAGCGCGGGTCCACTGGTGCACAGTCGGCGCGGGCACGCTGCAATCTTTGCCGAGAATCTGCTCCTCCTCCCCCCGTGGCGGCTCCACCTGCCCGTCGAGAAAGCGCAACACCGGAATGTTCTCATCCTTCAAAAGATCGATCGGGCCCGCAAATCCTACCTCGCTCACGCGCTCTAGATGCACGCTGAGCGTGGTCGCCGAACGATCGATCGAATAGAAAACATACGACTTCTCCGCCCACGCCTCCGAGCGGCTAATCTCCAGCGACTCCCGATGAAACCGTTCGGCTCGCGCCGCTAGCGCCGTATTCCAACCGCCCGTCACGCGCGCCGCGTATTGTCCTTCCAGGCGTCGCGACTTGATCTGTTCGGGCATCCACCCATCCCGCTCCGGATACCCGCGCGGAAACATCGCATCGTACAGCTCCTGCGCGCGCATTCGCTCCGAAGCCTCTGCCCAGAACGCGTGCCAGTCGTCAGCGCTCGCCGCCAGGAGAGCGCGGTCAACGTCGCTACCCGCTCCAGCCTTGACGAAGCGGGGCCGCGGCCTGAAGCCAGCATTGATGGCGGACTCGATGAGGTCGCGTTTGTCGTCCTCGATGGAGTGAGGCGCGCCGGCGGGGCGGCTCGGCGTGAAGGCCACGCGCTCGGGGTACGCGGCGCTCGGGGCGAGGTGGTAGACGATGGGCATACTGAGCGCGCCGTCTCTCAAGCTATCGGCCGTCACGAAAAGGATCATGGATTCGCCTCCGGGCGGGTCTTGCCCAGTCAGGATGACGGACAGGGCCTTGGGTGCGCCGAGGAAGGGCACGCTGATGAAGAAGGCGTGGCTCACTATCGCTTGCATGCCCGGCTCGCCGAGCGCACGCCGCATGATCAAGCCGCCGGTGCTGTGGCCCGCCAGGGCGACCTCGTCGTCCACGTCGGGCAGGCTGCGGAGGTGGGCCTGCAGCGCCTCGAGCTTCACCGCTAGCTCCTTGGCGCACTCGGTCAGATCGGTGCGCCAGTCGTACGCGAACACCTGGAGCTCGACGAGGCGGAAGGCTTCGGGGACTCCGCTGAAGTACTGCATGCGAGCGCTCCGGCAATCATCGTAGACGTCGTAGGCCTTGCCCCAGACGCGCAGCAGAGTGGGCTGGATGGGCTGGATGAGGGGGCGCCCTGCTGCATCGCATTCGAGGCCGCCGACCTTTTGATTCCAGGCATGGCCGCCGAGCTGCTTCAGCAAGGCGTAGTCGGATCCGAGGGGCTCCAGGGGCTCCGAGTGCGCCGGCTCCGCGTAGAAGTCCGGAAACCCCAGGGTTGTGCCATCGGGCATTTTTACCCGCAGCTGGCTGCCGAAGACGCCGGGCAGGAACACGATCACTTTGCGCCGGTACAGGTAGACTCGCGTCGATGACTCGCCT
>JAYTOL010000092.1:0-30996 GCA_043747815.1 Deltaproteobacteria bacterium
TGGCTGTCGTGGTGGGTCGCACCCCGCAACATCCTCGAAAACCCGCGCTTTCTCTACCCTCTACCCATCACCACCGGGATCTGGCTCCGGCTGCACCCGAGTGACTTGAACAGGGGGACCGCGCCTACACCCTGCAACATAGACCCTCTGCTGGAACTCATCGGTATGAATACCCGGATCATCGCTTTGTGGTCGACGCCCCGATCGGTTTCCACGGCGTTCGAACGCTGTTTCATCGAACGTGGTGACTTTGACGTCTGTCACGAGCCCTTCTCGGCCGCCTACTATTTCAGCAACAACCGGTGCTCCAACCGCTACGCGGAAGTTACTCCACTGCCGGAACATGATTTTGAACACGTCGCAAATGACCTGCTCAGGAGGAGCCGCCGGTCGCCCGTGTTCTTCAAGGATCTCGCGTATCACGCGAAGCGGTACATGGATCACGGCTTCTTCGATGCGGTTCGGCACACCTTCATCATCCGCGACCCGAGGTGGGCCATCCCCTCACTCTTCAAGTTGCTTCCAGACTTCGAACTGGAAGAGACAGGATATGAGCTTCAGTATCAACTGTTCGAGAAGGTGTCTGCGCGTTACGGGACGCTGCCCATCGTGATCGACGCGGGCGACTTCTGCGACAACCCAGAGGCTATGATGTGCGCCTATGCGCAGAAGCTTGAGATCCCATTCATCAGTCGAAGCCTGACCTGGCAGGCTGGGCCCGTCGAGGCGTGGCGCCTTTGGCGCCGGTGGCACGTGGACGCGGAGAACAGCACGCGGATCTTTAAGCATGGCGACCCTGGAGAGGTGCCCGGCCATCTCCGGGCGGCCTATGCCCACAGCGAACGGTTCTATGACGAGCTTCGAAAGTATCGATTGACCCCAGCGCCGACATACGGGGGCTGACAGCGTCAGCGCCGCCGATCGTCGGGCGCAGCAGCTTTCATCGATCTCGAATGATCTTGAGGGCGACATCGCGGGTCAGCGGCGGCAGGGCGATGTGCCCCGTGCCAGCACGGACCACGAACGGCACGGTGCGGGGCGCGCCGATGGCCCACGTATCCCAGACCTCCGCTCGATAGTCACCATCGGTCAATTCGCGGACCTCAAGCACGGCGTCACGAACTTCTGGGAACAGCACCATGTCGAGTGAAGCATAGCCAGGGCTCAGCGGGAGCACGTCGGGCTCGCGATCCGGCTTTGGGCCCATGCCAATCATGTGACGGATATGTGGCGGTAACGGCTCGATTTTCTCGGTGACTGCCGGATCGTAGAGCCAGATATAAGCGCGATCGGTGCTTTGGTATGAGCGAGCCAGCAGGTTTCGAGCCGTTGCATCGACCGGGGCCGAGACGCGCTTCCAAGCTCGACCCCGCAGGTCTTCACCTTGGACAAATCGTGAGAAGACGGCATGGTACCGCCCCAGATCTTTTTCGAAGATCAGATTCCACCACCATGCCATGGGCGAACTCGGTAGCCCGAGGACCCAGCCGCCCCACAGGCCGTCGTGGATGTTCTGCGCGAGCATGTCCATGCTGCCGCCCCACCAGGCACCGCCAAATTCGGAGATGACGACGGGCTTTTGATACTGCAATAGCTCGCCCATGCGTGCCTCCAGCCGCTCGATCAAGCCGAAGGTGTCAGCGTGGCGGTACGCTTCGCGTTGCACGAAGTCGAGTTCGGGGATAGTCCATACGTCGGGGTAACCTTCCAAGCGAAAACCCGTCGAGATGGGGTGCTGTCCGAGGTCATGTTGGCGCAGTATGGGAGCCATGCGGCGATGCCAATCTGCAATGACCGGCACGTTCATGGTGACGGTGTCCACCTCGTTCCAGAGGTCCCAGCTCTGTAGCGACGTGTACGCGCCGAATCGGGCCGCGACGTACCGTAGGTAGTTTTTCGTGCCCGCTCGCGCGGCTTCGTTTTTCAAGAATCCACCAGGCTCGCTCACCGGGCCCCCATTGACGGCGTTGTATGGATTCTCATTCCACTGGGTGTCGAGTGATTTGCCCCATGGTTCGAGCTCCTCCGGCATATAAGGTCCGTGCGGAAAGAGCAGCAGCTCGAGGTACACGCCGAGCCGATCGGCGCTGTTCAACAACCGATCGACTCGCCAAGCGTTCTGAAGGTTATACTGACCAGCGCCGTGGTACCCGAGAGCATCGGCGCGCCACTCGAGACCGCCAAACCAGGGCGACAGCCAGACTCGGGCCAGCGTAATTCCGGCGCGGCTCATCGCCTCCAGATACGACTCCATGATGAAGGAGCCGCCTTCATTGGGTGGCATTTTGAAATCGTAGAGTTGCTCACGTCCGTCCTGGGGGCCCGCCAGGTTGATGCCGATGGGATAGTGCGGTTCACCGTTGTCGAAGGCAAAGCGCCCCGACGTTTGATCCAGACGCACAAATCCACGGCGTCCGGACGGCGACACCTCCAATTCACGGACGGCAGAGCTGCCCAGCGGGCCTGTTCGGTCCTTTCCCTCGACGTGCCATCGATACGTGCCGGGATGCATCGGGTTGAAGCGCGCGGCCCAGTAGAAGGCGCCGCTAGGGGCCAGTACGTCAGCCCCCTCTACCTTCGTTCGCGAGTAGTCTCGCGTATAGAATGCGGGCACCTTCACCTCGCTACCCGAGGGAGTCTGGAAGACCGCCGTCCAATCAACATCCTCCGCGTCGAACGGGTTCCGCCACTCGCGTCCGGTAGTGAAATGCGCTTCGATGACTGCGAAGGTCTGCGCTTCCTCGGGAAACGGCTTCTCGATTTGGATGTCAACGGGGTCTGGCTCGCGCGCGCCGAGGAGATCGTACCGCACGATCTCTACGCCCGGTGGCTTTGAGCCATCGAGCACGAGCTGCCGGAACCCGAAGCTGCGAATATGTCGGGTGAACTGCGGGCCCCAGGCTTGGGCCGAGTCCTTTGGAAGCCACCCCGCATCGAGCGGAATCGAGAACTCGATATCCCGCCCGCTGAGCGTGATGTCGCCGATGTCGTGCTCGAACCACTCGGCATCGTCGGCCGTCACGAACGCTTTCGTCACGCGACGGAATGCACGTAGACGCGGATCATCATCCATCGAGCCGGTGAGTCGTGCGTGGACTTTCACACGCTGCGAGCCAAACCACGATCTGTCGATCGTTTGCGAAAATTCCCGCGTCTCAAACGGCTTTGGGTGAAGCAGCGCCGAGGGCAGGATCAATAGGGCGAGCGCGACACAAAGCGCCGTTATCGCTTTAGCATGAGCGAATTCCTCCCGCGATGACGTTTGGCGGGCGCGCACGTGCCTGGCCGCCGAGCGTTCGGACGCCGGCACCAACGACGCCTGCGTGGGCTCACACGCGGGCGCGGATTCAATGCCGCCTTTGACGCCGAAAGACTCTGCGGCACTGATGTGCGGAGTCTTTTCCCATTGAAAGGGGTTGGTGAAGAACTGGATGATCCCGCGAATGGACGCCACGCTCGCGAGGACCCAATACAGGGGTAAGAGCAAAGTATAGGGAATGAGCGCCCAGCGCCGGCGTTGATGGGCCGCGATGGCGTGCACGGCGATGATGTAAGGGAAGAAGCTCGCGAGGCTCAGCGCCGCCCCTACTGTGATGCGATCTGGCCGCCAGAGCGGGTCGCGCCAGCAGTACCAGAGCGCGAACGCGCTGAGGAACAGCGCCGGCAGGAGCGCTGCAGAGGCCATCACCGAGCCGCCCACAGTGACCAGCACGCTCACCATTCGGTAAGCGCCCAGTCCTCGCAGAAGCTGACGCGGCGTCCGCGTATGGCAGACGAAAGTCTGCAGGTACCCTTTGGTCCATTTGGAACGCTGCTTCAGCCAGGCGCGCGGGTCTGCACAGGCTTCCTCCCAAGTCGTGGAGTCGAGAAGCTCGGTGGTGAACCCGGCCCGAGCCAGGCGCACGCCGAGATCGCAGTCTTCGGTAACGTTGTAGGCGTCCCAACCCGCGACCTGGCGGAGCACCGGCACCCGAAAATGGTTTGACGTACCGCCGAGTGGAATCACACCGCGCAAGGCGCGCAGCCCGGGAAGGAATACGTCGTACCAGGCGGTGTACTCGAGAGTGAAGAGCCGCGTCAGCAGGTTAGTGTCATAGTTGTGATAGTTCAGCTTGCACTGTAGGCATGCGACCTGCGTCGATAGGCGACGAAATGCCACCACCGCTTTGCGCAGTTGGTCGCGCTCCGGCCAATCCTCTGCGTCGTAGATTGTAAGCAACTCGCCCCGCGCGATCTCGAGACCAGCGTTGCACGCGCGCGGTTTGGTCCGCGGCCCGGTGGCGTCCGATACGACGAGGCAGCGGCCGCCGAGCGTGCGAAGCCACTCGCCGTGCGCCTCGACCGCATGCCGCGTCGGGAGGTCTTGCTCCTCGACGAGCAGAATGACATCGAGACGAGCGCGCGGATAGTCGAGCTCCGATAGCGCCATGAGCAGCTGTGGCACCAGCGCCGCCTCGTCATACAGCGGACACAACACGGTGTAGGTGGGCAGACATTCATCGGCGGTGCCCGCAAGCTCGCTGCTGCCGATCGCGATGAGCGGTGATGTCGAATAGTTGGCGATGACACTCGCCACTTTGAACAGGACGACGACGCCCGATACGAGGCTCAGGATGACCGTCGCGATCAAATAGCCGAGCCATGGATCAAAGACCGCTATCGAGGCCGCCGCAGCGGCTGACAGGAGCACGGCGAGCCTCTGCTGTGACGACCAGCCCTCTCGAGCGGCAGGAGTATCTTGCATGATGGACTTTCTGAGATTCACGTGGCTAGTGCGTGCGCGACTCCGCTGGAGGACGTGCCCGACGGGCGAACGTCGAATCGCAACTCACGCGACCGCATTACCCGTGAGCGGTGAAGGCGCCAGTCTGATTACTCGGCTCGGACGGCGCTGACGATTGGTATGCGCGCGGCGCGCATAGCGGGCAGTAGCGCGCCCGCGTAACCCATCAGGGCGGAAAGCGTCAGGCAACCCAGTACTATCTCTGGTGTGAGGTGAAATCTGTACGTGATCTCGCTCAGCGTCTCTACGGTAGTCAGTCTGAACTCGGATCGACCGAGCAGTGAAGCGGCCAGCACGCCGACCGCTCCAGCGGCGAGCGATAGCAATACAGATTCGAGCACGATGGACGTCAGGATGGCGCGCCGCTTGAAGCCAATGGCTCGCAGCGTGCCAAGCTCGCGAGTTCGAGCCGCGACCTGTGCATACATGGTGTTCAGCGTGCCGAGGATAGCGCCGAATGAAAAGATTAGGCCGACCACGCTTCCAAGAAGCGTGACGAAGCCGACGTAGCTCTCGGAGAGCTCTCGCCAGTATTCAGCCTCGCGTTTCGGCACCAACTCCACTTGTCGCGAGCTCATTTCTAGCGCAGCGGCGAACTGGTCGAACGCCGAGACGTCGGTGAGGCGCACTGTCGCGGTCGTCAAGCTACGCTTGAACGTGGTGCTCATCACTTCGATGTCCCCCCAGACCTCTGAGTCGTGTGCCGTGCCGCCGTGGTCGGCGATGCCGACCACCTTCCAGTGGTCGTCGGCAAACGTCATCGTGCCGCCGAGTTCAGCACCCTCGAAATGCCCTGCAAGTGACCTCCCGATGACGATCTCCTGTGCTCCGGTTGAGAATTGCCGACCGGTCAAGCTGCGTGCAGGATGGACGTTGAAGGCGACGGGGTGCACACCTCGCACGGTCAGGTTTGCGCCGTCGTTCGGACCGGTTGCATTTCGGCGCGCCGCCCAAATCAAAACGACGAGCTCTCCTGAAACGAGCGGCTTGCCCGAACCGTCGCTCGCTACACCCGGCGCCACTGAGAGCTGCCGTAGCTGCTCCTCGGTAAGCCAGCTCGTTCCCTCTGAAATCGAGTTCTCCCTAAGCATCTTCACGTTGAGAGGATTGCCGGTTGCCTCGAGCGTGTGCCGAACTCCTTCTGCCAGCATCAGCGCCGCTGTGAATACGAAGACCACCAGAGCCAACACGGAGAATGTGGCAGCCACTGTGACCTTTCGCCGCCCGAGCGAACGCAGGCTGTAGATTACCGGCAGGCCCTCACGGCGCACTGTCACCTGGACGGTCTGCACGAGAACGACGGGAAGAGACAAGAGCAATCCGCCAAGCAGCACGAGGAGTGTGCCGCCCGCGAGTGACCCGACTGCGATGGCCAGGAGATCCATCATTCTAGTACACTCCACACCTTAGCTGGCCTCATTCCCGAGCCGATTTGGTCATGTGGTTCTCTTCAGTGCCTCTGCGATCGGCAGATGCCCAGACCGCCAGGCAGGCAGCGCAGACGCGATCATGGAAGCGACCAAGCCCGTGGCTGCTGCGATCAGCGTCACTCCCGGGTCTAACGCTAGCTGCCAGGAGCCACCCAAGCGCTGCTCCAGGAGCTTGGCCAACGCGCGAAGCGCTGACGGCGCGACGACGAGGCCCAGTGCTACGCCAGCCAGCGCAATCACCACGCCCTCGGCCATGACGATGGCCATTACATGCCGAGAACGATAGCCGATTGCGCGCATCGCAGCGTACTCGCGCGTCGCGTCGCGCGCCGCCATCGCCATGGCGTTGCCCAGCACGAGCATCAAGACGGCGAGCACCAGCGCACCGGCATAGTGGATGGCGTTCGTCACCACAATGGACCACGACGCCCAAGACTGCTGGACGCTGAGCTGACTCTCTGTCCTAGTCGGGGTCCCAGAGTTGGCAAACACCGCATCTATTTTGTTGGCAGCGGCGGGGCTGGCCTTGACCACGAGGCGATGCGCGCGCTCGTCGAGCAGGTTCAAGTGCTTGTAATGCATATACAGGCGTGCCTGATCCGGAGCATCCTCACCAGGATATATCGCACGGAGCGTCAGGTCCCACTCGCCCGGGAACAGTGTGCCGGTGAGCGTGATCTTGTCGCCCAATTGCCAGCCATACTTCTTGGCGAGTTCGACGCCAACCAATGCGCCCGACAGGTCTGCCAGGTAGCTCGCCATTTGGTCTGCCGGCGCTGCGTATTCCGGGTGGATGTCGAAGAAGGTCGGCTCGACCGCGAGTTGCCCGAAGCGCCGTCTTTCGTCCTTGTAGTTACCTGTAAACCAGATCAACGCCGAGACTTCCTCGACGCCCGGGATTGCCCGGATTCTCTCCGCCATGCGTCTGTAGATGGGGAACGCGATGGAAATCTTGTGGCGGACCTCGAACTGGTCGCTGGAGGAATTGGCCTGGTTGACGGAGTACCAGGTGGCCACTAGCGTGCGCAGTGTCAGAAACGCGAGCAGGGTGACGCCGACACCGAGCGCCGTAATCAACGTGCGGCCTCGGTTCCGCAAGGCCAAGCGGAACACCAATCGTAGAATAGCCATCGGGTAGCGGACCTCCGAATTTGCGATCGGCTCAGGCGTTTGCGAGCGATCTGCTTGGCGGCAGATTTGCTGTCAACTTGCCCTTGTCGATGCGACGGATCAAGCGCGCCGATTCGGCAGCAGCGATGTCATGTGTGACCATGATGATCGTCTTACCCAGATCTTCGTTCAGCCGTTTCAGAAGGGCGAGAATGTGCGATGCGCTTTCACGGTCCAGATCGCCTGTTGGCTCATCGGCGACGATCAACGTCGGGTCGGTCACTATCGCCCGTGCGATGCCCACTCGTTGCTCCTGCCCCCCAGACAACTGATGCGGATAGTGTGTGCTGCGCTCAGCCAGGCCAACCAGCGCGAGCGCGGTGTTCACGCGCTCGCGACGCTCTTTCGCCGAGAGCCCAATCAGAAGTAAGGGCAACTCCACATTCTGAAACGCGTTGAGGACTTGTACTAGATTGTAGAATTGAAAAACGAACCCGACGTGCCGCAAGCGCCAATCTGCCAGCTGGTCCTCCGAGCGATGCGTGATGTCGACGCCGGCGACTTCGATGCGACCCGTGCTCGCTCGGTCGATCCCACTCATCAAGTTGAGCAAGGTGGTCTTCCCGGATCCGGAGGGGCCCATGATAGCATCGAACGAACCTTGCTCAATCTCAAGGTCGAGCATGTCGAGGACGGGAACAACTTGGCTTCCTCGCCGATATGTCTTCGAGACGCCCGTGAGCTTAATAAAGGGGCGTTGCGTCGCGGGCGGATTGATTCGAGTGATGCTCATCTTGCCCCATCAGTGATGCACGGCTGCGCGTCCCCGCCCCGCGGGCGATCTCTGCATATCTTTTGCCGCGCGGTACAAGTGAAAAGCATGCGAGCCCCGTCAAAACGTCGGAACGACGTCGAGATCGGCGTCGAATAATAATGCGTTGTTTCCACGTGAGAACACCACGATGCGAACGCCGCAGATGTGTCCATATCTCAATGGGATCCGACTTCGCGCGGTCGTCTTGGCGCCTGCAGATCTATGTGCTCGAGCTTCAATCCGGAGTTTAGGGTCGACATCGCCCACGTATTGGCAACGGTGTGCTGAAGCGCGTTGAGTAATAAGGCGCAACCCTTTGACCGGGCGCCTTTCGAAGCGGAGCGCTGGAGTTGGCTCGTCGGCAAGTCTCGTGGCGGGGCCGATGCGCTGAATCTACGCCGCCACGCACCAGAGACGATCGCCTGCATGCTTCGCCTTCGGCCTGGATCCCCTAGAGTTGCCACCCACATCCATGGGCCAGGTGCTTGGTGAGCGCGCGCTCCCCCGCTGACCTGGTCGACAGCGCCCCCGGATTTCCGAATGCTCGCCTTCTAAGGTCGGCATCCAAGTCGGCGCCGTGAACTCAGCGGTCTCACCGGCCTCAACGAACGAAGACGCGGACGCTAGCACAGGCCAGCATAGGTGCGGCGCCTCTACGGGCGACATCGTCGTTCCCTCCGCTTCGCGCGAACTGAGGGCATTCCGATTCTTGCGAAACATTTTCTGAAAAGTATTGCGACGAGAGCGTGCTGGCCGCGCCGTTCCTGAGCGAACTCGCTCTGTCCGCAAGCTCACGGGCTACGCGTGGGAATGTGCGAGCTGGAAGGGGTTATCCGCCGGGATCTAGACAGCATGGAACGACCGGCTCGCGTGACTTCTCTGACGAGAAGTCCGACAATTTGATGCTGCAAAGACACGCAAATCGCAGGTAGCCTCAAGACGCCAGAGCCGCAGGCAAAGAGCCGGTCGTGGACAAGGGTATCACGAGTATGGGAATCGATGCCCACAAGAAGACGCTACAAATCGCATTATTCGACGGGAGAACGGTTGGCACGGAAACTCGTGCGCCTGGCGGCCTGCGGTTGATGTGTTGTTACGAGGCTGGCCCGTGCGAGTACGCACTCAAGACTGAAAGGTAGGCTTCCGCGGCGGAGCTCATCTGCGAGGTCGTTGCCCCATCGCTGTCGTTACTCCGAGTGGTCCAAGGGTGTGAAATCACGGCGGAAAGTATAGGTTCCGTTCGCGATGACGTCGGCGTTCATCAGCGGCGAGCTCCGAGCGAGCCACCGCTTGGCCGTTGGCCTCCAGCTCGCGGACGATCTCGGCGATCTTTGCCGTGTTCCAGACGAGCACCGCGTTTGCCAGAAGCCCCAAGCGCTCAAGTCATGATCTCCTCGACGTCACCGCTGCGGACGTGCCTTGGTTCGCGAAGAAGGTCCGGCGCGCGAGCGCATGCCGCGACTCCCCGCGGTTCAGCTGCAGGGGCTCGCGGTCGCGGATGGCGGCGTCGTGAACATACCGGAAGATGTAATTCGTCTTCACGAGTCGCCCCAGCGCGGAGAGGGACTTCGCGAGGCGGTCCGAGCTGGCCGCGAACTCACGTTTGGGGGCGCCGATCGATCCCGTCAGCGAAGCAGCAACGCGGACGAGCGCGTCCCACTGCTCGGATCAACGCAGTGTCGACCGCGTCCTTGAACACACCGTCGAGATCGCAGTACGAGGCGACGCGCTCGAACCGGTAGAGCGCTTGGTCAGCGAGGTCGGCAAGACGCGGCATGACGAGAAACCGATAAGGTGGCAGATTCCGAAAAGCTGCTCTGTCGCGCCGTGCGTGTCGGTGTAGTGCTCGCGACGACTGCAAGACCGTGTCGTTTTGGAGCAGGCTGTCGAGCACGAAGGTCGCCTCGCGGACGCCGCATGAGATTGCACGATCCCGAACACCACATATTGATTTAAGACGTGTGAGTACAGCGAATTCGCGCGGTCGTAGTAGCCGAAGTACCGCGGGTAAAAGCCTGAGAGCAACGAACTCCGCTGCATTCCGAATCGTTGCAATCCGAGGACGACGCGCCGCCGTCGCCCCACACCGAGCTCAACTCGAGACCGTGGTGGAAGTTGACGAGCGTCCGGTCAGCGTCCTTCAATGTTTCTAAACGCAAGTACCACCGCGACACGTGCTGAAGCACGTCGGCGGAGATGTTCTTCGTGCTCGGCTCCATCGTCGCGATTCCCAGATTCGCCCCATGCGCGACGAACGCGTCGAGCTGGACCGCATGGAGTTTGGATCCGCGGCGAGGGGCGCCAGCTCGCGCGTGAAGCCACACCAGCCGTCGACTTCCATGAGCAGTTTTTCGATCTGTGCGCCGGTAAAAGCGACGTGAGGGGCGAAGCCCCGACGAACGGGATTTCGCGGTGCTTTTCAGACCTTCTTTCCCGGCGCGCCGTGGGTGGCGGACGGCATGAGCGTGCCCATCGTCATGGGTGGCGGACAAGTCATTAAGCTCAACTCGAGCTGTAATGTGACGCATTCTCCGGAGCCTTCGTCGGCATCTCGATTCGCGACACTGAAGACTCCATTGCGGTCATCAAGTCCTTTCGACATGGCATCGAGACGACAGGTGCGGCTCCGCTCGCCGAGTTGCTCGACACAAACCGTCAAACCATACCTCGGAGGTGGATGCGGCGCTGGGTGACAACAAGGCGCACTTCGAAGGAGCCTTTGGGCTCTTATCGACAGCCGCGCCACCGCTCGACCTCGACCTCAGGATGGGAGCGAGACAGATCGCTGCCCAGGTGCTCGGCCTCGTCACCACGACACCGTCTCGAGTTGCTCGACCCCGAGCGGCACGTGCGTCTGGCGATCTCGCGTACCCGCTCGAATAGAGCATCGCGGGGGTCGCCATCTTTCAGACCAAGCAGCGCACGGGCTCACCCCCCGACGGCGTGGATGCCCGTTACCTCCTCGGCATCGTGCGACGAGCTCGGTTGCCACGAACAGGCGGACACTCGGCGGCAGGCCCAACAAAGTGCGCTCCGCGCTCGCGTTCAGCGCGGGGCCATACGTCAGCGTCGTCGAGCAACCGACGCCCGGAACTGCCGAGTGCAGCGCCTTGCTTCGGCTCAGCGTCGGTCACTCTGACGAGCGACCACCGTTGTAGCGGGGAGTCATCCTGACTTCAGTTGGGTCCCCGGGGGTGACTGCTCAAACGTGCTAACGAGCGGATTCTCAGGCGGCTTTGGAGGACCTGACAAGAAATCTCGACGCATCCGCCTTGCCCGGCGAGGTCGATGAGCTCACAGCGAGGGGCAGTCGAGCGTGGAGCATCAGCACGTCATCAAGCAGTTGATGAGGCCTTGCCGTCAATTCCATCGCCGGTGACTGGGCAATCTCGCGAAACCGCAGCGACCGCCACGCAGCCTATCCGTCTTCGAGCAAGTCCCGGATCGCCGCCTCGACGAACGCCGTAGCGTCCGGGTTCCTATCGGGCCCGCCCGCGACGTGGCCCCAATTGGAATCGAGCACGCGCAGCTCGGCATGCTGCATGTGCGCCACTTCCCAGCGGCTGTCTTCCGGAGGAAAATACAGGTCCGTGTTGACGGGCATGATGATGGCTCGGGCGCTGATGGCGGCGAGCGCCGCGGCGAGGTCGCCGCGATACTTGGAGTTGGCGCTGATGTCCGCGCGTTGCCAGGAGGACAACATGGTGAGCAGGTCGTTGGCGTCCCACTGCTGATGATCGCGCGCCCAGGCGTCGAGCAGAGCGGCTGCCGACGCGTACCCCAGGCGCGCGTACACCTCTTCCCGAAAGAACGCCTGGCTATAAGCCCAGCCCGCGTACACACGTCCGAACGCCGCGAGCCCGCGCAGCGGCGGCGTCTCGTAGTCGCCGCCATTGAAGCCCGCGTCGGCGAGCAGGGCGGCTTTGACGCCCTCGAGGAAGACCCAGTTATGTGTCGAGGTGCGCGCCGAGCCGGCGACCGCGAGCAAGCGTTCGACGCGCTCGGGAAACAGCGCGGCGTGGTGGTACGCCTGCTGCGCGCCCATGGACCAACCGAATGCAAGAGCCACGCGCGCCACCCCCCAACGCTCCGTGAGCAGCCGCTGTTGCGCCACGACGTTGTCCAACAACGAGATGCTTGGAAATTTCGTGCCGCCGCGGCTCGCGTGCTGGCTGGGCGAGGAGGAGAGGCCGTTGCCGAACAGGTTGGGTACGACCACGAAGTAACGGCGCGGGTCGAGGGCGCGGCCCGGCGCGACGAGCTTCAGGTTATCGCAGTGCCGCCCGGTGTAGTAGGTCGGAAACAAGACGACGTTGTCGCGCCGCGGGCTGAGCTCGCCTCGTGTCGCATACGCCAAGCTGGCGCCCCCCAGCACTTCTCCGGACTCGAGCTCGAAATCACCGAGGGCGAAGTGCTGCGTCTCGAAGGTCACACGGGGCCCCCGTAGCCGAGCGTGCGCAGCGCCGCGGGATCGATCGCTTTGCCCACCTCGAGCGCGGCGGCGAGGTCGGCCGGGGCGAGCCGCCCGCGGAGCTCGAAGAGCAGAGGTTCCAGTCGCCGCGTGTGCGTCTGACGTTCAGTGGTGGGATGGTGTTTGGCGAGGCCGAGCAGCTCCGCGGCCCGGCGTGGCTGGTCGACTCGGAGGTGTAGAAGAGCCAAGCCGGCGACCACGTTGTTCAGCAAGGACAGCGTGTGGTCGGTGAGCGCGATGTCGAAAGCACGCCAGAAATGAGCGCTGGCTTCTCGATAATTTCCCTCGTGGCACTCCATGTAGCCGAGGTTGTCCAGCGCAATCACGAGCCCCCAGCGCACTTGAATCGTCTCAAAGCCGACCAGGCTCTGCGACAGGTAGGCTCGAGCGTCCGCGTATTGCCCGCGCATGAGCGCGACGTCCCCCAGGTTGAGCTGGGCGAGGGAGCGCTTCATGCCGTCCTGTGCGCCGAACGCCAAACCCGCCTGGTAGCTCGTGACCGCCTCGTCCAAGCGACCTTGCTCCTTCTGGATATCGCCGAGCGATAGGCAGCACCACGCTTGCGAGTCGCGATTGCCGCACTCTCGAGCCAAGCTCGAGCTCTGCAGGATGGCCGCTTCAGCGGCGGCATAGTCGCCGAGCGTGCGCCTTGCGTTGGCGAGCATGCGCAAGCAAATGTGGCGACTGCCCACGTCATTGTACGCCTCGGCGATGGCGAGGGCCTCGGCGATCAATCGGCAACCTTCGGCCTGCTGCCCCTGCATGGCCTGCGCATTGCCCAGGCCTGCCAGGCTGGACGGCATCACCACGGCCGCCTCTGCGAACGCCTGCTGGATCGCGACGCTCTCCTTGAAGCTGGCTTCGGCTTTCACGAAATCCCCGCGCGAGTGGATGTAGATGCGGCCGAGCAGCACCAGCGCCTCCGCGAGGCCGAAGCCATCGCCGGTGGTTCGGTAGAGCGCGACGCTCTGCTCTGCGAACGTCACGGTCTGCGCGGCGGTTCGAGCGCGGTTGAGGCTGGTGAGCGCCGCGGTCATTAGCGCAAACGCCCGCTCGCGCGGCTCGGACTTCGGGTCCAGGATCTCGAGCGCGCGGGCCACGAGCTCGCCGGCTTCTAAGTTGCGCCCCTGTTCCTCCGCAAAAAGGCCCTGCAGGGAGAGCGCGAGGCCGATGATCCGACGCGCTGGGGGCGTATCTCTCTCAGCCTCGGACGCGAAGGCCCCGTGCACGCCAGAGAACGCCTGCTCAGCCTCCTCGCGCGAGCCTCGGCGCTGGTAAAACAGGCGCAGCCCCTCGATCGCCATGCCGACCAGCTCGAGCTGCTTACGCTCGAGCATCCAGCGCCACGCGGCGCGTACGTTGTCGAGCTCGTCGTCAATTTCCTGGAGCGCTCGCCGCTGATCAACACCTCTGATGTCCGCTTCGCGCCGGGCGAGGAAGCGGGCGTAGTAGTCGGCGTGGCACTCGTGCGCGGAGGCGTGTTCGGAGTCAGTCTCCTTCAACTTACTCTCGGCATACTGCCTGAGGAGCTCGTGCACTTCATACCGGCCGGTCTTGGGCTCGCGCCGCAAGAGCGACTTGTTGATCAACGCAGCCAGCGTACGCAGCTTCGCGTGCGCCACGGCTTCAGCGGCCGCACGCGTGAAGCCGCCACGGAACACGCTGACGCGAGCAAACAACGCGCGCTCGTCCGCTCCGAGCAGCGCCCAGGAGTGATCGAAGACGACTCGGATGCTCTGCTGGCGGCTGTGCACGCCCGACAGCTCGGTCTGCAGAAAGTCCACGTCTTTGGCGATCTCGTCTGCGATCTCCTCCGGGGTGAGCACCGAGACCCAGGAAGCGGCGAGCACGATGCCGAGGGGCATGCCCTGAACGAGCCGGCAGATGCGCGCGACGCGAGGCGCTTGCGCAGGCCCGAGCTCAAAGCCGAGCAGCGCCCGCCGGGCGCTTTCGACGAATAACTGAACGGAGCTGAACCCCAGAGGGTCCGCAGCACCCTCCGAGGGCGGCAGGCGCATCCCCGACAAGACGAATGCGTTCTCGGCGAGCAGCCCGAGGCGTTCGCGCGACGTCGCGATCACTTTGACCCCCGGAGCGGCTTCGAGCAGCTCATGGATCAGGCTGGCTCCAGCCAGCACGTGCTCGAAGTTGTCCATCAAGAGCAGCAGGCTCTTGTCCCGAAAATAGTCGAGCAGCTGGCGGCGCGCGTCGCCTCCGGGATAGAAATGGAAGCCCACCGCTTCGGCCAGGCGCGGCACGATGAGATCGGCGGAGCCGATCGGCGCGAGCTCTACGAAATAGGCGCGGCGACGCTGCTCGCCATCCGCCCAGGTTTCGCGACGAGCGTCGCTGCTCCAGCGATGGCCCGCTTCGAGCGCCAAGCGGCTCTTCCCCATGCCGCCGGGCCCGAGGATGGTGACGAGCCGCACCTTTGGATCAGCGAGCAAGGCAGACAGCTCGGCGAGCTCGGCCTCTCTACCCACGAACGGAGTGCCGCGCCCTTCTAGCGTGGCAACGACGGGGGTCGCGGCGTGTGTTACGTTTGCGTTGAGCTTGGCTTGCCTTGGAGGGCGTAGGCCCGAACGCGCTGCCACCCCGAGGTCGAGCTCTTTGAGGATGGCCTCGAGCTCGGCGCCGACCTGACGAGCGCTCGGGATGCGTTCGCTGCGGTCCTTCGCCAGCATCCGATAGATCAGGTCGATCAGCGCCACCGGCGCGTTGGGGCACGCGGCTTCCATATCTGGCACAGGCACGTGCAAGATGGCGGCGATGAGCCCGCCATGGTGGTCGGACTGAAAGGGAGGATGACCGATCAGCATCTCGAACAGCATCACGCCGAGCGCCCAGATGTCGGCGCGCTCATCCACCTCCAAGCCCAGGAAGGCCTCCGGGCTGAGGTAGCCGAGCGTGCCGATGAGCGCGTGCGTGGGCGTGAGATGTCGCTCTCCCATCCGGGCCGCACCGAAGTCGCTGAGCCGCGGCGTGCCGTCTTCAGCCAAGAGCACGTTTTCTGGCTTGATGTCCCGGTGCACCACTTTCAGGTGGTGGGCCCGCGACAGCGCATCGCTCAGCTCGAGCACGATGCCCGCTGCGCGCGCTATCGACAGCTGACCCTCTCGCGCCAGTAGCTCGCGGAGCGACCCCCCCGCGACGTACTCCATGACGATGTACTGCTCGCCCCCGTCGGGCAAGGCCGCCAGCATCTTCACGATATTGGGATGATCGAGGCAGCGCAGGATCTCTCCCTCGCGGGCGAAGCGTTGCAAGGCAGCGGGATTGTCTAACGTGACCCCCGGCTTCAGCCGCTTGATCGCGACGGACTGGCCCGTCTCGGTATCCACGCCGCGATACACCGCGCCCATGCCGCCCTGCGCAATGAAGTCGCCCAGCTCGAAGCGACCGTGGATCGTTCTTCGCCCGCCCATCGAAGTCCTAGACCCCTACGCGATGTCGCGTGCAGTGTTCGAGCGCGAGGCGCGAGCCTCGAGGGACGGATTGCTCATATTGTCAACAAAACGCAGGGGCATTGGGCCGAGCGGTTACACGGCTTGTGGAACGAACAGCGTCGGGTTTCAAGCGCCAACTCCGGGGAGGCCCGCCGAGTCTGCTGGGCGGGTCAGGCCGGCCCTGCCAGGCCGCTCTGCCGAAGCTGCGGGCCCAACAAATTTCAGCAGTTACAAGCAATTTAAAGCCGTTGTGAGCTCGACTCTGAGCGGCTCTGAGCCCGCGCCCGGTCGAGTAGGCGAAAGCTCGAGTCGCCGCGTTTCGACGCACGTCGAGCAAAGTGCCGAGCGGAATGAGCATCGAGTCGTGAACGAAGCGTTCAGCGCTGGCAGGGGTCCGCGGCAACGGAACGCAGCTCAGCGTGCGCCGAGCTGAGCGGAAGCTCCGCGCGCAGCGTTCTTCTGGGGTCGCATCGATTCCGCACCGATGGGAAATTTCGCCTGTGGAGCAGTTGTGACCGCGACGCTGAGAGGTGTGAGCCAGGACGCATCGATCGTGCATGTCGCTTCCACTCGGTTGGGCCGCTTCGCTGCCAGTTGCGAGCGTGACTGCAAAGGCCGCGGGCGCGGGGTGCCCCTGGAGACATAGGTGTTGGTAGCGACCCCGCGTGCTGGCATATTGCCTCCATGAAATGGGCTTCGCGCGGATCGGCGCCGTTGGTTCTGTCGCTTTTGGGGAGAAGAGGGCAGGCGGCGGCCCTGAGCGCTCTGGCATTGGCCGCTGGGGCGTGTGGTGACGGCAAACTCACCGAGACCCCAGAGGGCGTCGCGCCGGGCGATATGAGCAACGGCGCAGAGCCAGGGCCTGCTCCCGGGCAGCCCGCGGAGCCGAATTCCATGGCGATGGCGCCGCAAGGCGCACCGTATGAAAAGCCGGAGGCCGCCGCCGTGGACACGCGCCTCGCGCGCCTCACTCACGGTCAGTTTCTGCATACCGTTCAAGATTTGTTCGGCATCGCCGACTCGTTAGACCTCACCTTCGCTCCCGACGCGCTCAATGGCTTCTCCTTCGACACCAGCAGTGACTTCCGAGTCGACGCGCGGCTCGGGCCTCAATACCGCGCCATCGCCGAGCGCCTGGGAGATCTAGCCGCGACGGACCCGGCCGTCTTCGCGCGTATCGTGCCGTGCGACCCCGCCACGGCGGGCTGCGCGGATCAGTTCCTGACGAGCTTTGGCGAGCGCGCGTTCCGGAGGCCCTTGAGCTCTGAGGAGCTCGCGACCTTCCGGCAGCTCTTCGATCTGGCAGCCGAGCTCGTGCAGAGCGGAGACGCATTTCGCGATGGCGTGCGCTTGAGCGTCGAAGGCCTGCTCCAGTCGCCCCAGTTTTTATATCGCACGGAGGTTAGCCTCGGCGCGGACGCGGCGGGTCGCATCAAGCTCTCCGATTGGGAGGTCGCGTCGAGGCTCTCCTACCTACTCTATGATTCCATGCCTGACGCGCAGCTCTTCGAAGCGGCGCGCGCCGGGCAGCTGCGCACTCCGGAGCAGATCGAAGCAGCCGCGCGGCGCATGCTCGAGCAGCCGCGCGTGCTCGACAAGCTCGTGTCGTTCCACGAGCAGGCCTGGCAGTTTGGTCGCTTCTCGCGCATCAGCCCCGACACCGCCACCTTCCCGGGCCTGCCGAGCGGGTTCGTCGCCCGCGTGCGCGCCTCGGCAGAGGCCTTCGTCGAAGAGGTGGTGGCGAGCGGCGGCGGGCTCGAAGAGTTGCTCACCGCACCTTATGCCTTTGCAGACGAGGGGCTCGCGCCGCTGTATGGCATGGCGGCGCCTGCTGGCGGCGGCCTCGCGCGGATCGAATTCCCGGCTGGGCAGCGTCAGGGCCTGTTGATGCAGGTCGGCTACCTCGCGTCCAACGCCTACTCAATCCGGACGGACCCGATCCACCGGGGGCTGTTCGTCTTGCGGGACCTGCTGTGTCGGAAGATCCCCGATCCGCCGCCGGGGGCGAGCACCACGCCCTTGCCGGAGACCGACGAACCCATCGACACCACACGCCAAGAAATCAGCGTGCTCACGGGGCAGAGCTTCTGTCCGACCTGCCATTCTCAGATCAACCCGCCCGGCTTTGCCTTCGAGGGCTTCGACGCCATCGGGCAAGCGCGCACGACGGAAAACGGTGTGCCCGTCGACACCGCCGCGAGCATGGTGCTCGATGGGCGAGAGGTGAGCTTCGCCGGGCCGGTGGAGCTGGTCGATCTGCTGGCTCGCAGCGAGGAAGCGCATCGCTGTTACGCAGGTCGCTGGATCGAATTTGCCTTCGGCAGGCCGCTCGCGCTCGAAGACACCTCCACGTGGGACGCCATGGCCTCCCGCTCATTGCCGGTGGCCGACATCGTCGCGGCTCTGGTGAAGAGCCCCGCGTTCTCGAGCCTCGGCGCCAGCGCCAACGCTGAGGGGACGCCATGAAGCACCTTGCTCCAAAGGCAGCCACGGACCTTTCCAATTCGAGGACGACACAGGTGAAAGAACCCACGAAGAAGCCGGTATCGCGGCGCCATTTCTTGCGCGGCTTTGGCGGCGTCACGCTCGGGCTGCCTTTTCTGGAGGCCCTCGCGCCGCGCAGCGCGCAGGCGCAGCAAGCCGTCATTCAACGCTTCGGCGTCTTCTTCGGCTGTAACGGCGTCGACATGGGGCGCTGGTTTCCGAACGGGGCCTATGGGTCGCTCACCGATCAGCACCTCGCAGGCACGGCCAACGAGGCGCTGGTCCCGTTCCGGAGCAAGCTGCTTTTTCCACGCGGCCTCCACATGGCGCCGCGCAGCGGCGGGCGTGACCCGGGCGGCGGCGACGACCACGGGCGCTGCATGGCCATCAAGCTCACCGCGTTCCCGGCGGGCCTCGAGGGCGGGCTCGCTCAGGGGCCGAGCATCGATTACGTGCTCGCGCAGGCGATGAATCCCGGTCCACAGGGCGCTCGCCGCCCCGCCTTGAACATGATGGTGGGCAGGCCCGGCGGCTTCGCTGGGCTCGACTACATCTCATACAGCGGCGCCGGCCAGGCCATCGCGGCCGTCAACAATCCGTGGAACGCCTACGCCTCGCTGGTGAGCCTGAACACCGTCACAGACCAGTCTGCCGAGGCGCGCGCGCGTATCCTCCTCAAGCGGCAGAGCGTGCTCGACCTGGTCGAGACGCAGTTCGGCCGCCTGCGCCAGCTGCCGCTGAGCGTGAACGATCGTCAGAAGCTCGACATGCATTTTACCGCGGTGCGCGAGGTAGAGGTCCAGCTCTCGGCGACCGGTCTGGCCTGCCTCGATAGCGGCATCGAGGCGCGAGCCACGCCGTTTCAAGGCAACCCCGCGTTCGCCACTGAAGAAGCCCAATATCCGCTGGTGGCCGATCTGCAGGTCGACATCTACGCGTTGGCCCTGGCGTGTGACATGACGCGCGTCGCGACGCTCCACTTCGACCGCGGCAGCGGCGGCCCCACCTTCCGCTGGGACGGGATGAACCACGAGTACAACCACCACAAGCTCTCGCATGGCAAGGTGCGCGACGACTGCTTCGGTGACAGCGTGGCGAACGGCTGCTCCAACGTGGCGGGCTTCCAAGACATGCTGCACGACATCGACCGCTGGCATTCGCGCAAGTTTGCCCGGCTGCTCGAGCGGCTCGATGCTTACGTCGAAGCCGACGGGCGCACCGTGCTGGATAACTCGGCCATCCTGTACACGAACGAGATGTCGGACGGTAAGCTCCACTCGTTCATGGACCTGCCGTACATCATCGCGGGCAGCGCCGGCGGCCGCTTCCGCCAGAATCTCTATTATCCGCTGGGCCCAGAGGGGCAAACGGACGCTTCTGCTCCCCACAATCGCTTGCTCAACACCCTCGTCAACGCGATGGGCGTGCAATCGAGCTGGTTCGGCCTGCCCGAGGGCATGGGCGGGGCAACCATGCAGGGCGGCGTCTACGATGCCCTGCTCGTCTGAGCTAACTCATTGTCTGGGTGAAGTTTTGCGAATGTTGGATAGGACCCCTCTCATGCGCGCGCCGGCCACTCTCGTTGGGTTGTGTTGTCTCGGGCCGCTGCTCTCGTTGGCGGCGTGCTCCGACGGCGGCGGTGGGGGCGATCCCGAGCAGCCTGGCATGCTCCCCAATCTTGCGGGGGCGGGGCAGGGCGCTCCGAGCGGCGCCGGCGCAGCGGGTGCCCCCGCGGGCAGCGTGGGCGTGGCCGGTTACGATCGTCCTCCAGGGATGCTCATTGGTCGAGGCATGGCGGCCGGTGGCGAGGGTGGGGACGGGATGGGTGGCTCCTCAACAACCGGCGAGGACCCCACGGACATCGAAGTCCCCTTATTCGAGCCGACGCCGCCGGCCTTGGAGGGCCCGCCGTGCTCCGGTTGTATTGAGATCAGCGCAGTGATCGATGACCCCAATCAGAGCAACGACTTTGCTATCGACGTGGGGGGCGTACAGGTCACACGGGTCGTTTGGTCGATTCTAATTCCGTTCAACAGCGATCAATTGTTCATCCGCTCGGTCGTCGACGGCAACGACGGCGCCTACACGATGCTGAGCGCGAATAACTTCAAAGACTTGAACACGCCGGTCGAGTTCGTTCACGCATTCAGTGGCACGGCCAACAGGGTAGGGCTTCGAATTGGTTCGGCTGGGGCGTGGACGGGAAACCAGAGAATGTCCATTTTCGTCGACTCGGTGACCCTGGAAGGGGCGGCCGCTTCGGCGAATAGGACTTTTGACGTGGACGCCCAAGGTATGTCGTCAAGAACTGCAGAACGAGACCCCATGGTCCTGTTTCACCCCTGACTCACGTGGACCACTAGTGACTAGTTCACCGGCTGCACCTGACTGGGAGTGACCACCTCCGTCGTGAAGGTGCCAGTCCCGGCCTGTCCCTCCGTATTGCGCCCCCAGCACCAGACAGTATTGTCGTGCTTGAGCGCACACACTCCACCGTTGGCCGCCGCGGTGACGCTTTCGACGTCGGTCAGGCTCGGTAGTGTCGGCGCAGGTACGCTTTGAAGAACTCCTGAAGATCGACCGGTACCGAGCTCTGCCTGGAAGTTGCTGCCAAAGCATAGCAGCGTATTCGTCGGGTCGACGAGGCATCCCATTGCGCCTTGGACTGCGAGCGCTCGGGCTCCATCGAGAGCCGGCACGCGGACTGGGACGAGGGCATCTGCAGTCAGGGGCGCGACGTGACCCCAGCACTGAGCCTGCCGGTTACCGTCTACTCCGCAGGCGCCGTTTGCCGCGCTCAAGAACGCCAGCGGTGAGCCTACGCCGATGGGGAACGCTACTAGCCCCGCGGTCAGCGAATTTGTGGTCGTGTTCTGGCCGGTCCTGCCCGCTTGTCCTCGCCCCCAGCTAAACCAGCTGGCGCCGCCGCCCCCGCTGGCGAAACTGACGGCGTCACCCATCACGACATGGCTAGCACCGGTGAGCATTCTCCCGTTGTTCAGCACTCTTACGGCAAACGCACTGGAGACTCCGAGACCGTTGCCGAGCTGACCAAAGGTACCCAATCCCCAACAAGCAATGGAGCCGTCGGTGCCGATCAGCGCACACGTGTGGTTGTTGCCGCTAGAGATCCTGGTAACGTTGGCCAAAGGCGCGCCAGCGGAAATCAATACCTGCACCGGTGTCACCGAGCTGGTCACCAGCGTACCGTTACCGAGCTCCCCGTTGGTTGCTGATCCCCAGCAGTTCACTCGACCACTGGCCAAGAGTGCACAGGCGAAGCCCAGACCGCGACCAATATCGATGACATTGGTGACACCCGGCACGAGCGTCGGCCTGTTGTGGTTAGCGAAGCCCGGAATGCCGAGCTCACCGCTATCGTTCTCGCCCCAACACCACAGGTTGCCGGCAGCGCTCCGCGCGCAGACCGAGCGTTCCTCGGCCTCTAGCTGATTGATGTCGGCACAGCGAGCTCCTTCGCAGAAGCAGCCAGGCACGCAGACGTTACACATCGAATCATCATCCACCTCGCCATTGCAATCGTCATCGGCGCCGTTCCCGCATGTCTCGACGCGAGCTCCCGCGCAACTCGAGACCGGCCAACGTCCGTCGTTAGTGCAGACAAGCATGATGCTCGCACACGGCCCGCGCGATCCGGCCTCCTGCGCGCAAGTGGTCCGCGCGCCGCTGATACAGTCACAAGCATCGTTTGCAGCGCCGTTACAGTTCGCGTCGTTCGGGACTACATTGCAAGTGTCCGCAGCGGCCGGGCCGACCGAGCCAATACAAACACTGAAGCGGCTCGTTGTCCCATTCGCGCTAACTTCACAGGTCTGCGTACCGGGTCGGCATGGGCCAAACCCGTCGAGCTCTGGATGTTGCCCGCACGCTCTCCCGGAGCCCACTTGACACGTGCAAACGTTGTCGATCGAGTCATCGGGGCGCCCATCGCAATCATTGTCTTCGGGCGAACGACAGTCCCTCGCTTCTGGAAAGACCGCACCGATGCAGGGTCCGAACGCCGCGTCGACACAAGTGCTCACGCCGCGTTGACAAATGCCGTCTTCGGTTGGCGGCCCGCAGGCGACTGTCGCCCCGTTGACACAATCGCAGCCCGCATTAGGAGTTCCATCGCAATTTCCATCATCGCCAGCAATGTCGCAACTGTCCCCGAGCGCCGGCCCGGTTGCTCCCACGCATTCGCTCCACGCGCTCGTGCTGGCGGTGTCCGGTTGAATGCACCTGCGCTCACCCGATTTGCAGATGCCTCTTCCGTCTAAGCCCGGGTGCGAGTCGCACGGTTCGATAGTGCCAGGCAAGCATAGACACGCTGTATCCATGGTGTCGTCTGGTTGCCCGTCGCAGTCGTTGTCGGCGGCGGAACCGCAGCTGCGCAGTGCCGGTACGACCGCCCCTTCGCATGCGCCCCACTGGCCGCTTTCGCAACGACTTCGCCCAAAGCGGCACGTCCCGTCTTGTCGTTCTGGACCGCACGGCTGCTCAGCGTCGTCTTCGCACTCGCTCGGGGCTATGACGTCAAGCGGTTCGGATGCCTCGTCGAGCGAACTCGCCGGCAGGTCTTCGACAGAAAAATCAGCCGGACCCTCCGAACTCCCGACTCTCGGTTCGTTGGCTGGCAGCGATGAGGCAATGCCGCCATCAGCTGCCCCGTTGCCGTCTTGAGGTCCAGGTCCGAAGTCTCTTTGCTTGCCCGCGCAGCCCCACAGAATGGCGAGGATCGCCCCGAAAAACGCGCGGGTGCTCTTATGGCCTTGCAAGTTCATTCTCTCCCTCCCAGCTCGTACGTCGAGGTTATCCCAAGGTCTGGGCAAGATGGAATGGTCCATTTGTTCGGCCTCGATGCTATATCCAAGTCCGCCAAACAAACGGGAGAAGAGCACCAGCAAGCGGGTCGAGCCGAGCTCGGGGCTCTGGGAACCTCTGACTTCGTCCTCAATCAGTGGGACCGGCTGACCCGCTTCTGCGACGTGCCCGGCGTCCCGCTCGACACGAACCTCGTCGAGCAGGCGCTCATTCTGCCAGTCCGCTATTTCGTCGGCTCGTTCAAATACCACACCGAAGACGGCGCGGTCGTCGGCGACCGCGCCATGTCCCTCATCGCCACGGCGCGCGCCCACGACGTCGAGCCCGTCCGCGTAGTTGACGGAGCGCGTTCGCTGCAACGAGGACCTCGCCCAGAGGCCCGAGCACTACTTGCCCTGGGTGTATCGAGAGCGACAGAAGGCAGGGACGCCTCCGAAGCCCCTTGAGCACCAAGCGTGGGTCTTGCTGCCGGAACATTGGGTGGACGCGAATGCCTTTGCCGTCGATACGCCGGTCCAGCTCGTGCAAGCGTACAGCGGCAATGCCAACAGCGTCGGGCTCGCCATCGGCTCCTCAGGCGCGTGGACGGGCGACATGACGATGTCCGTGTTCGTCGATAGCGTGACGCTGGAGGGCGCCGCCCCCGCGGCGAGCCGCACGTTCGACGCCGGGGCTCAAGGCCTGGCGAACCGAACCAACGCGCGCAACCCCCGCGTCATTTACCATCCTTGAGCCAGCGGGCGTCGGCGGGGCAAGCGCCGCTGCGCAGAATCGCCGTGGCGCGGGGGGCAACGGGTGCCGCCTGCGGAGCGAGCACGAGCGCGAGATAGGCCGTGCGGTACCCGCATCTGGCGGCTGGCGTGCACGCCTGCGCATCGCGTCAAACCTTCTGGTCGAGCGAGCAAGGTAGGCGGATCTGATATCTATCGCCGTCCTGACCCTCCTCGCGACCCACTTTGACGTGCCAGGGCAGGCGCCGACATTCACACGGTTACGCCGCGTGCGTCTGACGTGTCCGAGGACCTGGCGCTCGCGTATTTCCGTGCCATGTTCGAGCGGCACACCCCTGTGCCCGCTGCCCTCCGCGACCGGACACGCTGGCGAAGGGCAGCGCTGCAACGTCGTCAATCTGGGCGTCGCCTTCGACTGTCGAGGGCGACTCGCGCGCGGGCAAATTCTGGCGTTTTTGTCGGCGCGGCGCCGAAGTCTGAGCCTCTTTCTAGCGCGTAGGCAGGCGTATCGATTATCAGTATGCGGGAAGCCAGCATTCCCAACCTGGGTGTCGGCTGTTATGTTTCTCTTTGAGTAATGCGGTCGAATGGGTCCCAGTGACGCAATCGGTTGCCGCGCGTTTCCCTTTCGTTGCTGCGTCGGCGCGGGACTACCAGGAGGGTCTGTGAGTGGAAGAGTAATCGGTCGAAGTAGCCTTGCGCTCGTCACATTGGCCTTTGCCGTCGCGTGCGGTAACGAAGGGGGGAGCGGCGAGGTGCCGCCCGTCGGAGAAGCGCCTCCGGTGCCCGGAATGGGCAGCGATCCAGTCCCCGGAGCAGTGACGCCACCTTTCGGCGCTGCGCCGGCGGTTTGCCCTGACACTGCGACGATCCAGCCGCGCCTGTACCGCCTCTCGGCGGGTCAGTTCGGCAACTCGCTCAGGGACCTGTTGAAGCTACCGGCAAGCCCGACGCTCGTCGGCGACACGGAAGCTACGTTGCTCTTCTATCCGCGCGAGGACGCGCCGGTTCAATCCAGCGTGGGGGAAGGCTTCTCGCGCGCATCGCGGGAGGTCCTCGAGGGTCTCGATTTGGCGGCGCTGTCTGGCTGTGCCCTGGCCGCGACCGCGCCCAACGCGCAAGAAACGGCGTGTGCGCAGGCGTATCTCGAGGGCTTCGCCAGCCGAGCATTCCGTCGCCCCCTCGACCAGGTGGATCGGGAGGCGCTCTTGCTCTCACCGGAGTCGCCGTTTGCGGTCGGCAACGCCGCGGGTGCCGCCAACGGGATGCACCTGGCGCTCGAAGCCATCCTGAACGCGCCCTCGTTCATTTACCGAAAAGAGATCGGCGGCCCGGATGGGCGCCTGTCGAGCCTGGAGACCGCCGAGCAATTGGCGTTCATGCTGCGCGATTCAGTCCCAGACGAGGAGCTTTGGGACGCCGCCCTGAGCGATCGCCTGCAGACGGATGAGCAGATATCCGTCCAGCTCGACCGTATGCTGCTCGACCCGGTGGTGCGGGCCAACATCACGCGCATCGTTGGCGCGTGGTTTGGTGCAGACCGAGTGCTCCAGGTCAGCAAGGACCCCACGGTGTTTCCGGGGTTCAACTCCGCAAACCTTCAGCAGGCGCTGTTCGAGTCGCTGCGCGTCTTCATCGACGACGTGCTCTGGAACCAGGGTGGCAACCTGTCCCTGCTCTTGAGCTCTCCGCGGGTGTTCTTGAATGCCCAGCTGGCGCGCGCTTATTCGATGACCTTCGACGGCGACGATCCCAACGAGTTCATCCCCTTCGATCTCCCGGCTGAACGCGCTGGTATCTTGACGCAACCCGCGCTCATGACCGCGTTCGCCAGTAGCCTCGAGACCAGCATCGTGAAGCGTGGGCTCTTCATCGTCCGGCGTGCGATGTGCCTTCCAGCTCCACCCGCGCCCACTCCAGAGATCTTCGCGCTCGCGACAGCACAGGCGGGTGACTTCACGCTCACGGAGAAGGAGAAGGCGGCTTTCCGGAATAACCCGGCGAACCCCTGCTCCGGCTGCCATGGGCTAATCGACCCGTACGGGATGGTGTTCGAGAACTACGACGCGATCGGGCGTTACCGCAACACTCTCTTGAACGGCACGCCGATCGACGCCAGCGCCTCGATGACGGAGGAGATCGTTCTCCCCGAAGCCCGCCGCGCCGACGACGAAGACTTCACCGAGTCGGTGGCGAACGCGATCGACTTCAGCGAGCTCATCGGCGAGACAGACCAGTTCGCGTACTGCGGCAGCAAGCAGCTCACGTCCTACGCCCTCGGTCTCGAAGTGAACGAACAATGTGTGAAGCAGGATCGGGAGAGCGGCCTGATCACGCCGGATATGACCATCCGCGAAGTCATTCGGAACGTGGTGCTCGACGATTTGGCACGCCGCCGCACCGCCTCGGGAGGTATCTAATATGTTTCTTGGCTATCAGCACTCTCGCCGCTCGTTTCTCCTCAGCGCCAGCGCAGCGAGTCTAACGCTGCCGCTGCTTGCGCGTATCGAGGCGCGCGCTCAAGGCGTGCCCGAGCCGCGCCGCCTGTTGATCATTCAGCGGGCGGTCGGCACGGTGCGCGAGCAGTGGTTGCCTGTCGGCGCTCCGAGCCAGACGGCGGTCAACAATCTCACGCTGAACACTGGCGCCGGCATACGCGCCGCTGCCGCCGTCGGCGGTGTCTCCGCGGCCTTTGAGCCACTGCGCGCCAAGACCACCATCATCGACGGTTTGAACATCGTCGCTTCCGGCAGCGGGGACCGCACGCACGAGGGCGGCATGGTCGCGCTGATGACGGGGCAGCCGACGACGCGCAAGGTGGGGCAAGAGGACCACAAGGCGGGTGGCGCGTCGATTGATCAGATCTTGCTCGACCGCTCTCCCTGGCTGCAGGGGACTCGCGTTCCGTCGCTCGCGCTCGGGACCGATGCGCGCTCGGACCGCGGTGAGGTGTCACCCCGCGTGCTGTCCTATCGGCCGCCGCCTGAGGGCGCCTACGCCGAGCCGGGCGCTCGCGGCCCCGACGCGGTGCCAATTTTCCCGACGATCGAGCCGGTGGTTGCTTACAGCCAATTGTTCGGCAACGTCATCGGCAACGACCCCAACCAAAATGCGGCGAGCCTCATGCGGTTGCGCGCGGAGCGGAAGAGCGTCGTCGACTACCTGAGCAACGACCTGCGCCGCCTCGAGGGGCTCGTCCCCGCCTCTGAGCGGCCGCTGATCGACGCACACGTGGACGCCATCCGGAGCTTGGAGACGTCCTTCAATTCGGCGCTCGACATCGTGACGTCGGGTTGCTTGCCGCCTGGCGCCGAGCCCCGCCCGTACGGTTTGGCCCAGACGCCCGCCAATCAGTCGGGTCAGAACGCCTTCCACGGTGAGATCGGTCTGTTGCAGCTGGCCATCATCCGAGCGGCTTTTGCTTGCGACCTGACGCGCACCGCCACGTTCATGTGGTCGCCTGGGACGAACCTGGTCGTCTTCGGCGGGCTCTACACGGGCATGCGTCAGGAAGAGCATCACTTGACGAGCCACGACCAGAGCGAGGCCAAGGAGCACGATTTGGTAGCTATCGAGCGCTGGTACGCCGATCGCACCGTCCAGGCGCTCCAGGAGTTTGATCGAATCACCGTGCCGGACGGCTCGACGCTGCTCGACAACACGGTGGTCCCGTATCTGACGGAGGTCGCGCGAGGTTACGACCACGATCAGAGCAACGCGCCCTTCGCCGTGGTGGGTGGCAGCAAGCTCGGCATTCCCGGTGGTCGCTTCTATCGAGCGGACGGCACCAATCGTCCGACGAACGACCTGTGGTTGGCGCTAGCGCCGGCCTTCGACGTGGATCTGCCGACATTGGGTGCAGCGGAGCAGCACACCTCGGCTCTGCCCAACTTCCGCGTGTGACTCGGGGCGGGGCGCTCGGGCGCCCCGCGTTCTCGACAGCAGCCCACGGTCGACGGCCGTCCGCGAGGCAGAGGTAGTTACGCTAGAGGACATTTTTTGTTGCCCGGGCTGCGGCTCCGCGCCCTTGCCCATCGAGGGCGAAGCGCTGGTCTGCACCCGATGCGAGCGCCGCTTCCCCAAGTTTGGGGGCGTCTGGTGCCTGGTCCGCGAGCCAGAGCCCTGGGCTTCGGCTTGGTCGCGCCGTTGCGACTCGTATGTCGAGCTGGCTCAGCAGAAGCTCCGGGAGCTCGAGGGGCAGCTGCAACGGCCGGGGCTGTCGCCCCGCACCCGCCGCCGCATGCATCGGCTGAGCGCGGGGCTGGCTGAGCAGCGAGACCAGCTGGCGCAGCATTTTGCCGCTCTTGGCCGGCGCACCTCGACCCCTGCGCATTCGGCGATCCCGCTGGTGCTGCCCTCCGGCAACCCGCCGGTCTTGAAATGCTACGAGAACTTGTTTCGCGATTGGAGCTGGGGCGCCGCCGAAGCCGCCCAGAGCTTGGAGTTGGTGCGTCGATTGGCTCCGGCGCCGCTAGGTAAGTTGGCGGTATACGGCGCCGGTGCGGCGCGGCTCGCAGTGGACGTGCACACGGCGCTCGTGCCCGAGCGAACGGTGGCGTTGGACCTCAACCCGTTTCCATTGCTGGTGGCAGCGCGCCTGCTCCAGGGTGAAGCGGTCAGCCTCCCGGAGTTTCCGGTGGGCCCACATACCGACGAGGACGTCGTGGTAGGGCAGACGCTGCGCTGCACGTCGGACGTGGGCTCGCGCTTCTGCCTTGCCTTTGCCGACGCGCTTCGTCCTCCGTTCGCTCCCGCGTCATTGGATACCGTCCTGACATCTTGGGTGGTCGACGCGCTGGACGCGAGCTTCGTTCAGACCGCGCTCTCGATCAATCACGTGCTTCGAGCGGGCGGCACGTGGATCAATGTCGGCCCCCTGCGCTTCGACGGGCCTCTCGTGGAGGCCTTCAGCATCGAAGAAGTGCTGGAGATCACACAGGCTCGTGGTTTTGAGCTGCTAAAGCGCGAGACCCACGTCCTCGACTACTTTCATTCACCACACAGCGGGTCACGGCGCGCCGAGGCGGTGTTTTGTTTTGCCGCCCGCAAGCTCGTGGACGTTGCCGAGCCCGTGACCGAAGGCGTGCGTGCCGCCTGGCTGCTCGACCCGAATCAACCCGTCGTCCTGGGTGAAAGAGCGAGCGCTCTGCGCCGAAACTCTATCGTCACCATCGGCGTGCTATCGCTCGTCGATGGGAGGCGTTCCCTGATGGACATCGCGCGCGCCCTGGGCGAGCAGTGGCGCGTCCCGCCTGAGTCGCTCGTGGAGCCGCTGCGTGAGCTGTTCGCCCAACTCGCGCCGAGTTAAATGTCAGCCCAGCGCGCAGCTCAGCGATCCCCAGGTTTGCGCCTCTTCGGGAGCCCGCCGTCAGAACTCGGCGCCCTGCTCGACCCAAGCACGGATCAGGGCCACTTCTTCCAAGGACAGGCAGGTGCCAAACCCGGGAGCGGGCCCACAATTCTGCGGCATGATGGGCGTCAACGCGCCGGAGACACGCGCCGCGATGCGGTCCGCGACGGGTTCTGCCTCGGCATAGGCGACCATGACGTCCGCGTTGGCGTGCTCGGGCAGGAAAGACCCGGCCCCGTGGCATCCAACTCCCGCGCATTTGGCCAGGAGCAAGGGCCAGACGTCATCCTGAAAACCGACGGGGTCACTCATGCCGGTGGCGCCCGAGCTACCTGCCATGCCGCTGCCGCTCGCTCCTGCCGCGGAGCTGCCGGCGCTCCCTGCCGCGCCGCCGCCGCTGATGCTGCCGCCTGTACCCGTGTCACCCGTGTCGTCCGTGCCCGAGCAACTCAGCGCTGCCAGCGCCAACGACACACCCACCGAACCGAAACTTCGCAAGGCCATTCGTTCATCTTTCTGTGCAGAGCTGCGCTACCGCGCCATGCGCCGCGCACTCGATGTCACGCCTGCGAATCTAGTCCATGGATCGCAAATCGTCTACGCCGATGCGCGCGTTGCAGTGTGGCTTGCACGCGCGAAGGCACGGCCGAGTGGGGCGCGCTCGAGCGTTTCACGGGCCTCGCAGTTGCACCAAAGAACGGAGGTCCCTGATCGGTACGTCGATCCACTAGCACCGCGAGCGCGGCGCGGGCCAATGAGGCAAATGGTCGCGCGCCAGGCGCACTGCTCTCGAAAGTATCGTGAGCGACGTACGAGACCGAGCTCCGGCGATCGCCGCGGCGGCAGGCCGTGGTCGCTGGCGCTCGTCGCGTTGCTCGGCGTCCACCTGAGCACTGGCACGCGCACCAGCAGGGGTGGGCGCGCGAGGTGTCGGCGCTGCCGGTCACGCGTGGGGCGCGATGCGCGGACCTTGCGGGCCTCGTGACGGCGTCGTATACGTCGGCGCCGAGCCAGGGCGGGTCGGGCGGATCCACTCGTTGGATGCGATTTTATCGGTCGTTATCGGTCGTTGTCGGCGGCACGGCGTTCACCGGCGGTCGATTGACCGCCTGATCCAGCTGACACTCTCAGGCAACGTGAGGTTCGGAGCGACAGACCCGTCAGCTCCGGCACGAGACACAGGCAACCGGGCTGACAGCGAGGAGCGAACACATGAGTGAAGAGAAGCGTATCTTGGTGACGGGCGCCGCGGGCAAGGTGGGGCAGAACTTCATCTTGCGCCTATTGGCTGATCGCAGGTTTTCAAACTTCAAGGTGCGTGCGTTATGTCATAGCCGCATGCTGGATCAGACGGAGCGAGTCGAGGTGGTTCGAGGCTCGATCGAGCACCGCTCCGTGGCTGAAGAAGCCGTGGCCAATGTCACTCACGTGCTGCACCTGGCGACCAGCAAAGAAACGCCGGAGACCATCATGGACGTGGCGATCAAGGGCATGTTCTGGCTGCTCGAGGCGTGTCGCGAGAGCCCTGTGTTCGAGCAATTCGTGCTGGTGGG
>JAYTOL010000093.1:0-28136 GCA_043747815.1 Deltaproteobacteria bacterium
CACCGTAGAAACTACGGTTCCGGGCCGGTTCTCGTGCGACTACGCAGCTGACTCGAGCTTTTCGGGTGTTCGTGTGATCGAGATGAGACCAATGGTCAGTCGAGCGTAGCGAGGGGCTGGGGGGGGACCGGGCGCGGGGCTGCGCGCGCACTGCGCGCGCCCGAGGGGGCAACCTCAATTGCTAGAATTGCTCGCACGCTGCGGCACCGAGCCTCGGGCTTTGCGCCCGCGAGGGCGGGGAGCGCTCGCGCCAGCTTCACTTTCGGTTGTTGGGGACTCTGGCTGGGCCTCTGCGTCGGCCGCTGCCTTGCCCGCTGCCTTGCCCGCGCTCGACTTGCGAGGCTTCGCCGCGCGCGGCAGCGAGATGCGACTCAGCTCTTCGCGCAGCGCTTCGTCCTGCTCGGCGTAGACGCGAGCGTAGGCGAGGGCCTGTTGTGCGAGGACGAGCAGCGCCTCTTGCCGCTGAGCGAGAGCTTGGCGAAGCTCGGCCAGCTTCGCCTCCTGGGCTTGGACCTCGAGCGCCGCTGCCTCCACCTCTTCTGCAGCGTGAGCGAGCCCTGCTGCATCGATATCGGCGAAGCGCACGCGGCCCAGGGGACCTTTGAAGAGCTCGAGCACGGAGAGCAGAGGAGGCGAAAACGAGGTCATTGGCACTGAGTATATGTTCAGCTTTTAGGCGACGCCAGTAATTTTTTGGTTTCGGAGCGGCGCGCTGCGCGCAGCCGCCTAGCGCGACGCCTTCTCCCTCTCGTCCTGCTGCGCCTGACACTCCAGCACGCGATGCAGATCGTCATGCCGGCGCAGCAGGTACGCCGTAACGACCACCGACCCCTCGGTCAGCTGCTCTGTCTTGGGCAGAACCACGGGCTCTTGATTCAAGGCCTCGAGCGTGGTTTCGAGCAGCACGTGCGGCCCGCTATCGGAGCCCTGAGGCGCAGGCTCCTGGATCTGCAGCGCGAGCTCGAGTGGACCTGACGCGAGTTCGGGCAGGCGGGCCGTGAGTGTGATCGCGAGCTTCGTGCTGGAGCAAACGCTGTCCACGCATTGGCCCCAGGGCACGCTCGTTGGCACATTGGGAAAGGCGACGAGCTGCGCCTTGGAACGAACCTGAACGGCGTTCAGCTGGAGCCAACGCCCGATCGGTCGAGGCAACGCGCGCGTGTTCAGCTCAGCCACCTCGACGAAGACTCTGGCGTCCTTCGGATCCAGCGGCTCCGCCCCGAGCTCGAGCCCGGCGCACGGCTGAGCCACGAAGGCCCGCCGCGCCGGTCCCCCCTGCGCGGCCTGCGGCGCCGCCTGGTTGCCGCTGCAACCCATGCCGCTGAGGGCCACGGCGACCCACCCGATCAGTACGCGCTGCCTCGAGAGCCAGCTCGAGAGTTGCGTTGTATTCGCCTGCATCGACGCTGGGTATCTGATTGGCCGCGTCGGGTCCAGGGCGGGTCGCTTCAGGGTTTGCGCTTCGACCAAGACGGGAGCGGCGAGCAGGGCGCTCCCCCCGCGTGAGCGTGACTGGCTCTTTCGGCTCTCATCGGCTAGCCTCGAGAGGCTTTCAGCCCAGCGGAAACGGCTGAAGCGAGGTCTATCTATGTCCCGTCACCATCTCGCGCGTAATGATCGTCTAGACGCCTCGTCACGTGCGGCGCTCGTCGCGGCGCTCGCTTGCATGGCGCTGCTGCCGTTGGCCTGCCAATCCGAGACAGCAGGCGACGGGGAAGAGGACACGGAAGAGGACGGAACGAGCGCCGCGCCGCGCCCGTCTGGCACGAGCAACGCCGCAGCGCGGGACGAGGGGCGTCCCCCTTCTGGCGCCGCGAGCAGCCCTGCGGGCGCTGCCGATGCAGCACAGCCCGCCGCGCCTCCCAGCACGCCCGCCCCGGCGCCGGACAGCCCGGCGGCTGCCGACCTCGCGAGGCCTCCCCCGGAGCCAGCGCTCGTGTTCGAGGCCTGTACGTACAGCGAGGGGAGCTATGGACGGAACTGCGACAGCCTCTACGTCACGATGAAGCAGATGTCGCCGCCCCGCTGCGTGCAGCTCACGATCGACAACTGCGGTGAGGTCGGACGCCAGGGCCTAGCGGCGGAGGTCCCCATGCCCTGGCGGCTCGATTCGGGTGCGGTCAGCTCAAACCTGGACGAATGCGATCTCGGTGTCTTCTATCCGAGCAGCAGCGTCGCCCTCAGCGCCTCCGGTTCGATCGGCTTTAGCGACGCTGCGGGGCTGCCCACCGAGGTCGTGCTGGACGTGACCCTCGTGACGTCCGGCGCTGCCAGCGTCGACGTGGCCACCTCGCTGCCGATCAGCCCCGTAGTTTGCGGCCGTTGACGCCCGAGCCGCGCGGAGCGCGCTAGCCAAGCCAGCGCGCCGTAAGCATAACTTCAGAAGGAGACGTCGGCTTGCAGCTTGACTACGTCTTCGTCCGGCGTCTTATCGGAGTACGGCCCCTGTTGAAGCACGTTGCTGCCCGCGACGAGCGGCGCGCCCCAGGGCCAGGTTTTATTGAGCTTCATGTTGTCGCCGTAGATGTACCGAGAGTACTGGATGTACATGCGCTCGCCGGAGAGGACGTGTGAGGAGAGCTCGACGCGCGGCGTGATGGCGGCGTAGATGTACCCGCCGTGGTCCATGTCGTAATTCACAGTGTCGTAACGCAGCATGATCCCGAGCCAGTCGAGCGCTTGCAGGGTCACGTCCGCGCCCCACTTGAATTGTTTGATGCGATCTTGCGTCAGCCTCGACGTGGCCGGCAAATCCAGGCTGGCGCTCGCCAGGAGGCCGAAGACGTTCAGCGTCACTTCGGGTCGCGCGCTCCCCGGCGATCGGCCCTGGACACCGGAGAGCGTGTTCTCGTACAGAAAGCCCAGATTGGACAGCGACCCGCTGCCGGTGGAGTCGTCAGGGCTACCGTTATACGCCATGTAGTTGGCGGCGATGCCCGCGCCGCCCAGCGAATGCATGACCTCCGTGCCGCCGTTGGCGAGCGCCCAGCCTTGCCGGACGTGGACATACGACGGAGATATCCACAAACGGCCCACGTAGGGGGCGCTCAGGCTGAGCTCGGCGCCGAGGGTCGTCAGGTGGGCCTTACGCAGCTGCCCATACGACTTATCGCCTGGGATGGTGTTCTGAGTGAGGTTGGGATCGGTGGTCCACTCGGTGTTGTAGTGCAGCCCGGCGTCGACGTATTTCCCGTAGGTGACTCGAGCGTTCGCCCAGGCGATCAGATCGAGGCCCACGATGGCGCCGTAAAAGGGAGGGGACCCATAGTTGAAGCTGCCGTCCCGACTGGTGCCAAAGCCTTCCACGACAGCCAGCGTGAGGCCTTCGTTTACGGGCACCGTCAAGGTCACCTGTTCGCCGATTTGCCGAAAGCGCCCGAGCGTATACGTGTCGTATTTGGGGAATGAGCCAAAGCTCGGCCACCAGGCGCCCATCGTGGCCGCAACGTTCGGTTTGAGGCCGGCGACCTCGAAGTCCGTATCCAGCGTGAGGTAGGCCATGCCCGGCACCCACGAGGCATCGGGGTTGCGGAAGCCCGCTGACTGATACCAGTACCCCATCCACCCGACCACGGCGTCGACGTGCTTCTTCTTTTCGTGGATGAAGACCTCGGCCCAGTCTTGCTCCTGCAGCCGCGTGTACGCGAAGCTGAAATACGTCGCGTCGACAGTCCGGTTCGGCCCGTACGAGACCTGACTGACCTTGGGACCCGTCATGTTGTCTGGAGCCGGGCGTGAGCTGATGCCCAGGGCGATGGGCGCTCGGAAGTAGCCGCTGACTTCCGTGTGCCAGCCTTCCGGCTCGCGCTCGACGGACGGCTCGGTGCTGGCCGGGGAAAGCACCCGATCCTCGGGCGTGGCCTGCTCAGTCGCCTCTTGACCGGCGGCTGGAAATGAAACGACGCACACCCCTAAGACGAAGAACCCTTGCAATCTTCGCAGCACAGCTGTCCCTTCTTCCGTGGGGAGATCGATGAGAGCTCTTACTTGCCGTAGCCAGCGGCGACGATGTTGGCTTGCACGCCGTTGACGGTCGCCAGCGTCGCGGCGCCCGTGGTCATGACGCCCTCGTACCATCGCCCGCCAGCGCTGCCGCTGTTGTCCCCGCCGATTCCGAGGATGATGGACCCCTGCTTCTGCATCGGGACGTAGCCGGGCTTCTGGGGGCGTATGCCGTCATACAGGGTTTGCAGGAGGCCCGCCGCCGCGTTGCCGCCATAGAGCGCGAAGCGGCCGCCTCCCCCGTTCTTGTCCGCCGTGTCGCCGACGACGACCGCCGTCACGAATGGGAACCGGATCGGAGTGTTGGTCGAGATGGCCTGGTCTTGGTTGCGCTCCCAGCCGGCGTACAGACCGTTCTCCAGATCTGCCATCACCCACGGGCCGTTGTTGTGGCCGCCGGGAGAGCCCGTGCCCCAAACGACGCCGCCTCCAAAGTACACGGCCTCCATCGTGCCGTTGCCGTCGTCATTGGAGGTCGTCTCTGCGTTGCCGTAGTTGAAGCAGCAGCCGTTCACCAGGTCTTGATCGCTCGTCACCATGTACATGGTCTGGGGCTCGTCGTCGACGGCGATGCCGACCGGCTCCGGCGTGCCGCAGCCGGTACACCCCGCACGATACCCTGTGCCGGGCACGATGCGAATGCCGTACACCTTGTGGCCGTTGAGCGTCGTCGGGATGGCGTTGGCGATCGCCGGGTTGTCGGGAGTGGGTTTAAAACCGCCCCGGGGCGCGGGTTTGAGGTCGTTGCCGTTGGGGCCCTGGTCGTAGATGACCGATATGCTGCAGTTCCCGCCGGCGCAGAACGTGTCTTGAGCGGCGGCGTCAGCGTAGCCACCTTCGATCGACCCGATGTCCGCGGTCACCCCGCCCGGGCAAGAATTGGGTCCGGGAGCAGAGGCCCCGCGGCAGACCTGGTACAGAGGCCCGGTGTAGCCGGTGAAGACGACGCGCGTGGTGCTGTGGGCTGCGACACACGGTTGGCCGCCGGCCGTGAGCACGTCACACGGGGTAGGGATGACGACAACCGGCGGCGGGACCTCGCCCGTGCCCCCGCCACCTGCGCTGCCGGTGACGCCCGTGCCGCCTGCGCCCACGGGGAGCTCAGGGTTGGTGGCAACCTCAGAGCTCGAGCCACCGCTGCCCGATGAGCCGAGGGGAAGAGTGGGATCGGTGGCCTCGGGGGTGCTCGCCGAGCCAGACCCGCCGGAGTTAGAGCCGCCGGCGCTAGGAGCCCCTGGAGCGGCCACGTCAGAGCCGCCCGACGACGTCGCGGAGGAGGCTTGACCCCCTGAGCCCGCGGCGTCGTCCGGGTCTGCCGCAAACGAACCACAAGAAACGAGCGCACCAAATGACGCCGCGAAGGATACACCGAGGGGTACTGCGAGGGGTAATCCGAAGGAAAATGGGAGGACGGAGCGAATCTTTTTCATTGCGATACCTTCGGTTGGTGGGCGCTCGATATGGACCCTGAGGGGCGGTGGCTCGTGAAGCAGACCCCATTGCGCTCTCTGGGGCGTTCATAGGTGCTCGGTGGCGCTCACTGCTCCGGCAGCTCATCGGGCCCTGAATCCGCGTCTGCAGCGATCTGGGCGGCGCTGCGCGCAACGCTGTAGATGCGCACTTCATCCAGCTCGCCTTGGAACTCCTCGTCCGCGACGAACTGCGAGCGGCCGAGCCAGTTGTTGACGTCGTTCAGCGCAGCCAGCGTGGTATCCAAGGTCGGTGCCGTGCCGATCAGCGCGCCGTTTTGGTAGAGGGTCAGGGTCTGCGCCGCGCCGTCGACCACGACCGCGAGGTGAACCGCCACCATGAACGGCAGCGGCGTGGGCCCGTTGACGACGCGCTCCGCTGGCGGACCCGCGTTTGTATAGGCGAGGCGCAGATCCGTGTTGATGGTGTTGGACGGAGTGAGAAACAGATAGGTTGCGCCGTTGGGGCCCTGCTGCCCTGCCGGCTGATCGCTGCTGCCGAAGTCGAAGATGCGCTGCCACGGCGCGCCGGCTCCCGTCCAGGTGACCCAGGCCTCCAGCGTCGCGTCCCTGCCGAGCGTGGAGATGATACGCGCAGGCAGGTTGACGTATTGATCAGATACGCCGCCCGCGAGGAGCAGCGTGCCGTCACCGGCGAGCGTGGTGCCGATAATCGCGCCGTCAGCGTCGCCCGCGCTGTCGGTAGCGACGTCGCCCGCGCCCTCGAAGCTGTAGCGGTGGCGCAGGCAGAGGGGCAACGTGTCCGGCGCGCCGCAACCGCAGGCACCGAGGGCGACGTGCGCGTCGTCAAACGGGCAGTCGTCCTCACAGTCGAGCGTACCGTCGGTGTCCGTGTCCACGTCGGCGGCGCCGCAGCCGCAGAGACCGGGCGCCGTCTTGCCCGGATCGGCAGGGCACGTCTCCTGGCAGTCGAGCGCGCCGTCGAAGTCGATATCGGTGTCGAGCACGCCGCAGCCGCAAGTGCCCGCTGCCAATTTGTTGGGGTCCTGCGCGCAAGCGTCCACGTCGTCGGCCACGCCGTCGCCGTCAGTGTCGGTGCTCGCAGGCGCCATGCCGGCGCTACCCGCGGCACTGCCCGTGCTGGCAGTGCCTTCGGCACCCATGGCAGTGCCTCCGGCACCCATGTCGATGCCTGCACCCGTCCCGATGACGGCGCCCACTCCCGGTGCCTCTCCCGCGCCGTTCGCCCCGCTTGTACCGGGCATACCGCTCGCGCCCCCGCCGGCGGGGGCGCCGCCGCCAGAGCCAGCCCCACCGCCCGCGATGCCGGAGGGCTGATTGCTATCCGTCATGGTTGCCGGCGTGGCGCCGCCTTCGTCTCCGCAGGCCGCTGCGCAGCCCAAGGCAGAGATGAGCGCGAACACGCAGGAGCGAGAGCGGGGCTTCCAGGTCATTATCATTGCGCTCGAGTCTGTCCAAAGGGGGCGCGAGAGGCGCGAAGCTCTGCTGGCTATCGCGATACTAGCTTGCAGAGCGTCGAACCACGCACGCGAGTGTTGGCAAGGCTTGTCATTTATACGTGCAGAGGCACGGGCGCTTGGCAGGATTGCCCGTTTCTCGCATGGCTGCGCGGCAACATGGCTGCGCGGCAACATGGCTGCGCGGCAACGTGGCAGTGTGCAGCAGCGTAATGGCGGCGGCGCGACCCATGCCAGGCGCCTGCGGAGTCTTGCCGTCGAGCTCGCCGGAGCACACGACCCGCACGCCGTCGTACTTCCGGTCCGTCCGCGTCTCGTCGTTTGCCATCGGCAGCATGCTCCGTTTCGCGCTCAGGGCTTGGATGGCGCAGGGGCGGTGGCAGAGAGGAACCCGCTGCCCTCGAGCCAGCCGTGGACGAGCTCGAGCCAGCGCGCCGTGGCGCCGCGGTTCGACGCGCGAGCCCCGAAGCCGTGCCCAGCGCCCGCGAGGACATGCAGCTCCGCCGACACGCCCGCTTCCTTGAAGCGCAGGTAGACCTTGGCGAGGCCCTGGGAGATGTCGGGGCGATCGTTCTCGCCGCACAGCAGGAACGCCGGTGGCGACTTCGCGCTCGGCGCGATCGATTCCGAACGCCCGGGGTAGACGAGCACTTGAAAGGCGGCGCGGCTGCTCTCCCGATCCACGGGCGCGGCCGCCTTCCCCTCTGGGCCTGGTCCGGCCTTGGCATCGCCGGCCTTGGCATCGGCGCCGGCGCGGGCCTGCGCCGTCAGCCCCGCCAGCTCGCCACCCGCAGAAAACCCGAGCACGCCGAGCCGCGCCGGAGCCACCTGCCACTCCTTGGCGCGGGCCCGGATGGTGCGTAGCGCTCGCTGCGCGTCGGGCAGAGCATGCCCGGTGACGCTATAGGTGGAGCCCTCCTGCCGTGCCAGGCGATACTTCAACACGAAGGCGGCGATGCCGTGCTCGCTGAGCCAGCGCGCGACCGCGTGGCCCTCATGATCCATCCAGAGCTCGCGGTGGCTCCCGCCGGGAATCACCAAGACGCCCGCGCCGGTGGCCTTGCCCGTTGGCACGTAGACGCTGAGCGAAGGGCGATGCACGTTCGACACGACGTGATCGCCCGCATCGGTCACGCGCACCGTTTCCGGGTTGTCCTTGCCGTCCTTGCCTTCCGAACCCGGCGCGCCGTCGGGCCAGAGCTCGACGACGGGTTTCGAATCGGCCGCGAGCACATCGCCGGGCGCGATCCAGAGACCTGCGGCGACGAGGATGAAGACAGCGCTACGGCGGGTGAGCTCGAGGACGGTCATACTACACGCAGCCTACGCCGAGCGGCGCAGCAAGCGAAAGCTTGCCGTGGCCCCGACGGCGCGGCTATGCAGCGGCACGGCGAAAAACCAGTCAGCTCACCCGCACTAGTGCCCGGCGCGAGGGACCGGGAACGCTTGTCACCTCGCGGCTGCAGCGGATGCGTGAAAAGACAAGAAACGAGGCGGGCGTATATGTCACGGCTTCAGACGCGCTCGCGGAAGTCATTGGCACCGCGCCGCTTCGCACTGACGGCCAGCACGCCTCGCGCTGACGGCCAGCACGCCTCACGCGGACGTCGACCTCACGCCGCCATGCGTTCCCGCCCATGCACCACGAGGCAGGGAGAGCGAGGCGGCCCGAGCTCCCAGTGAATGAGGTCGGCGCTGCCCGCTGCGCGAATGCGACCGCCGTGCACGCCGCAGAGGTGGCACCACGTGCACACCGACGTCGTGTTAGCGGGCTCGTCACTCCCGCCCGCTGAGCGGAATTGCAGATGGTGGGGCGTGACATCCTTGCGGCTGCATACCGGGCTCGTGCACCGGTAGCGATCTCGAATGTAGATCTGGCCATACGCCACGTCGGCACCGAGCAGGTGGCGCCACGCTTGCCACATCGAGAGGCATAGGAAGCTCAGAAAGCTCATCCCGCGCGGTAGCCAGCGGCGTGCCTGCGCCTCGAGCCCACGCCACCAGACGTAAGTGGCCCGCGTCACGCGCAGCCGGAGCGTCGACCGCCCGGCACTCGACCCGATGCTGGATGCGCCCACCCGCCCCCCTGCCGCTGACACCTGGAGCCCGCCCTCGAGCCACCGGTTCAGACTGCCGAGCATCACGAGCCACGCCCGACGCTCTTCAGAAGCTGGTTCCGCCAGGAGGACGCCACTCACGTCGTGCTCAACTCGGCTGTCGTTGGCAGGCCTCGGTTGACAGGCGCTGCCGCTCACCACCGCCTGCTCCAATTCATGAAAAGCAGCCATCTCCACCTCTAGCGGTGGTGGGCAGTTGGACTCGCCCGACACCCGCACTGCCACCAATGCTGCGGCCACCTCTTCGCGCAGGTGCTTGATAGTGCGCTGCTGCGCCCGCGTAACCCAGGCGAGCTGCGTGCTCGGAGTCGCCACGCGCACGACCTGCACGGCCGCTTCGACGCCGATCTGCCCGGCTCCGAGCGCCTGGGCCACCGCGGGCAGCCGCTCGAGCCGCAGCGCGAGCGCCCGCCGCGCGGCCATCGACGAACGCGACATACCGAGCCGCTCGCGAGCGTATTGTGCTTCGCTCGCGTAACCCAACCGGCGCCAACCCTCTGCCCGATGAAACGATAAGATGAGCCGCGACAGCTCGAGCTCGTGACGGGCCAAAGCCCGCGACAGCCCGCGAACGACGGCATCGAGCTCCCGGCAGCCCTCGCCCTCGAGCGACGCACCTCCGAGCGACGCCGCGACCGCCACCCCGCACTGGACGCCCTCCGCGCCTTGGCCGGGCTCAGCGCTTCCACTCCGCTCTCTACTCGACACAACCGAGCCCAGAAAGTGATGCTCGCAGCGCGCCTCCGCCTCGGCCCGCCAACGGCTGAGCTCCTCCCCCCAGCGCTGCTGAGCTGTGTCAGCCGAGTCCATGCGATCGAGGTCGAGCGCCCCTCTTGGCAGCGCCGCGAGCAAAGTGCCTTGTCCCTCGGCGAGCAGAGCCTCCAGCTGCGCGCCAACGTTGTGCTCGCCCAGCTGCGAGAGCAACGCCCGCGTCGCTTCGAAGAGCCAACCTTCCTCTCGATCGACCGTACAGGTGAGCGTGCACATCTCCTCGCTGGCGTCCTCTTCTGTGTCCTCGCTTGCCGATGCCGCAGCCACTGCTGGTGCCACTGCTGGTGCCACTGCAACGGCCGCCGACACCTCCGATGGCGCTGCTGCCGCGTGCTCCCTCAACGCCGCGCCGCCCAGAGCGCGCTCATCGGCCACGCCGACCACGCCGCGCACATCGGCCACGCCGACCTTATCGGCGATGGCCTCCAGAACGAGCGCTCGCAGCTGCCGAACCGTCCGACTCCTGGCCAATTCAATCCAACCCACTTCATCCTGCGGCTGCGCGACGCGTGCCAACAGGTCCCCCATGCTCCACGATACCCTGCCACAGGCGCCTCCCAACGCCATCGCGCGGCGCAGCTCAGGCAACGCTTCGAGCCTGCGCGCGAGACAGCGCGCCGCCGAAACCCAGCGCACGCTGCGGTCGCAACGCTCGAGCGCATAGGCCGACACCGAGGAGAACCCCAGCTCGAAGTGCTTGCCCCGACCCAACACCTCGAGCACCTGACCGAGACGCAACCGCAACCCGGTCTCCGCCTGAGCCAGCGAGGCCAACCTCGTATCCAGCCGCTCCACTTCCCCTATACGGCGCACGCAGACAACCTAGCGTTATACTGTTCATGCGTCCAGTCGTCTCTGCCGATATCTCACCAAAATCCGGGACAGCACGGCGCAGTGTCCGGCGTGGATCAGTGGACAGACTGCCCGAGCGTCGTGGTCAATTCGAATTCGAGCTCACGGACGTCACCGACCCAGACGGCTGCAGCCGAGATGTTGCGCTCCGCCCATGGCGAACCTCAGTCCGCGTCACCGCGATCGGACGTGAGCCAGAGGTAACAGATCAGTCCGGCGGATGGCGGGCGCCCCATCATCCCTGATTTCCAAGCTCGGGCTGCGGATCTGAGCGCAGCGGAAGCCAAAGTCTTTGGCGCGATGGTCGTGTCCTACACCGACGAGGCGCAGGTACGAGCGCACCTCTTTGGCGTTGTTGCGGACGTCGTCTCGAGTCGCTGCTCCACCGAGTTGCACGCGCCCTCGCGAAACTCGTTGCCCCACGGATAGATCGAGCCCGCTCGCCCCGAGCGGCAAACTCCCACATGTCTTCGGTGGGCGGAGCCCATTGCCAGCGCCCGCTCGGTTCGGGCGGTTGCCCGCGTGGTCCGGTTGGGTAACTGCGCCCACCGCCAGCTCCAGGGGCAATGCGTCAGGGTGCTGCAGGATCAATGAAGCTCGGCTCGAAGCTCACAAAAGGACGCGCGAGCCAGAAAAGTCGCGGCAGCGCGGCGCCTCGAGCCCTCCGCAGGGGCGCGGTCCGAGCGACGTTGAACGCTTCTGGATCTGAAACAACTCAACCTCGCGGTACCGTGCGGCCGGGCGTTCAATGTGAGCACCATTCCCGGCACTCAGCGAACGATTTGCCGAAGCCCTGAAGGACGGCGCCCGCAGGCCGTTGAGGCTTGGACGCGCCGCGTTTCAGTGGGATCGGGCTGCAGTCGCCATTGAGCGTGTGGTATCGGCGACCGGGAGGCAATTGCTATGGCGACGAAGAAGAGGGCTCCGCCCGTCCCACTCTCTCGTGACGAGCTAGAGAGCCGTCTGCGCGGCGCGCTCGGGGCGGCGGGCACTCTCACCCAGAATGAGCTGCTCAAAAAGCTGCCTCGAAACGAGCAGGAGAACGGCCTTGGCGTGCTTCGAGAGCTCGCCGCACACGGCGACATTTTTCGGCTAGCGAGTGGCCAGACAGTGAAGTACTTCCGGCAGGATCCGATTGCCAGGATCGAAGAGCTGGTGCCGCGGCTCCTCGACGGAACGTCGCTCACCAAGGCGGACCTTCAGCGGCGCGTCGAACGCGACGCGCCTGGGCACGGCAAGCTCTTCTCCGAGTGGCACAAGGGCGCGCTCGCCCGCGGCGTCATCTTCGAACAGGCCTCGAGCACAAAGAGCTCGAAGGACAAAACCTTCGGCACGACGCCCGATCTCAGGCGGCTGTTCAAGAAATCATTGGCCGCTTTGCTGAGCGACGTGCGCCACACGGACGCCAGCAACATCTCCCGCGACGCGGTGATTGATTTTCTGGTCACCGAGCTCGGCGGATCCAAGCGCCGCTCGCGGCCCGAGGTCGCCGATGCCGATGCCGACGGCGAAGCAGAGAGCCAACTACAGCGGGGGCCGTTCTTGACCGCCCTCGAGCGCCTGAGCGCGGAAAATCCCAGCGGTGCGCTGATTTCCGTTCGGGAGCTGCGTGGCCGCGCCGGTCTCGATAAGCGCACCTTCGATGCGACGGCGCTGGCGTTGTCGAGCGAGCGGGCCGTCGTCTTGCACCACCACGATCACGCCGGCTCGCTGCCGGAGGCCGAGCGCCAGTCGCTAGTGAAGGACGCGCGCGGCACGCATTACGTCGGCATTGCACTGAGGGGGGGACAGCCGTGATCGACCCGAACCTATTGAATCCGTTTCGGCACAACGTCGTGCAAGACGCCTGGCAGAGCCCGGCGGACGTCGCCGAAATTCATGCGCACGCATTCAAAGCCTGCCTGCAAGGCATAGCGAGCGCCGCTCAGGGTGTCCCCGATTCGCTCTTGATCTACGGGTCAGCGGGGTCTGGAAAGACGCATCTGCTCACTCGCCTGCAGCGACACCTCGGGCACACGCGGGGCGAGGCTCCGGATCGCGCGCTGCGCTGCGTGTTCGTGTTCGTGCGCTTGCAAACGGCGCCGCAGATGCTCTGGCAGCACGTGCGCCGGAGGCTGGCGAGCGATTTGATGCGAGACGATGACGGGTTGTCCCAGCTGCAGCGGCTGATCGCGCACCAGATCAGTCGGCACGCGGGGCTAACGCCGGACGCCGGGATCCTCGAGCTCCGGGCCTTGCTCACTGACGGCCAGGAGCGGCTCGCGGAGCACCTCCGGACCACGCTCTCGGGTCTCGGCTTGCCGCGGGACGTGTGCCTGGTGATTGAGCACCTGGTCTTCGGGCGTTGCGTGCGGGATGCATCGGCCTGGCTCGCTGGGGAATCACTGCCGGAGCCGAGCCTCGAGTCGGTCGGGCTGGGCTGCGAGGACGACGAGGATCGCGAAGAGTCCGCTCGCCGCGTCGTGCCGGCCCTGTGCCGCCTCGCCGGGGAGACCTTGCCCATCGTCTTCTGCTTCGATCAGGTCGAGGCCCTGCAGCGCTCGGCGGACGATAAGGAAGCCTTCTTTCGCTTCGGGCGTATGGCGGCAGATCTCCACGACAGCGACCCCAACGTCTTCACGATCACCTGTCTGCAGAGCGCGGTGCTCGACCTGATGAACAGCGCGGTGCGCGACGCGGACATGCAGCGTATGGCGAAGCGCCGCGTGGTGCTCAACACGCTCACTCGCGCCGAGGTCGGTCAGCTCATCATAGCGCGCCTGGAATCCACGCAGGGGTTGAAAGAGCTGCGCGCGAAGCAGCGGCAGGAGCCCTACTTTCCCTTCCAGCCGAGCTTCGTGGATCAGCTGGCTGCCGAGTCGCCGTGTGTGCCCCGACGGGTGCTCACGTCCTGCACCAAGGCCTTCGACGAGCTCCAGCACCTCGCGACCGTCGCTGCCCTCAGCGTCGAAGAATTTCTCGACACGGAGCTCTTCTTGCGACAGCAGAAGGCAAAACCGGAAATCGGAGCCGCCGATACGACGCGCATCGTGCTCCAGGGCGTGCAGCTGCTCGCGCCTCTGAAGGGCGACCGCGTCACCGATTCGAATCTAGGCCGTGCCGACCTCGTGATCGACGGCAAACACAGGGTCGCCCTGAGCTTGCGCGACGAGGCAGACGGGCGAACCCTGGGTCCCAAGCTTCGAGCGTTGCTGAAGGAGATGCCGCGAGAGGACAAGGCCCGTCTGGTCATCGTGCGTGACCCCAGGCTCACCATCGCGAAAACGGCGGTGAAGACACGCGAGGATCTCGCACGCCTCCAGGAGCGTGGCGCGGTGCTGGTACAGCCCACCGTCGAAGCCCTCGTGGCGCTCGAGGCCCTCGAATCGCTGTTGGCCGACGCCAAGTCGGGTGATCTCGCCAATGACGGTGTGGCCGTGCACGCCGCCTCGGTGCTCGAGTGGTTGAGGCTGGCCGCGCAGAACCTCGGGCTCGAGCCTGTGGAAGAGCTCATGGCAGAGATCATGGGGAGCACCGGCACGCCACCCGCCAGCAATATCGATCAGGACCTCGCAGAGCTCCTGGCTCTCGAGCACGTGATCGGCCTCGACCAGGCCTGCCAGCGCCTCGCGCAGACGCAGGACGTGCTGCTCCAGTCCGCGCGCACGCACGCCGAACAGTTCCTGGTGCTCGAAGGGCCCCCGATCGTCCTGCTCGACATCGCGGGGACTAGCGCAGGGGGAGGAGCCTGAGATGGCGATAGAGTTGTCCGTAGGCGACGTTCGGGAGGCGCTCGCGCGAGCGGCAGGGCAGTCGGCGATCGGCGCTGGCGAGGCCGCCACCATGCTGCTCGGGCGCGTGTTTCACGAGGTCTTTGCCAGCCTGGTGAGCGCTGATCCGCACCAGAGCGGCTTGCGCGTCATCCTCGAGGGGCCGGTGGACCCCGACGCGCGGCTGGAGGCGCTCACCGAGCACACCTGGCGGCGCCTGGTTGCTCCGCGCCTACGCCATCACGCGGCCCAGCTCCAGACGTCGAGCGAGCCCGTAATGGTATTGTGGCGTGCCACGCGCAGCCTCCTGTCGTGGTTGGGGCACATCGTCAAGGAGCTCGATGAGCAGGTGGCGCCGAAGGCCTCCTGGAATCAGATCTCGGAGTCGCTGCGGTCCGAGGTGCCGCTGTCCTGCGAGCTGCGCGAGCCCGGGTGGACGGAGTCGGTGCGCCTGGTCGGCATCGCCGATTCAATCCTCCACGCGCCGCATCCCAGCAATGGAGGCTCGAGCTACTGCGCGATCGAGCTGAAGCTCGGCCGCGCGAAGCCCGTCGTCGATCTGGGCCAGGCCGCCTTGTATCATCTGATCCTGACGCGCACCCGTCAGGACGGCGCTCGATCGGCGCTGGCGCTGATGCGCTTCTCCCCGAGCCTCGAAGAACACATCATCGAGTCGCAAGCGGTGGCCGTCGCCGAGCAGCGCTTGCTCGACCTCATCGGCAAGCTCGCCAACGTGCTGCCCGCTGCTCCTCCGCCGAGCTCGCGGCAAAAGGGGAAAGCGCCCGCCAAGAAGGACAAGTCAGCTCCCACTGGCTCGGGAGGCGCGAAGGTCAACGGTCCAAGCGACGCGATGCCTGTGGCAGCTCCAGTTTCCGAGAAGCAACCGGTACTCGTCTCGCCGACGGACACGAAGGACACCGAACGCCACGCAGAGATCGCCCGGCGTCTCGTCCGAGCCTGTCGGGAGCAGGGTGTCAGTATCGAGCTGCGTGAGCCGCCGCACGTCGGCCCACGCTTCCTACGCTGCGATATCCGCCTCCTGACGGGCGGGCGCGTGGACGCGTTGCGCCGGCGCACTCAGGAAATACAGCATCGCCTGGAGCTCCCCGCCGAGCCGCTCGTGATCCAGGAGGCAGGCCGCCTCTACATCGACATCGCCCGACCCGATCCACAAAGCGTCGAGTTCTCGACAATCATAGCGCAACTCCCCGCGCTGAACGAGCTCGAAGGCTCGGCGAAGATCCCCATCGGCGTGGACGCGACGGGCCACCTGCACCTCACGGACCTCGGCAGCTCCGGCCGCTCTCACGTGCTCGCCGCGGGCACGACCGGCAGCGGAAAAACGGAGTGGCTGCGCATGCTGATGGCGGGTCTCATCGCCACCAACACCCCCGACACGCTGCGCTTCGTCACGCTCGACCCCAAGCTCCTCGCCTTCGCCGACCTCGAGCGCAGCAAGTTCCTGTGGAAACCCGGCGCGTGGTGGATCCAGGGCGCCGAACGCCCCGCGAGCGAGCTCTTCCGCGAGCTCGTCGAAGAAATGGACCGGCGCTACCAGCTCACCCGCTCGAGCGGCGCCGACAACCTACGAGAACACGTCCAGAAGACCGGCAAGCCGCTGGCCCGCATCGTCTGCGTCTGTGACGAATACTTCGCCCTCGTCGCCCAGAACCGAGACGAGAAGCTCCAGATCGAAGAAGCCGTCTCCCTGCTCGGCGCCAAGGCCCGCGCCGCAGGCATTCACCTCGTCCTCGCGACCCAACAACCGAGCCGCGCCATCATCAACGGAGCGATTCAAGCGAACCTGCCGTGCCGCGTGGCTCTCTTGCTGCAGAGCCATATCGAATCGACCATGATCCTCGGGTCGTCGGGGGCCGAGCGCCTCACGGGGTCCGGTGATCTTCTGTATAAAGATTTTGGCAACCCCACCCGCTTGCAGGCGCCGCTGTTGACGGATACGGAGCGGGCGCGCTGGCTGCGGGGGTAGTGGGCTAGACGGGGCGACGTCCCGGGTGTTTGGAGTTGATCTGGAGGCAGTTGGGTTCTACTTGGAAGCCAATTGCCTCCGAAAAGTGACAACTTCGCCATGACAACCAGCACCCGCATCGTCCTCTCCAGCGACCACGCTGCCATTCAGCTCCGACAGGCCATTGCTGCGCACGTTGCGGCGCATGGCCTGGTGGCGGTGGATATCGGGCCGACCACGGGAGAGAAGACACACTATCCCGAGCACGGCGCAGCGGCTGCACGGCTCGTGGCCTCCGGCGATTGTCGGTTGGGTATCATCCTATGTGGCAGCGGACAGGGCATCATGATGGCGGCGAACAAGGTCAAGGGCATCCGTTGCGGCGTCTGCTCCGACACGTTTTCGGCACGCATGATCCGCCAGCACAACGACGCCAACATGCTCTCGATTGGCGCGCGCGTGGTAGGCGAAGGGCTGGCGCTGGATATCGTGGATGCGTTCCTCAACGCCCAGTTCGAGGGCGGACGGCATGCGACGCGGGTGGAGATGATTGAGGCGCTAGAGCGCCAGACGGGTTGAAACCGAGGTATCCCGGACAGCTGCGCGGCCTGCTTCGCCAGGCGGTAGGTCGGTGATCTTCGCTTGCCGCCGGCGCTCGACGTACTCTTTTGAGCGCCTCTACACAAGGCATGGTGTGGGCGCAAACTCAGGCGCTGCTTGTAGGACGTTGCGGTGACGTCGGTCACGAAGACGGCGGCCGCAGTACTGACAATTCTCGAAGAGCGCAGCGACAGACACAGTGCAGGCCGCCGGTTCGTCATTGATGAACACCTGTCCACAGCTCAGCGCTCGAAACCACACGGCGCCGGCGCGCAGCTCACGCACGTCGGGCGAGCATTCTGAGCGAAGCAGACCCTGAGGGATGAGCATCTCGAGCGACAAGCCGTCTTCTCGAGCGCCACCGACCCTCCCGACAATCTGAACGGACGCGCCCCTCGATGGTTCGACCCGAAGCTCAATCTGAAACGAATCACCGCCAGCGTTAGGTTCTACGCGACATCGGACACGACCCCCATGGCGTCTACGAGTCGCTCCCCCAATGCGTCTACCAATGTCTCCCGTGCGCCCGGCCCTGGCAGCGAGATATCCAGGGGAGGACAAGCTGGCGCGGTACCAGCGAGCTGGATGCTGACCACGGTTCGTGCAGGGGAGCCAGGAGCCTGCGAGCCGAGGTTACCCACTGGCAGTGCTAATTCTGCATCGGATGGATCGCCGCATGCACAAGCCGATGCGAGCGCCATACGCGATTGTACGAGCCACGGTTGACGAGTCACGAAGTCGTCCCAGAGAAGGACCTTCGCTCAAGGGATCGGCAGTGTCGACCCATTGCAGGTCGCTTGCGCAGCGCTTCTACGCACCGCTTTACAGGCGTCGTCAAAGATCTGTACAATGGCGCGAACACGAAGCAACCGATCGGCACCGCCGACGCCGTTCCTTATGAGCGAGCGGCAAGTCGGAGGACGGTGGCTCGCGGCGTGGACTGGCTGATATCAGCCAGGGACTACACTCGACCGATTACCTATCGGGCGCCGACAGATGATTGACGTCCCAGCGCTTGGCGCTCACGACCAGGGCGTACCTCTCTCCCTGTTGCAGGGCGTACTCCTTGCAAGGGTAGCCGACCGTACAAACTCTAATGAGCTTCGCCTTGTCGTAAGTGGCTCGGGTCTTGGCCGGGAGGCTATACGGGTTCCAAGTTCCGCCCTGTATGCTCAGATCAAAGACCACCGTTGCTGGCCCCTGGTTTTCTATCGCAACGCTTTCGCCTGCGAGGACGGGTGCATCCTCCGGTTCAGGATTGGGTTTTGCCCCGGCGCCCAGAGCAAATGTCAACACGAGTAGCGCGCCTGTCGCAGCCGTTTTCATGGTGATTTCTCCTGTCGAGCTCGGGTCTCGGACCCATTCGTAAGGCGTTCGATCGCCGACGGACTCGGCCCATTCTCAGCATTCACTGCTCTTCTCGCGGCCTGACGCGTCACCGTCGAGTCCTTCAGAAGGTATCCTGCGATTGTCCCCAGCAAACCCATTGCGGGGGCTATTGCCTCCGCGCTGTAACCCGAAGTGATCAACACGAGTGTGCTCACCACAATGGTCAGCACGAGCACGCCCCGAACGCCCTGATCCATCCCCACGTAGTTCTTCGCCACGATGCGCAAGATGACGAGCGTGACGACGACACCAAACACCACCTCGACCACCGAGAGAACCAGCTCCTTTTGAGTGAGAAAGCTGCCAATCGTAAACGGTTCGGGTGCCGTCGCGGTGATGCTGGTGGCTGGACTCGCGTCGGGGGGTAGAAGCAATTGATTTTGAGTCTGCACGCGCCGTTCGCTCCCACGTAGTTTGACGAGTGCTCTTCTATTCCGTCGCGCCTTTTCTGCGTCGCAGGCGGCAAGGCAGCGCTGAGAGGGGCAAAGAGCTCACGTTGAGCTCGGATTTCATGTGTGACTGCCCCTGCGCGAGCGCTCGTTCTTGCCGCGTGACAGGGTGCCGCCCGACGGGCTTGCCAAGGTCTGCTCGGCCCACGTGACACGACGGCGATAGACCCTCACTGGGATTCCGTCGCGGACCTGCGGGTCAATTCTATTTGGCGTCTCGGTTCCGCCGCCCGAGGCGATCCGCTCTACGACGCTGGGGAACATGCTTCCGCACGCTTATCAGATTGGTGGACTGGAGAGCGACGTACCGTGCTGCGTGCAGAAAATGGGCGCCGTGGCGCGAGCATGTCTCCCCCCCACCGCCAAAGGTGCAACCCTTGCCGGAGGCTGCCAAACTTCACATTGCAGCTGACGAGACACTCGACTCGCTCAGGTCTCGCAGGTGAACGCTAAACCGGGCTCGTTCTGTTGATGCGCCGTAAGCATCCCGTAGAGGGCATATGGGCATAACAGGCCGTGGCTCGCAAACTCCTGAACGAAGGAGCGAGTGATGGCACGGAGAGTCCAAGTCGAATCGGCGGTCGTGCGGCGAAGCGCGGCACAGGGACAGGCGCTGGAGAGCGAACGGGGAGTCGATCACGTTCCGTCGGTGAGCAGGGCCAGCCCCGCTCTGCTCGCGCGCACGGTACGCGAGTTGCTGGCGGAGACGGGCTCATGATCCCGGCGGGCACAATGGTGTACTGAGCTCGAGCGCAACCCGAGCCAAGGTGCCTGATGGCCAAGTTTCTGCCTCCAATGGTCACTTCGGCCTGATGGACCCTGGACGGAGCCTGGTCCGTCGGGTCCCGGGTGTCTCGGCGGGCTCGGGCGAGGTGTTACCCCCTATCCGCGCAGTCCGCCGTTGGCCGATCCATGTGCGCGAGACGAGCCCACGGCCTGCACCTTCGACGCGGTGGCGGAATCAGGCCGATCGGGAGGCAGAGCGGGGCCGATGGTGGCGCTTTCGGCGCGAGCGGAGCAAAGCGTTATTCGCGCGAGAGCTCCGGCGCGGTCGCGCCTGGCACACCCGACCGCGGCACGCTAGCGAAAAACTTCTGCACCATCGTTTCCGCCGCCCAACCGTGTGCACCTATGAACGCCAAGGCCAAGCAATCGCGCATGGCAGCAATTCCCCTATCCATCCGAAACAGAAGGTAAGAAACGTTGAAGGACAGCGCGATGAGTAGCGCCCAGAAGATCTTGAGCGAGTTGGTCTGCGAAAGCTGCAGAGCCGCGGTTCCCAGGTTGATCTCGAATTGCATGGCCTGCACCTAATCCAGGATTTTCGTGAGCTTTACTGGCGGATCGCTCTGATTCGCGGTCCCTGCATACACCCACAGCGACGCTGGTTGAGTCGGTCGAAGCCGCGCCAATTGATACCAGACGTAGCTGCTCGTCTTCCCGGGCAACTCCAGCGGCCGGGCCAGCCATCGCCGGCGCATCGAAGATGGGGTTGAAGCAGCTGTTACGGAAGAATGCCTCGGGCGGGAGACCTTCCGGCTCCACAGTGCCGGGCAGTGAGCGGCCGTCCTTTTCGCCTCCTCGTCAGGCTTTGAACGGGGTTGTCCTGAAACCAAGAACGCTCTGCCCTGCCCAGGAGCGGAACAGCCGTGACGACCGACTCTGCCCAGGCCTCACCCGCGGTCCCCCGCCGCCCGCCTCACATCCCCCAACGTCATCGGCCCCGCAAAAGAAGACATCGCCCACCTCGGCTGCACGAGCAACGTATTCGGCGTCGCGTGCACGTTCCTCACCAAAAAACCAACGCGGCCCCAATCGTCGGATGACGTTATCGATCTCCGCCGCCGTGCTCCCCGCTTCGTTGGCATTGGCGAGGCTGTCGACGACGCGCTCGCGGTCGGCGTCGGTCTGCAGCCTCCCGACCGCCCAGAAGCCCGCGCTTTCGAGCGCGCGGTAGTCGAGGTCCATGGCGTTCAGGGTGGCGACGACGACGCCCATGCCGAAGGCGCGGCCCTGTTTCATCAGTGCGACGGTCGGCCCAGTCGGTCCCGTGGCGCCCGTTTCGCCAGGATCGCCGTGACAGACCAACGTAGAGTCGTCGATCTCGGATTCTTCCAGCAGTTGGTTATCGGCGGTCGCTTCTTGACCGCCGTCGTCGATGCCAACGTCGAGCGCGACGACGGGCGTCTCCGCGATAGCGACCGCGTCGCTAACGACGCCCCGCAGCTCGGAGGTCGACGCAAGATCCGCATCGTCGACCGCTAGCTTGCGCTCCGGGTCTTGGGCGACCAGGAGGCGAGCTCCGAAGACTGACCGACCGCTCCACGTCCCTTGATGGCCATCACCGGCTTGGCACACGCGGTGTCAGGCTACGCGATGGCCATCGTCTTTGTGGCGCTCGACGCGCACGACGCGCTGGCTATCACCCAGCGAGCGCGGACTGCCATCAGGCTGCGTGCACGGCAGCGCTTCGCCTGCCGCGCTGCTCGGTGCCGCTCGAGGACGGGAGAGCGATCGAGCGGGTGGCACGACTCCTTCCGGATCGATGCGCTGCGTCTCGAGCAGCTCGGAGAGAGGGATGAAGGTGTCGTCCGCGCCGGCCTCGCCCGGCACGCGCACGGCGATGCGGCTCGGAAAGTAATGGCCCGTGCGCTCGCGCTGCCACAGGGGGCGATGGGGCGTGTAGCTCGAGTCGACCTCGGCGCGCGCGAGGACGGCGTTCCAGTACGTGCGGCGTCGCCGCTCTTCTGGCACGACGCTGCGGGGGAAGGCGGCGAGCGCCGACTCGCTCACGAGCTGAGTGGTGAAGCCGGAGTGACGGCGCGCGGAGCGATACAGCTCCTGGAACCTCGCGACGAAGCACAGGAGCAGGAAGAACTCGCCCTGGTTTCGCGAGAGGCGCAGGCGTCGGCCTTCGGCTTCGAGCTCAATCGCCGTGGGACACAAGAGCTCGTAGAATGCACCGAGCTTGCTCTGGGCAAACTCGGAATCGTGGAACGCCCGGCGCAGCGCGAGGTGGACGGGCATGCGCCCGAGCGTGTCGACCGCATCGGTACACGCGCCGCGCTCCACGAGCGTCTGCGCGAGCTCCAGGTCTGCCACCTCCGTCGCCATCATGAGCGGTGTCATCCCCATCATGTTGCGGTGCTCGAGCCCGTAACGGCCCACGTCCGCGAGGACCTGCCGCGTGTCACGCTTCAGGTAGGGTGCGAGCGCCCGTTCGCGCGCGTGCACGGCCGTCGCCTCGCGAGGACGCGGGGACCTGTACCCTGGCCGGCCCTGGAGGGCGACACACAGCGAAACCAGCTCATGAAATGCGGCGAACTCGAACAGGTGCTGCTTGGCCTTGTTGTGGACGCTACCGGGGGCGAAGGCCCGATCGTGGGCTTGTCGGAACCCCGCGCGATCCAGGACGGGCCAGGGCACGGGCGCGACGCGCAGGATGTTCTTGCGGATCGCGTCCGCCTGCTCTTGCTTGCCCTGCAGGTCGAGCCGACGCGCCTCCTTCTGCCAGTCTTCCAGGCTGGATGCTCGCGCACAGACCTGCGTCACGTCCTCGCCGCAGGACACTCCGAGCAAGCCGAGCAGCGGGTGCTCGCTGTCACTCTCGACGAGGTACACCGTGTCGACGGCGCGGGTGAGCGCGACATACAGCGAATTGACGAAGAACTTGTACACCTCGAGTGACTTGTCGCCCTTGTCCCTGGCGCGTGAGTACGTGAGTGACTCGATGTCGAGCGCCTGGAGCGTAAGCCCCTGGGTGACCTCGCGGAAGCGCGCGCGCTCCGAGGAGATCAAATCGTACAGGATGACGGCCTCGTACTCGAGGCCCTTCGCCTCCGCCACCGAGAACACGAGCGGCGTGGAGAAGCGCTGCCGTGCTTCGACCTTCTGCGCATCGGAGAGCACGATCACCGCGACTTGCGCCGAGCCGCGCGTGCGCTGGTTGAGCTCGCGCAGCACGGGCTCTTTCTTCTTCAGCGCGACGATACTTCCGGCGGTAGCAGATGCAGCCCGTACGAGCGCGGTGCTCTCGCGATCCACCGAGCCGAAGCGCGCGTTCTTGATCTTGAGCAGCGCGTTGGCGACCTGGCAGACGGCGCGGCTGCTGCGGTAGTTGACCTCCAGCAGATGGATCGGCGCGCGCAGCGCAGCCTCCTCCTGGCAGTAGAAGAGGCTCTTGACCTTCGCCCACGAGAAGAAGTTCGGGTGGACGATCTGGTTAGCGTCTCCGCATAGCATGAACCCTTCCGGGGTCTTCAGACAGGCGAGCACGAGCGACAGCTCGGCGTTGGTCATGTCCTGGACCTCGTCCACTACCACGGCGTCATACTTGCGCTCCGCCCGGGCGCGATAGTCGAACGCGACGAGGTTCGAATCGTACAGGCCACTCTCAGCCAGCCACGCGCGGTATTTGCCCAGAAAAGCGTGAACCGCGGGGCGTTGCTCGGGTGGATAGATGGATTGCCGCACCCCGAGCGCCCGGTACACCTCGAGCGTCAGCACGCCGCCCGCGTCCGCCGTGAGCACGCCTCGCAGCTCTTCGAACAGCTGGTGCGGCGTCGTGAAGCGCAGACTCGCCTCGTGGCGTTTGAACAGACCCTGAAAGTCGGCGAGCTTCACCGGCCGCCCCGGCGGCACCTCGATGCTCTCGAGCAGTGCGCGGAAGCTCGAAAAGTCCACGTTCTGGGCCGAGCTCTCGTAGCCGTGAGAAAAGTACAGGCTAGCGGCGTTATCGGCCAGGTAGGCCGACTGCGTCACATAGAGGATTTCACCCGCGAGCTCTCGCAGCTTGGTCAAGGTGAGTGCGGTCTTGCCGCTGCCTGCGCAGCCGACCAGCACCATCGGCAGCGGTAACCGAAACAGCTCAGCCTGCCGATCGTCGAAGGAGAGCGGCTTGTCGAGCACGTGGAACTCGGAGCGCCCGGGGTGCAAATAACGGACGGGAACGAGCGGCTGCTCGAGTGGGCTTCGGGGCTCCGGTTCGATCCCGACGAGCTGGTCTTCGTCCACGCGCGCGCCGCGCAGGAAGCGCGAGCGATCATAGGCGTGGCGCTCGATGAGCTCGAGCGCGAGGCACGCCCTCCGCCCGCCGTGCTCGACAAACTGAAGCAACAGGCGGCTGTCGTAGTCGAGCTTGGCGCGATAGAACGGGTGCCCCGTGAGCTTCTTCAGCTCGGGGCTCGCGAAATCATCCCGCTCGATGGCGACGCGCACCTTGCGAAACGACGCCGCGAGTCGCCGCGGCACATCGAGCTTCCAATGCGTCAAAAATTCCATCTGGCGGCGGCTCCTCTCGAGATCATTAACCGCTACGCGGCGCCGCTGTCGACCTGAGAGCGAGTCGAGTCGGCGTCCACGGACACGAAGCGCCCCGCGCTTGTGGAGCACCTGTGGATGTTTGGCGATCCATCTCGTGGTCCGATGGCGCGCCCGCGGCCCTCGTCTCGTGGGCCGACGCCTGCCCACCTTCGGAGCTCGGCCCAAGCGGAGGTCGCGCGAGCGGCGGACGCGTCTGTCACCGAGCAGGCGGCGAGGGCATCCGGTGCCGCCACCATTTGCGATTGAGCCAACACCTCCTCAACGAGCTGCTGCTGTCAGGCCACCAGCTCGGCACCTCTGGCGTGTGACCCTCGCTGAAGGGCTTACTGCACCGCCTCATCGCGCTCCTATATCGCTGCAGCGCCCTCTCCCTCGGCGATTCCTCTGAGATGAGGGTCAGCGGCTTCCTCTTCGACATGAACCGCTTCTTTCAGGCCCTGCTTCGGGTGGCGCAGAGCGGCTGGGGCCTGGAGCTCAGCTCACCAGGAGCTGCGGGTCCACCAGCGCCACGGAATTTTCTGCGGAGCTCGGCGGGTCTGCCCCTGCTCGAGCCGACGTTCGGCGAGCACCGCCAGCAGCACGTGCTCGCGGCTCTTGGCAGGATCCGGGATCCTTGCCGAGCAAGCGCAGCACGAGCGAGATGGCGGCGCTCGGGGCGGCGCGCCCCGCGTCGCTATCGCCGGTCCAGCCCTGAGAGCGGCGCACGAGCGAGGACAGGATTGCAGCGGCTCTCCCGCCCTGGCGGTCGCCGCCTATCTCTACTTGCCTCGCGACTTGGGAACAAAGTCCGCCCGAACAGAAGATGCCGGGCACGGGCTACGAGTTGACTACGATCAAGACGACAGGCCTATAGGGGTCGAGCTTACTGCACCGTCCCTTGCGACCGCGGAGCGACTCAACGAGCTCATGCAAAAGCTTGGGCAGGCGCCGCTGCATTCGCAGGAGTGGGCTCCGCTGCAGGCCGCGTGAGGTGTCTGTACGCCGTTCGAGTTGCTCGACGAGGTCAATAACCAAAGAGGCAGAGGCCCCTGACGTTTGTGTAGTTGTCCGCGACGAAGAAGCGCTGCCGACGCGCCACGATGGAGAACTCGTTCCGCGGGGAAATCGTCGGGTTCTGCCGCAGCGCGAGCGGGACGAGCAGGAAGAGGTAGTGCGCCCCCCAAGCCTCACCCGCGGCCCCCCGCCGCCCTCCGCACATCCACCAACGTCATCGGCCCCCGCAAAAAAAGGACATCGCCCACCTCGGCTGCACGAGCAACGTATTCGGCGTCGCGCGCACATTCCTCACCAAAAACCAACGCGGCCCCAGCCGCCGGATGACGTTGTCGATCTCCGCCGCCGTGCTGCCCGCTTCGTTGGCGCTCTCGAGGCTGTCGACGACGCGCTCGCGGTCGGCGTCGGTCTGTAGCCTGCCGACAGCCCAGAAGCCCGCTTTCGAGAGCGCGCGGTAGTCGAGGTCCATGGGTTCTGGGTAGCGACGACGACGCCCATCCCGAAGGCGCGGCCCTGTTTCATCAGCGCGACGGTGGGGCGCTTGGTGGGCGGGCTCTGGGGGTGGGGCGGGAGCAGGCCGTAGACTTCGTCGAAGACGAGCAGGGCCTTGAGACGACGCGAGCCGGGCAGGGAGCGGGTATAGGCGAGCAGCTCCTCGAGCAAGACGCCGAGCACGAGCGTGCGCTCCTCGTCGTCCAGGTGAGCGACGCTGACGATGACGGCGGGGGTGCGCCCGTTCTTGGGCGTGAGCCATTCGCGCACGTCGAGCGAGGTGCCTTCGCGCCAGCTGGCGAAGGTGGGGGAGGCGAGCAGGGTGTTGAGCGCGGCGGCCAGGTTCCTGCGCTCCTCGAGCGGCAGGACGTCATTGACCGCGAGTGCCCGGGTCCATCGCCATTCGCCCCTCAACTACGTTTTGGATACCAGCCGAAATCTGAAGTCGAGGACATCTCCAATGGCTTCGAAATCCTGGTCGGACGTGAGCACCGTGGCTCCGATGGAACGCGCGCAAAGAGCGATCAAGACGTCGTTGACGAGCGAAGCTCTCCTAATTTCGCGTCCCGAATCCCGAAGCCGCTGCAATAGCTCGCCAGCGCGAGAGAAGACATCTGCGTCGGGAACCACCAAACGATCACCGGAGCGATAGGCGCGCACCAGTTGATTGAGTGCACGGCGCGCTGGTAGCGCCCTTGCTCCAACTGAGAGCTCCATGTGAACGACCGCCGACAGGTAGCGGACGAGGCCTTGCCCCAACATCAGGTGCTCGTGGCGTCCGTCATTGAGCCATTCAATGTAGATATTTGTATCGATCAGCACCTTCTCCAGCTTCATGGGTAGACAGCGTCAAAGCCGCCTACACCCTTGACACGCCGGTGCACCTTGAGAATCGCTTCCTCTCTCAGGACGAGATCGAGCGCCCGCTCAATTGTTTCCTGCTCCGTCTTGGCGCCCAACAGCTTCTTCGCGCGGTCGATTTTGGACTGATCGAGTTTGAGGTGCTTGTGCTTCATCATGTACACAGATTAGCCTATCATGAACATCGGCGCGGAGCAAAAATGGGTCTGCCACCTTCACCGTCAAGCAGTGCGTTCTGAATCGCCGGTCCCGATCCCACTCTTGAAACGTGGACGGTGAATCTCCGACGCGAATCACGAGGTCATCGATGCAGGCCAAGAAATCTACGCCAAGTCCCTCTGCATGCGACTCGTACCATTCCGCCGCCGCATCGAGCTCATCACGAGCAGCGGGCGCGAAGACAATCGGCTTCACCTCGAACGCAAACGCCCGAGAAGTTCCGACTTGACCTGCCCCCAGGGGATCGCCTTCACCGTGCCGGCGTCCAGTTCCTTCACGCGCCGATCGAGCTCCTCTGCCCACGCAGCCGCCCACTTCGGGTCTTCTGGTCCTTCCACGCTATCAAGGAGCTCGGTAGCCAAAGCGAGCCGGTCACTCGCTGGAAGTTTCAGCGCATGCTCCAACAGTTCAGCCGTGCTCGACTGTGCCATAGCCCCAAGCTCAGCCTCCGATTCGCCGTTCAACAAGGCGTCGCAGGAGAGGACGCCCGATGAGCACGATCGGGGTAAGAATTCGCTGATTTGCGGCTTTCCCTACCGCTCTCGGGAACTGCTTCCCTTCTTCAAGAATCGCGTGCCGTCGCCAGCGCGGCCGGACTATCCAGGTACGTGGAGTCTTTGGCTCTAGACGCTGGAATCGCGGAGCCCATGAGCTTACTGGCGGTCAGCGGCGGCCGGCGCGCGACGGATCTGGTCGAGATTTTTCCGGACTGGACTTCGGAGTCTACGGGGGATCGGATCAAGACCCACCTCCTGGTTCGTGGTGTGCAACACCTGCCCGGAGCAGACGCGCGTATCGAGGGCCTGCGCTCGGGTGAGCTTCTCCAGTGCACGCGGGATCTGGAGAACCCGATCAACCCCCAGGCGATCCGCCTCCTGACGGAAGACGGGGTCGACATCGGATTCGTTCCCGACTACTTGGCTGCGGATCTGACCGCGCTGCTGGACCACGGTGCCGAGATCGACGATGACCACAAATCTTACGAGTGGCCAGGAGCTCGACCCCGGCCCGCGCCATCTGTGGGGAACGAGGTCAGGGTTCGAGATGCGCTGCTGTGAGCCCCCAGCGGGAGGCCAGCGCGCCCGCAAGCGACGACGCGCCGCTGGTGCCTTAGCTCCGGCGGGCGTCGCCGGAACTACTCGAGCGCGCCCTGGCTGCCACCTTCCGGAGCTCCGGCATCTGAGGTTACAGGAGCTGCATCCGATCCATCGCTGCGGTCGACCAAGGCAGAGGCATCCACGACTTCCTCGCTTGAAGCCGACTCCCTCACGAGGCGCCTGAAACACCCGCTGAGCCCAACGACCCCCCAACAAGCGCTGACCACGAGCAGCATCTGCGCACTAACGCACCTAGTGCCGCCCGGCAGAAGTTGCACTGGATTTAGCTTTAGCCCACGACTTGGGGCGGTACGACCACTTGAACGGGCGATCGTTCTGAAGGTACCAG
>JAYTOL010000094.1:0-13063 GCA_043747815.1 Deltaproteobacteria bacterium
GCTTCGAGCTTCACGTCACCTCCAAGCCGAGTGGAGCCACGGTCTCTGAAGCAGGCAGGATCCTGGGCAAGACACCCATGACGCTGCGCATTGGAGACCAATCGGTGGTTGACTTGCCGCGCGACTTTGTTCTGCGCTTGCCCGGCTATGTCTCTGCCCGAATCTCTCGAGGTGCTTCTGACTCCAACGTCGACGCCGCCGTCACCTTGTACCCAACGCCGGTGTTGCTCGAGAGCGTGGACGCCGGCTCAGCCCCGGACCACCTCGAAGCGGAGCGGCCGGGCAGCCTTCGACCTAGAAGCAAAGACCTCGGCATCCGCTTGCGCCGCTGAGCGGCCGTTGCCCTGGCGCTCATCGCTTACCGGAGATGTACGTGCAACGACCTCGTATTTCATGGCAACGATTGCTCTGTATGGTGTGGGCATTTGCTCACCTGTCACTGTATGTACCTTCCGCGCGCGCGGATGACGTCGCCGACGAGGCCGACGCTCAGTTTAATCTTGGCGCCGAGCAGTATCAGGCAGGCAACTTCGAGGTCGCCCTCAGCCATTTCCTCGCCTCGAATCGGCTGGCACGCAACAAGAATGTACTGTTTAACGTCGCGCGTTGCTACGAGCAGCTCCGCCGCTTCCCCGAGGCACATCGCTACTACACGCGCGCGCTCGAAGTAGAAACGAACTCGGTCGCGGCGGGCAGCATCAACCAGGCGTTGACGCGCATCGCCGATCGAGTGGCGCTCCTGCAAATCGAGACCCAGCCGCCCGGCGCGCGCATCTACCTCGACCGGAAAGATCTCGGCGAACGCGGTTCCGCGCCGCAGATCATGGCTTTGCCGCCCCGCGCCTATCGCGTGATCGCGGAGCTCGACGGCTATCGGGACGCGACGAGCGAAGCCGTGACGCTGCGCCTCGGCAGCAAACGCTCCGTCGAGCTGAAGCTCGAACGCATCGTGGGCACGGTGAGCGTCGGCGGCGCGCCGGGCGCGAGCGTGCGCCTGGACGCCGACAACACCCCCGCGCTGTGTGTCACGCCTTGCAACGTGCAGGCAGGGCCAGGCCCGCACACTCTGATCCTCACCAAACTCGGCTCCCGCACCAGCCGCATCCCGGTGTTTGTACAGGCCGACCGCATCACCAGCATCGAGCCCGAGTTGGTCGCAGACACCGGTTCGCTCGTGGTGAGCGCAGACGAGCAGGGCGCAGGCATTGACGTAGACGACATCGCTCAGGGCTTTACCCCCGCGCTGCTGTCGTTGCCGGTCGGCCGGCACCGCGTGGTGATCAGCATGCGCGGCTTCCGTCCCGTAGAGCGCGACGTCGTCATCATCGCCAATCAACAGGTACGCCTCGACGTCGAGCTGTTCTCCAGCGACTCGGTCGAGGCCGCCTCGCGCGTGGTCGAGCCGGTAGAGCTAGCGCCCGCCTCGGTCTCACTGATCAGCAGCCAGGAGCTGCGAGCAATGCGCTATCCGACGTTGTACGAGGCGCTGCGTGGCACGCGGGGCGTGTTCTTGACGGACGATCGGGGCTACCAGGCGCTCGGCTTTCGCGGGTTCGGGCAGCTCGGCTCGTACGGGAACCGGGTGTTGGTGACGCTCGACGGTTCACCGCTGAACGACGACTGGCTTTGGCAGTCTTATGTGGGCTTCGATCTGCGGACGGATCTGGAGGACATCGATCACATCGAGGTCGTGCGCGGTCCAGGGTCGGTGCTGTACGGGACGAGTGCCTTCTCTGGCGTGATCAACCTGGTGACTCGTGCCGACGAAGTTCCGACGGGACGAGAGGTGGGGTTGTCGGCCGCAGCCGACGGCGTAGCCCGAGCCCGCGCGCGCGTGACCCAGCGCTTCAGCAAAGACGCGCATTTCTGGGCTTCGGTGGCGGCTGGCCAGAGCCAGGGGCGTGATTTCTTTTTTCCCGAGTACGTCGCCGACGGCCCGCCGCAGGTCGCCGGTCATGCGCGGGGTATCGACGGCGCGCGCTTCGCAACGTTCACCGGCCGCGCCCGCTACAAGGGCCTCTCTCTCGCCTGGTCATTGAATCATCACGACAAGCACCTGCCGACGGATCAATTCCAAACGACGCTGTTCGGTGACGGGCGCACGAGGCAATCGGATACGCGAGGTCTGGCAGAGCTCCGCCTGGACCTGCCCATTGGCAGATTCCTCACCTCGGTCACCCGCGTGCATGGCAACTACTACGGGTACCGGGGTGACTTCCCGCGCTCCCCAGGCGACGAAGGGCTCGAGGTCGACTCTTACGATAGCTTCTGGGCAGGCGCGGAGCAGCGGTTCGTGCTCACACCGAGCCCCGCGTTCTCATTGAGCCTCGGCGCCGAGGGGCAGGTTCACCCAAGCGCGCGAGGAGACGCAGCAACGGAGACCGCGGGCAGCTACCTGAACGACGATCAGAGCTTCTCACTGGCGGCCCTGTACGGCAGCGTCGACCTCCGCCCAGTTTCCGCCTTCAAGGTCTCGCTCGGAGGCCGCCTCGACTACTATTCGACCTTCGGCGCCTCGTTCAACCCGCGCCTCGCGCTCATTCTGCAGCCTTACGAGGGCGCCAACATCAAGGTGGTAGGGGCGAAGGCGTTTAAGGCGCCGAGCATCTACGAGTTCTCGTACGTCTATATCGGGCAGCTCTCCAACCCCGAGCTGGAGCCGGAAAGTATCTACTCGGCGGAGATCGAGCTCAGCCAGCGCCTGAGCAGGACAGTAACGGCAACCGTTGCGGTCTATACCAACTACATCTCCGACCTGATCTCGCTCGAGGACGCGCCGCCAAGTCCCGATGGTACCGAGAATTTGCAGTATCGAAACACGAACACGCTGGTCGGTACGCTCGGCGGTGAAATCGAGCTGCGTCGCGACTGGAAGGAGGGCTGGATGTTCTCAGCCACATATTCTCTCCAGCAGTCCAATTTCCTCGCGTCCAAAGGGCTCGATGCGTTGTTGACGCTCAAACGTTCACCGGAGTTCAGGGAGGTATCCAACTCGCCGATGCACCTGGCATCCCTGAAGGGCGCCGTGCCAATCCTGGGGCGTGAGCTGACGCTCATGAATCGCGTGACCTTCGAGGGACAGCGGTACGACCGCGATGAGGCCGCCGATTCAGCCACGCTCCAGACGCGCACCGATGCCGCTCTGCTCTGGGACGTCGTGCTGTCGGGGCAAGACCTACGCTCGGGCCTCGACTATTCGGTCGGCGTTTACAATGCCTTCAACTCGCAGGCTCACGCCCCGCTCAGCGACGAATTCCGGCAGCGTTCACTCCCCATTCTCGGTCGCTCCTTGCTAGCAGCGCTGGGCCTGACGTTCTGAGCGGAGTTGCCATGACCTATCAACCCACCAAGATGCGAGCGCCATTGAACGCGAAGGCGCTGGGCCTCTTACTCTGGAGCTCGGTGGTCCAGTACGGCTGCGACGAGTCAGGGCCGCGCGTGTACACCGCACAGCGCTTTAGTCCCGAGGTCGCTTGCCTGGAGGCATACGCGCCGCTCGGTCTGGTGGAGGCGAAAGACCTCGGGGCCCTCTGCGAACCCGTTTGCTTGTCGCAGGACGTTGAGCTCTTCGTGTCCAGTGTCTGCCCGCCCTACCCCACCGAGGCCAGCCTCGAAGCTGCCGACGCGGAAGGCTGCGCGGCGGCGCTCGCGGCCCCGTCGTGCGACGACCTCGAGCCCACCGAGCTCGTCGACGCCGCCGTGCTCGATGCGGCCGACGCTGCTGCCCCCTGAACGGCACTGCGCGAGTGCGTCACGAAACAGCGCCTGCTCGCTGCTAGCCCCGGATGTCCGAGCCGCGGACCGCCTGGCCTTTTGGCACGAAGTGCGTGACGGGCCCTTGCGCCGGCGCCGGCAGTAGCCCCTTGCTCGCCAACACCTGATGCACGCTCGAGCTCGTTTGCTGAGCGATGTTCTCGGCGAGCTCGCGCAGCTCGATACCCCGCGATAGTGCCGAACGGAGCGCCTGCCGCAGCTGGTGCAGGACCTCTGTCTCTGACACCAGGATGACTTGCCCGGCGCCTTTCTGATCGACGTGCCGACCTACTTCTTTCGCCACCTGTCGCGCAAAGCGTTGGAAGAACTCGGAGCGATGTCCTTCCCGGTGGTCGTCGTAGGCATGTGCATTGCCATTGCCAGCACCCTTCGTCCCGTTTCGGCTCTTTTCGTTGCTGAACACGTCTTGGTCACGCATGCGAGCTTCCGGGTTCTCGAAGGCCTCGAGCTCGACCCACTGTGGATGACCATCGACGGCCACATCGTCTGAGCTTTGCCAACTAAACAAGCGCGCCCGAGCGCTATTGGCCACGATCACGACAGCTTTCATATTTGACTCCTATTCATCTCGATTCAGTGGCGAACGAACGCACGGTCTATGCCAGCCAATCGCACGTCTGAGCCCGTGCCCCCGCCGCGGCGGCAGGAGCCCTTAACGGCGCCTAACGGAGCCGCGGCGTGGCGACTTTCGCATCACCCAGAAGGCTCGGGCCAAAGTGACACGCGGCTATTCGGCGGCGGCGTGGCACCGGCGCTGCCTCACGAGCCCGGACGCTGCGCTGCTCGCCAGCCCCTACATTGTTGAGAGCTCGATGGCCGTCGCATATTGCTACTCTCCGACGCCGACGCGCCGTAATTTTCGACGAGCTTCGGGCTCAGGTCGCATTGAGGTTTTGAATGGCTTTGTCGAGCTCGGCAGCGTGGGTGGGACGCACCACGCGCGCGACCTCCCGCCCGTCGCGCAGGAAGACGAGCGTGGGCCAGAGCTTGACGAGGAACGAGCGCCCGAGCGGCTTGCCTTTGCCATCTTCGATCCAGCGGTGTTGCACGTCGCCATGTTGGGCAAGGGCGCTATCGATGAGCGAGCGGGCGCTCTGGCAGATCGGGCACCAACCCGCGCCAAACTCGAGCACGACCTTGCCGACCAGGCCAGCGGCTCGCGGCTCATGCCATTGACGAGCTTGCTCACCGCCCTGCGCGCGCGCGAAAGCCCACGCCGGCCAGCCTCGATCTCGCCATCCCCGTCACACGGCCCGGGTCGAAACTGCCCGGTGCTCACGTAGCGCAGGAACGGCCGCGACGAGGCCGGCTGCGCCTGCACGTCCGCCAGCGCCGCTGCCAGCGTGTCGGCCAGCGTGAGCGGCTGTGGTGGGCACGGGTCGTCTCCGCCGAGCGGCACTGGACGCCCGAGGGGCTCGCTCGGGCCCGAATGGTTCGCCGCCGCCAGCGGACGAACCAGAAACGGGGTGATCCGACGTGGCCGATCCGCCGCACGCCGTCAGCCACAGGGCTGTCGCCACCCAGAGCGTTCTCGCCTTCGTTCGCGCACCCATGTCGGGCAGCGTAGCGCGTTGTCGCTGCTCCGCAAACCGCGGCAAAGGTCCGCGCCGCTTCGACGCTTGCCTCAGCGCGCCGAGCGACCACTCTGCGCTGCATATCGACGCGGGTGTGGATTACGGCAGCGCTTTGAGCCGCAAGCCGCGCACCGGCTCAGCTCTGCTCTCATGACGCGCGAATAGTGTAGTCGATGCTGGCCGGGCTCTAGAGGCGCTTGGCAGCCGCGGTGGAACCCGCTATCGTTGCTCTGTCTCAACTATCGGCCGTCGGCGAGGAGCGGGGCAGCGTAGTTGGGTGTAGGCGCCCCGTGGCGAGCCTAGGGAGCGGTGACAGGCAGGGCCACGGCGGGGGAGACGATGCCTAAAATTTCTGAGCTCGGTCAGGACGGCGTCCGGCGGATCTTCGAGGCAGCGCTCGACGCTTTGATCGCGATCGACGATGCCGGGACCATCTTGGTGTGGAACCCGCAAGCCGAGGCTACCTTTGGCTGGTCGCATCAGGAAGCCATTGGTCAGTCATTGGCACAGCTGGTGATTCCTTCTCGGCACCGCGAGGCACACCAACGCGGGCTGGAGCGGTACCGGCAAACGCCCGAGTCAACACTGTTAGGCAGGCGAATCGAGCTCACCGCCCTGCACCGGCGTGGTCACGAGTTTCCCGTCGAGCTGTCCATCACTCCCATCCGCATGGGTGAAAGCCTAGCGTTCGGCGCGTTCGTCCGGGACATCACGGATCGCAACCGGGCCGAAGCCACGCTCCGGGCGAGCGAAGAGCGCTTTCGGACGTTGGCGGACAGCGCCCCCGTAATGATCTGGGTGAGTGCGCCCGACAAGCGGTGTACGTGGTTCAATCTGCGTTGGCTAGAGTTCGTCGGCCGTACGTTGGAGCAGGAGCTCGGCAAACATTGGGCGGAGGACGCGCACCCAGATGACTTTGCTGCCTGCGCCGACAGGTACGCTACCGCATTTGATGCGCGCCAGCCGTTCAACATGGAGTATCGGGTGCGCCGGCGCGATGGCATGTGGTGTTGGATCTTGGACCACGGCACGCCGTCCTGGTCGGCGGATGGTGCCTTTGCAGGCTATCTCGGCTCCTGCATCGATATCACGGAGCGCCGAGCCAACGCCGTGGCCGTCGAAGAAAGCCAAGAGCGCTACCGAACGCTGGCTGAGTCTTTGCCCCACCTCGTGTGGACGTGCCTTCCTGATGGCTGGTGCGACTATCTCAGTCGCCAGTGGGTGGAGTACACGGGCCGCCCCGAGCAGGAGCAACTCGGCTTCGGCTGGGCCGAGCAGCTCCATCCCGACGATCGAGAGCGCGCGCAAGCCGCTTGGGCGTCTGCGACCGCCCGCGGCGATCAGTTCGACATCGAGTTTCGCATTCGCCGCGCCGACGGCGTGTACCGTTGGTTCAAGACGCGGGCGGTCCCGCTGCGCGACGTGAGCGGGCGGGTCATGAAGTGGTTTGGCTCAAACACCGACTTCGATGATCACAAGCGGGCCGAGCAGCGCCTAGAGACGCAGCTGGAGCAGCTGCATCTACTCGATCAAATCACGCGCGCCATCGGCGAACGGCAGCACTTGCAGAGCCTGTTTGACGTCGTCTTGCGCAGCCTCGAGGAGAGTCTGCCGCTCGACTTTGGTTGCGTGTGCCTTCCAGAAGGCGACGGCGATCATCTCACCGTGGCGGCAGTGGGTAAGCGCAGCGCTGCGCTCGCGAGCGCTGTGGGGTTGGCTGAGGGGTCCCGCGTCCGGATTGGCGAGAATGGCCTTTCGCGCTGCTTGAGCGGGAGCTTGGTTCATGAACCAGACACGGGTGCTGTACCCGTCCGCTTCGCCCAGCGGCTGGCCGCAGATGGGCTCCACTCCCTCGTCCTTGCTCCGTTGCTGGTCGAAAGCAAAGTCTTCGGAGTGCTGATCGCGGCGCGGTCCGGAAACAGAGGCTTTTCCAGCACGGACTGCGAATTTCTGCGGCAGTTGGGCGCGCAAGTGGGCCTGGCTGCGCATCAAGCTCAGCTCTACGGGGCGCTGCAGCGAGCGTACGACGACCTGCGGCAATCTCAAGAAAACGCCATGCAACACGAGCGCCTGCGCGCTCTGGGCCAGATGGCGGGCGGCATTGCTCACAATATCAACAACGCCATTTCACCCATCTCGCTGTACACCGACTACCTGCTCGAGGAGGAGCAGGGCCTGAGCCCTCGCGCCCGGGGCTATCTCGAAACCATCCAGCGCGCCATTGCCGATGTGGCCTTGACGGTGGCGGGCATGAGAGAGTTTTATCGCCCGCCACAGCCGCAGCTTGCCCTGGCCTATGTCGATCTGAACGATATGGTGCGGCAAGCGCTCGACCTGACACGCGCGCGCTGGAGCGACATGCCGCAGCAGCGAGGCGCCGCTATCCAGGTTCAAGCGCAGCTCTCGGCCCAGCCCGTCGGGCTCGGAGGTATCGCCACGGAGATTCGCGAGGCGTTGACCAACTTGATCTTCAATGCCGTCGACGCCATGCCCGAGGGGGGGACGTTGACCCTGAGGACTTCCATTGCGGGCGAGCTAACCAGGGTCAACGGCGCCAATTCTGGTCAGGAAGTCTGGCTGGAGGTGTCCGACGACGGCGTAGGCATGGACGAGGACATTCGGCGGCGTTGCCTCGAGCCCTTCGTGACCACCAAGGGCGAGCGCGGAACCGGTCTAGGTTTGGCGATGGTGTATGGCGTCGTGCAAAGGCACGGCGCGAGCATCGAGATCGAGAGCCAGCTCGGGGCCGGCACGACCGTGCGCATCAGGTTTCCGGCGCCTATCGAGGCCGGGGTGCAAGGGCACGCTGAAGTACCCGTTCTGGTCCCGAGCCGCCTGCGGATCCTTGTCGTTGACGACGACCCGTTGCTCGTCAAGTCTCTCCGCGATACCCTGGAGACTGACGGACATTTCGTCATGGCAGCCAGTACGGGCCAGAGCGGGATCGAGATTTTTGAAGTCGCCTGCGCGCGGGGTGAACCCTTCGAAATCGTGATCACTGATCTAGGGATGCCGCATGTGGACGGCAGCAGAGTCGCAAGCGCAGTAAAGGCTGCGTCGCCCTCCACGCCCGTCGTGCTGCTCACGGGCTGGGGCCAGAGCTTGCTGGCAGAGCGCAGCGTGCCTCCGCACGTCGATCTCGTGCTGAGTAAGCCGCCCCATTTGCGCGATCTACGCGCTGCATTCGCGCGACTATGTCCGCCAGGGGGGCTTGGGCGGTGATTCGAGCTCCGCTCGCCGCTGCCGGCGCGAGTATCTTGATCGTCGATGACGAGCCGGCGAACGTCAAGGCGTTGTGCGACGTGCTGGGTCAGCGCGGCTTTGACGCGCTGGGGTGTCCGACGGGGGAGCTGGCACTCACCGCGCTAAGTGTGCGGCGCTTCGACATCTTGCTCACGGATCTCGCCATGCCGGGCATGGATGGGATCGCGCTCTTGCGGGCCGCTCTGAACCTGGACCAAGACCTCGTCGGCGTAATAATGACCGGCGAGGGCAGCATCGGCACGGCGGTGGAAGCGATGCAGAACGGGGCCATCGACTACGTGCTCAAGCCCTGCAGGCTCAACGTCGTGCTGCCCGTGCTCTCCCGAGCGCTGTCAATTCGAGGCTTACGCGTGGCCAATCGTGAGCTTGAAGGCGCGGTTCGAGAGCGGACGCTCTCGCTCGAAGCTGCGAACCGAGCGCTGGAGCTGGCGAATAGGGAGCTCGAGGCATTCTCCTATTCGGTGTCGCATGACCTGCGCGCGCCGCTGCGCTCGATCGACGGGTTTTCCCGGGTGCTCCTCGAGGAGTTTGGGGGGCAGCTGCCGGACGAGGCGCGGGCCCTGTTGGGCCGTGTGACCACGAGCGCAGCGATAATGGGGAAACTCATAGAAGATTTGCTGCACTTCGCTCGAGTGAGCCGGCAGCCTCTGTCCAAGCAAACTGTAGATGTCGACGAGTTGGTTTCTTTGGTCGTCGCCGAGCTGTGCGCTGATTCGGGAGAGGGGAAGCCGGAGGTGCGCGTGGGCGAGCTTCCGCCCGTCGAGGCCGACCGGTCGCTGCTGCGGCAGGTCTTCGCCAATCTGCTATCGAATGCCGTCAAGTTCCGTCGTTCGGGTTCGGCCTCCGTGATCGAGGTCGGCTGTGCGAGTGAAGCCGCGGCCGATGTGTACTTCGTCCGCGACAATGGCGTTGGCTTCGACATGAAATATAAAGACAAGCTGTTTGGAGTGTTTCAACGCCTGCACTCGCGAGAAGAGTTCGACGGTACGGGCGTGGGGCTCTCCATCGTGCAACGTATTGTCGAGCGCCACGGCGGGCGCATCTGGGCGGACGCGATCGTCGGTCAAGGTGCTGCGTTCTACTTTACACTCGAGAAGCCCCGCATACCGGTCGAGTGCCGGGCACACGCGATTCCTCCAGGTTGAACCATGACGAGAATTGACCTATCGGCGGCTGCGCCGCGGGGAAGCTTGGGACGCCTGCGAGCACTCGTGATTGATGACTCACAAGACGATTTCGACCTCTTGTTGGAGCAGCTCCGGCGTGGCGGCTATGAAACGGCCGCACGCCGCGTTCAGACGCGCGACGCGCTCCTCGCGGCCGTGGGTGACCCGGGCTGGGACATCGCATTTTCCGATTGGAGCATGCCTCGCTTCACTGCGCCCGAGGCGCTGGAGATTCTGCAGAAGGAGGCGCCGCACCTACCGTTGATCATCATCTCTGGAGTGGTCGGGGAGGAGGTCGCCGTCGAAGCGCTGCGGGCAGGGGCGCGCGACTTCTTACCCAAGGACAAGCTCACCCGACTCATGCCAGCCGTTCAGCGCGCATTGCGCGAGGCCGCTGCTCAGCGCGAACACGCGCGGACGGAAGAGCAGCTCGCGATCTCGGATCGGATGGCTACTGTTGGTTTGCTGGCAGCCTCCACCGCGCACGAGATCAACAACCCGTTGGCGGCGCTGATTGGCAACCTCGATCTGGCGTTGCGCCGTGTCTCGCACCCATCGCTCGTCCCCGAGGGCAGCGAGCTCCAGGAGGAGCTGCGCGACGCTCGGGACGCAGCGGAGCGAATCCGTCAGATCGTGGGCGATTTGAGAGCCCTCTGCCGAGTGGACGCTCCAAAGCGGGAAGCCGTCGACGTGCAGCGAGTGCTGGAAGCTTCGTTGCGCATCGCGGACGGCCACGTTCGCCATCGCGCGCACTTGAAGCGAGAGTATGGCGCGGTCCCAGCAGTGCTGGCGAACGAGAATCGGCTCGGGCAAGTGTTCGTAAATTTGATCGTCAATGCGGCACAATCCATACCCGAGGGGCACGCTGACGCCCACCAGATTGGCGTGGCGACGTCCGTGGCGGAGGATGGGCAAGTGGTCGTAAAAATTTCGGACACGGGGTCTGGCATCCCCCCGGACATGCTGGAGCGAGTGTTCACACCGTTCTTCACGACCAAGGCCGCCGATGGAATGGGGCTGGGTCTTGCCATCTGTCATCGCATCGTAGCCGCTCTAGGCGGAGGGATAGACGTGCAAAGCACCAGCGGTAAGGGCAGCGTATTCACCGTCCGACTGGAGCCCGCGCCCGGGCCTGAATCTCGGCCGGGTCCTCTTCTCGGTGATCGGTCCGACGACGTGCCAACGCCTCGTCGCGGCCGAATTATGATCGTGGATGATGAGCCGATGGTCTCCAAAGTCGTGCGCAAGATGCTGAGCGGCCACCACGACGTCGTCGAAGCCAATGCAGCGGAGGACGCCCTAGCAAAGATCGTCGCGGGCGAGCGCTTCGATGTGATCCTCTCCGACCTCATTATGCCGGTGATGACGGGCATGGATCTACATGCAGAGCTGATGCGCGTGGCGCCCGATCAAGCACACCGAATGATCTTTCTCAGCGGAGCTGTCGGTGCGAGCAAGGCGCGGGCCTTCCTGGCCGAGGTGCCCAATCTGAATCTGGAGAAGCCCTTCAACTCCGCGACGCTGCTGGCCGTCGTCGGCGATCGCGTAAGCTGACGGCTGGCAGAAGCACGACGGTGAAGACCACGGGCCGCGTGAGAAAAACGCTGGCTCGCACACGCCAAATCGTTGGCAACGCCGAAGCCCGGCCCTAGTGTTGCGCTCATGTTGAGTCCCGAATGGCTGGGCGCCTCCGCCCGCTACAACCGCTGGATGAATGACAAGCTCTACGGCCTTGCCGCCACGCTGAGTGACGAATCGCGCAAGCGCGACGGCGGCGCGTTCTTCAAGTCGATCCACGGCACGTTCAACCACATCTTGCTCGCCGACAGGGTTTGGCTCGCACGCTTTCAGGGCGTGATCGTCCCGGCCGAATTCATGGGCCCTGGCATCCGCTCCCTCGACCAGGAGCTCTACCCCAATTTCGAGGACCTCCGGCGGCAGCGCGCGCTCACCGATGACGAGCTCTCCACCTGGGTCGCCGGGCTCACTCACGAGAAGCTCGCCGCCCCGCTCGTGTACATGCGTCGCGGTCAGCAGCAGGCGTTTCCGCTCTGGTGGGCCGTCGCCCACGCCTTCAACCATCAGACCCATCATCGCGGCCAGATCACCAGCCTGCTCACTCAGCAGGGCAGCGATCCTGGCGTCACCGACCTGGTCGCAATGCTGCGCGAGGAAGCGGCGGCTCACTGACAGGCGATATCAGGGCTTAATGGGGCCTCGGGGGTGTGTCATGGAAATATTCATCGCGCCCCAAGCGGTAGAGGCAGTGCAGCCGTAGCGGACTACCTTCAGGCACGTGCGGATGCTCAAACGTGCCAGCTTCTCGCATCCCGAGGCGTTGCATGACAGCACGCGAGCGAGCATTTCCAAGCGCAGTGAAGGAAACGATCGCCGGCAGACCAAGCATCTCAAATCCAGCGCGGAGAGCTTCCGTCGCTGCTTCAGTGGCAAGCCCCTTGCCCCAGTGATGCGCCGCGAGGCGCCATCCGATCTCCACACACGGCGAGAATGGAAGCGTGGCCGAAGGGATGTGTAGGCCAACGAAACCGGCGAACTCTCCTGTGCCTTTGTGCTCGACAGCCCAGAAACCCCAACCCCGCTCCTGCAGAATGGCCTGGCAGCGGTCCGCCATCGCGTCGCTAGCCGCACGCGTGAGCGGCTCGGAAAGATACTCCATCACGCGAGGGTCCGAGTTCAGCGCAGCAAACGGCGCTCGGTCAGCCAGCGTCCACTGTCGCAAACGAAGGCGGTCGGTCTCGAGCTCGATGGGCTGCGTCATTTTCGTCCTCGTAGGTCAGGGTGAGGCTACGGCTCGTGTCGAGCACGTCATGCCGCCGTCTCACGGATAAATCGAGCTTGGAGGTCTGCCTGTGACTATTTTGTTTTACAGCTTTCGCCTACGCAACCGCCTGTTTTCGATACTCATGGGAAAGGGACCCACTGCTGCCGCATAGCGGCTCCCAGAGGGGCGTGACGACGTGCGCAGGCTCGGCGCGGCGTCGAACGACGCAAAACGCGCTCCACGGGTCGATATAGAGCGCCAAATTGCGCGTGTTATGGGCTGAGGATGCAATATTTGGAGCCTGCCTCGCTCGGGTTTGATGGCGATGCTTGCGAGCGAGAGTACCGCTCTGACCTCGCCACCGTCCCGTTGATCGCGGAGGTCAGGCGGCTGCTCGCCATGGGGCGTCGAGTCGAGCGGCTCGTCTGCCGTTACCTCGCAGACATGGCCGACCGCATCCAGCAGGGCCAGGACAACGCGCTCATGGCCTATGCGGACGAGCT
>JAYTOL010000095.1:0-19618 GCA_043747815.1 Deltaproteobacteria bacterium
CTGTGGATGCCGCTGGCGCGTGTCGAAACTGCAAGCAGCACACAGCGGCGCTGTGCGCTGCCCAGGCGCGCATCGCGGAGTTGGAGAGCGAGGTTTGCGCGCTCCGTGAGCTGCTCGACGAAGACGCCAGGACCGCCGCGCTTTTGGAAGAGGATCTGAAGCGCTATGCCAACTTGGCCCGCATGTTCAAAGTGATGCCGGGGTCGGCAATTCCTTTCCCTCCCGGCTGAGAACCACCAGTAAGCCATGCTCGCTCGGTGCCCAATAGGATTGGCCGGTAAACGGGACTCGACCCATGTACTGCCGTACAGATTCTGGCTCCGCCGCCGGATCCGGCGCGCTCTCGTTTAGCAGTTCTAGGGCGCAAATCGTGGTTTTGCACTCCACCGACGTCAGGGAATAACCTTGCATCCCACCTCCGCTCACGAAGAAACGCTGCAACTCCGTTTCCTTGCCCCTCGCCCACTCCGAATCGCGAGGCTCGCTCGTCGCGTAAGCGCGATACCCATCAGCGAATCGAAAGTGCGCTTCCAATCCCGATGGACGTTCGGGCACCACCTCGTCCTTGACTGGCTCAGCTTGTACTTCGGTTTCAACGTTACCCGAGTTCTGAACGTCACTCTCCTTCAGATCTGTCAAACTACGTTCGACATGATCTGAGCGACTCTCCAGTCGTTGAACGACTCGACGAAGCGCAGCCAGTTCCGTTCGGGCCGAGCGTAACTCATGCTCGACCGCACTGTTTTGCGCCACGCGACCGCTGCTCGAGTGCTGCTGTGGAGCTGCCTTCTTTCGAGCGGCGTCGAGCATGAACGCCGCAATCAATATGGCGGCTCCCGCAGTTGCTCCGTACACCACCAAACCCTTCCGCGACATCATCTAACCACCTTCTCGGTTCGAGACGCTCAATGCGAAGGCATTGCCCCGAGCCGCCGGGCCCCACCCTCCCCAGGAGGCAGCCAAGGTTCGGCTGTGCACACGCTCAGTTGGTCACGTAGTCAATGATCGAAACGCCCGAGCCCAGGCCTCCGGCGAACGGCGGAATGTCACAGCGAACCGACGTTTCAAGCCACTGCGAGTCCGTGATGTTGAGAACCAGGCTCTTAAAGGATGCATCGGAACCGGCACTCGCGACGGGACCCACCGCGAACGATCCATTCAACGCCCGACATTCGACGCCTTCGGCAGTGCTCCGATCTATGACCTTCACGGTAATGGATTGCAACGTCTTATCGAGATTGGCCGTTCCACCACCGCAGTAGTGGTTCCGCCGCGAGGTGCTGCTGTTCACGGCCGTGCCGAAATTAGATGCGTCATACTTGATTTCTGATGCGGTTGTGAAGTTCTGAACACACCCGCTACCCATCACCTTGAACGTCGTCGCCCACGCCGTACCGACTAGTCCTACCCCAGCCAAAACGAGAATTGAAATGCCTGCAAGCTTGTTCATGCACACACCCTCCGCGATAACCCCGGCCGCCCTTTAGATAAACCGACCTTTCGAACAGTACGAGTCTAGCGGTCACGCTGTCAATACGGTTGCTAGAGCACCGTTGATCGGTAAGCCGGAGAGCGCCTCGAAGCGACCGGGATTTGGGGGTTCGGGAGCGGCCAGCGGGCTTCGGGCGGAACGGGGGCGGGGGCGCACTAGCGCGCGGCTCTCGGGTTTGGGCTCGGCGCACGGAGCCGGTATGTGGGTGACGGAGGGGGCAAGCCCCAAGGGTTTCGGTCTGAGGTCAGGATGAGGATCGGAAACGGAGGCCGCGAATCTGGTCTTCGTTAGTGGAGAGGAAGGCGGTGAGCACGTCGAGCATCAAGAGCTTCCGGGGCGCTCGTCGGCTCGTCGGAACGCTGGGTAACGCTGGGTAACGCTACGGAACAAGGTCAGGAGAATGTAGGCGATGCGGCGGAGGATCGCGACGACCAGAGCGCCGCGAGGGTTTTGGCAAATCCAGGGGTGGTCGTCTCGGCGAACGCGCCGTCCAAGCTCTGGCGCGACGTCTCGACACCTCGGTGCCTGCGACGACCAGAAGCCCAAATGGTCGGTAGTCAATCGATAGCGGGGAAGGCTGGAGATCAGATAGCGGTCATCGCACCCAAGAGCTGATTCGACGCATCAAAGTTTGGGGCTGCACGCGCACGACGGTGCGCAGATGCTCCCAGCCCTCAGGGGCACCGGTCGCTTCGCCGAGGTAGAGTCTGCGCACGACACGCTGGCCTCGCTGGCAATCCTCTCGGGTCACATCGGCAGTGTCCGCCGAGCGGGAACCGAGCCAGCGCTGAGCCTCGGCATAAAGCGACAGCCGCGAGCTTTTGAGGACAAACAAGTAGTGCAGTTCGCGGTCGCGAACAGCGCGCGCGTTGGCCATTCGGGCTGTCATCGAACGCCGTCATGCGCAGCCTGGCGGTCAAGCCGCGGCCCTTCCACGGCGAGTGGAACTACAAGTTCAGCCCACGGGCAGACCCGTAGTCATGCGCTCCGTTGTTTTTGCGCGCGCCCTAAGCCCTCGGCCCCGCCAGGAGCTACGGCCCCGCCAGGAGCTACGGCCCGCTTGGAGCTACGGCCCGCTTGGAGCTACGGCCCGCCGGAAATAGGCCAGCCTTCGCTGTCCCAGACGAGCTCAGAGATGCGCAGCTGCGAGGCGCCGTTCGCGGCTGCATAGGCGTGGTAGACGTTGTAGGCGCGCGTGCCGTCGATGAGGATAGCGTTGTGACCGGGCCCCACCCAGTCACCCCCCGCCTGGAGCACCAAGCTGCCTCCGCCGCGGAGCAGGGGCGTGCCGGCCTTGTCGACATATGGACCGGCGAGCTCCGTCGAGCGCCCCACGCGCGTGTTGTATGTGCTATCGGCGCCCTGGCAGCAGCGGTCAAACGAGACGAATAGATAGTAGTAGCCGCAGCGCCGCACGATGAACGGCGCCTCGATCGCGCCGCCGCCGCGTGACGCGATCTCGATCAAGTCGGTGCCGTCGCGGTTGCCTGCCTGGTCGAGCCGGATCATCTCGATGCCGCTCCAGAAGCTGCCGAACACCATCCACGGCGTACCGGCAGCGTCCACGATCACGTTCGGGTCGATGGCGTTGAAGTTGTCGGCCTGCCCGGGTTGGTTCGAGCAAAATACGGACTTTTGGTCCGTCCACTCGCCGGCATCCAGCAGAGCTCGCGTGGCGTGTCCAATGCAGGAGCGGTTGCTCCCAAACGACGACACCGAATAGTAGAGGTGGTACTGACCGCCGAAATACGAGATGTCGGGGGCCCAGACGTTCCGACCCGTAAAATCGGGGACGAGATCTTGAAACCATGTGGGGAGGGTCGCGAAGACGGGGCCCTGGTTGGCCCATGCCAGCAGGTTCGAAGAGGTCTTGGATGAGATGCCGTTGCCGGTGCTGAAGTAATAGTACTGGCCGTTGGCACCCAGGATCACGGGGTCATGTGCTCCGAGGCTGCCAGTGAGCACCAGCGCCTCGGGTGGATCGTTCGGATCAAAGACCCCCACGTCACAGCGATCCGACCCTGCGCCACCCATTTCGAGCTCGTCGCTGCCGGGCACTGCGCCCGCTGACGCGGTGCCGCCGCCCGCCGCGCCGTTCGCCCCCTGACCCACGAGCTCACCGGGCATCACCACCTCCCCCGCGGGCGTCGAGCTCGTGCTGCCGCCGGCACCCTCCCCGCTCATGTCCGGCACTCCGGTGTTGGGCGCCTCGTAGCCGCAGCCGATGCCCGGGGCCGCGCAATCGGCACCGGCTTGGCCCAGCGCGCCACCGGGCGCTTGGTTCGAGCACCCGCCGACGGCCAGAGGGAGAGCCAGCCAAAAAACTGTTCTGCGCACGCTTTTACCTCTCCTCGGCATTCGCTCTTCGAGGCGTCGGGGCGCCCCCCAAATCGAGAGAACCGCCTGGAAATGTATCAGGCACGGCCGGCACTGCCTAGGGCTCGCGCGGCTCGTGGAGCGGTGTTGCGGTGTTGCGGTGTTGCGGTGTTGCGGTGGCGCGGTGTTGCTGCTCCCTCGCTCGAGCCCGGATCGGAGCACTCTCGCACATCTGATGCGCACGCCTGATTGGCACGCCGTGTGGCGACATTTTTCCCTGCGCCTGGCGCTGCGAGGGGCGCGGCTTCGGGCAGCCGCGGCCCAGCCGTTACTTCTCCGCCTTCTTCCCCTGACCTGCCTTCGACGTGCCCAGCGCCTCTCTGGCAGCCTTGTCGAGGCGCAGCGTCTTCACGGGCAGCTTGAGCTTGCCTGCCAGGTTTTCTCTGAGCTGTTCTTCGAGTTGTTGGGCCGCGAGCGCGTAGCCTCCGTCGGAGCCGTCGACGAAGTGGACGTGGTCGCCGTCGTGTGAGCGCACAGCGGAGGTGATGAGGGCGCTCGGAGAGCGGTGTAGCCCGTAGGCGAGGCGCCCGGCGCGGTGCTCTGCCGACAAGCGGCTCTCTAGGCGGTAGACCTCGGCCACGTTGAGGTCGACGAGCAGCCGCAAGCTGTCGTCGAACTTGCGATAGTCGCAGTTGCCGCAGAGCTCGCGTTTGTATTTCTTGCTGTCGAAGGCGGCGCCGCCTTTGCCAAAGCCTTGCAAGAGCCGGCCGATGAAGCTGGGTTTACGCGCGCCGGGGGCAGCGCCGGGGGGGACGCTTGCGACCGAGGTTTGAGCACGGATGCGCGCCTCTATGGAGTGGTCGCCAAAGAATTTGGTCGACTCGAGGTCGGCGACCTTGATGGGATGGCAGGCCTCGGTGTCGACGATGCGCTCGAACGCCCGCAACAGGTCCTCGTAGGTCTGCTTGCGATCGACTTCAGCCGGCGCGAGGGCGCTCACGATCAAGCTCACGGTGTGCCCGCGCTGGCTCGTGACCGGTTGCCAACGGCACTCGAAGCCCGCGTAGCTCGCCTGGCGCTCACCCTCGACGCTCACCGTGTAGAGCTGGCTGCGTTCGGGATCGTCGCACCAACGCCGGGCGGTGGCGCAGGCGCCGCCAGAAAACATCGCCAGGCGCGCGTGCTCACTCAACCGAAATCGCCCCACCTTCGCCGGCTGCCCCGCAGCGGCGAGCTCGCTCGCGGGCACGACGCTGGCCCGCAGATCGAGACCAAACGACGCCTCGGCGAGAGAACGCACCGCGCGCAGGGCGCGCTCCGCTGCCCACCGTCGCGAGGCGGGGATGAGCAACGTGGCGGCGTCCCCCGCAAAGACATACGGGATCTCGAGGTCCGCCATGGCGTTCTGCACCGCCACGATGGACGCGACGCTGAGCGCGTTCACGTGTTGGTAGCGCCCCGCCGCGATGGCGCGCGCCACGCCGTGCACACGCGTCAAGACCAGCAGCGAAGACGGCGGCGCCGTCGCGTAGCGACCGGGCTCTGTCAGCTCGCGAAACTCCAGGATGTCGCCCAGCTTGGCATAGAAGCTCTCGCCCTCGTCCAGGCTCGCCGCGACCTCCCGAGGGCGCGGCTCGACCGGGGCCTCCGCCGTGGCGATCCCCGACGGGCTCGCGGCCGAGCCGGTCGCTACCGACCCGCGATCGGAGGCCGGAGCCACGAGGTCGGCGGACGACATTCCGGCCATTGTAACGGATTAGTCTCGAGAACGCGATCGGCGGTGACACGGGACTCCTGGACGTGCTCTGCCTAAGCATCGGCATGCACCCTGCCCTCTCGCACACGGACCATCGGCCCTGGCCTTTGCCCTCGTCAGCCTCGGGCGGGCCGCCAATGAGGGGCGGCAAGCCGGGCGCGTCGTACGCCGTGTTCTGGCGCCCGCGGCGCGTGTCGACCGAACGCGGGAGGTCCGATTGACCTCGAACCAGCGCCCCCTCCCCCTGTCCGCCACGGAGCTGAGCGGCTTCTCCGAGTGCCAGCGCCACACCTGGCTGAACCTCGGCGTCGCGCGCGGCGAGCGCGAGCGGCCGGGGCAAAATGAGATCGAACGGCTCCTGCTCGAGCGGCGCGGCCGGGCGCACGAGGCGCGCATCCTGGCGCTGTTCAAAGCGCAGGGGCTCGAGGTCGTCGAGCTGTCACCGGCACCGCCGCGCGACACCGCGGCGCGAGCCCAAGCCGCGGCAGCAACACACGCGGCGATGTCGGCAGGGGCCGACGTGATCTATCAAGCGACGCTCAGCGTGGGGGACTGGTCGGGGCGACCCGACTTCTTGAAGAAGGCGCCCGGGGCGAGCCTGCTCGGTGACTTTCACTACGAGGTGGTGGATGCCAAGCTCGCGCGCCACGCCCAGGCGCGCGCGTTGATTCAGCTGTGCGTTTACACGGAGCAGCTCGCCGCGTTGCAAGGCAAGCTGCCCGAGCGCTTCTGGATCGCCATCGGCGGCAGTAGCGCCGGCAGTAGCCCCGACGCGAGCAGCGCAGCGCCGCTCGAGCTCTCGAGCGGGGACTATCTGGCCTATCACCGGCGCATCCGCGGGCGGTTCGAGGCCTTCGTCGAGGATGAAGCGCGGCCCGAGCCGTACCCAGAGCCCGTCGAATACTGCGACGTGTGTCGCTGGTGGAAGCAGTGCGAGGCGCAGCGCCGAGCGGACGACCACACCTCGCTCGTGGCCGGCATCACCCGCCGCCAGCGCGATCGCCTCTGTAGCGCAGGGGTCTCGACGCTCGCGGCCCTGGGTGCGCTCACTTCCGATCGCGCCGTCGCTGGCATCGACCCGGCGCCGCTCACGCGCATTCGGGAGCAAGCGCGCCTGCAGCTCGAGGCGCGCCACTCCGGCACGCCTCGCTACGAGCTCTTGTTCGAGGTCGAAGCCGGCGCTGGCCTCGAACGCTTGCCCGAGCCGACGCCGGGGGACTTGTTTCTGGACCTGGAGGGCGACGCCCACGTCGAGGGGGATGGGCTCGAGTACCTGTTTGGGCTCCTCGAGCTGGGCGAGCCCAGCATCGGCTGGTCGCGGCGCGAGAGCGCCGGTGAGCCGCGCTATCAGGCGCACTGGGCGAGCACGCGCGCCGAAGAAAAGCTGGGGTTCGACGCCGTCATGCGCCGCATCGAGCTCGGGCGGCTCGAGTTTCCAAACCTGCACGTGTTCCACTTCGGCCATCGGGAGGCGGACGCGCTCAAGAAGCTGTCGTGTCGCCACGCCAGCAGGGAGGACCAAGTCGACGAGCTCATGAGAGAGCACGTGCTGGTCGATCTACACGCGGTGGTCCGCCAGGGCGTTCGCGCCTCGGTCGAGGGCTACACGCTCAAGCAACTCGAGAGCGTGTACGGCTTCGAGCGTAAGACCGATCGGCGCGCGGCGGCGCTCGGTATGCAGCTCTACGGTTGGTGGCTCGAGACCTTTGACCCCGAGCTGAACGTAGCCGAGCACGCGCAGAACATCGAGGCCTATAACCGCGAGGACTGCCTGTCCGCGTGGCGGCTGCGCGACTGGTTGGAGGAGCGGCGCCTCGAGCACACGCGGGCCACCGGTCGAGAGCTCACGCGGCCCGCGAGCGACGCCGCGCCCACCAAGCGCGCCAAGCAGGAGCGCAGCGCGGAGGCCGCCGCCATCGTGGAGCAGCTGCAACGGGGGTTGCCGGCGTCTGACGAGTTGGACAGCAGCGAGGAGCACGCACGCCGCGTGCTCTCGTACCTCGTGGGCTGGCACTGGCGCGAGCAAAAGTCCGCCTGGTGGGAGTACTACCGCGCCAAAGAGCTGCCGGCGGCGGAGCGCCTGGAGGACCGCGCCGTGCTAGACGGCCTGCGCTACGAGGGCGTGGTAGGGCAAGTCGCCAAATCGCTCGTCCACCGCTATGGCTTCGAGGAGCAAGAGCACGCGATCCGCCGCGCGCTCGGCGCGGAAGATCCAGACACCGGCAAATCGGCCAACGTATTCCAGATCGGGCCGCTGCATATCGACATCAAGCGCGGCAAGGCCTCGAAAGAGCCGCACCCGCGCGCCCTGCTGCCCTCGGGTCCGATCGACACGAGCTGTCAGGAGCAGAGCGTGCTCGCCGTCGCGCAATCGGTCGCGCACCGAGGCTTCGCGCACGGCGCAGCCGAGTTTCCGAGCGCTCGAGCGCTCTTGCTTCGACGCCCGCCGGCGTGTGGCCAAGCGCCGGGGGCTGCGCTGCTCGGCCCGGACGAAGACATCGTGCAGGGGGTAGTGCGGCTCGCCCTCGCGCTCGATCACTCGGCGCTCGCGGTGCAGGGGCCCCCCGGCTCCGGCAAGACGCACACCGCCGCCGCGACCATCATCGAGCTGATCCGCGCGGGCCGTCGCGTCGGCGTCACCGCCAATAGCCATCAGGTCATCATCAACCTGCTCTGTCGCTGCGCGGCCGTGGCTCCCGAGCTCGAGCCAGCGACGCATCACCTGCGAGAGGAGAGCGCGGACGACGGCGACGCCCCCAAGCTGCCCTTCAGCGTGGGCAAAGACTACGACAAAGTGCTCGAACGCTTGAAGGGCGGCGCGCTCCAGCTGGTGGGCGGCACCAGCTTCGCCTGGTCGCGCGCAGAGTTTCGGAACGCGGTCGACGTGCTGATCGTGGACGAAGCGGCGCAGGTCTCCCTGGCCAACGTGGTCGCGGCCAGCAGCGCGGCGCCGAATCTCATCCTGTTTGGTGACCCGGCGCAGCTCGAGCAGCCGCAGCGTGGCGTCCATCCCCCGGGGGCCGGCGTCTCCGCCCTCGAGTATCTGCTCGGCGACGCGCTCACCATGCCGCCTGAGCGCGGCGTTTTTCTACCGGAGACGCGGCGCCTGCATCCGAGCGTGTGCGAGTTCACCTCGCGCGTATTTTACGAAGGGCGCCTATCACCACTGAGTGACTTGTCACGCCAGCGGGTCGTCTCGAGCAGCGCCTTCTCCGGCAGCGGGCTGCGCTTCGTCCCGGTGATCCATCACGGCAACACCAACCGCTCCGAGGAGGAGGTCGTAAAGGTCGCACAGGTGGTCACCGAGCTGCTCGCGAGCGGACCCATGTTTCACGACGCCGCGGACCGAGAGCGCCCGCTGCATGCGGGTGACCTGCTCGTGGTCGCGCCTTATAACGCCCAGGTCGCCGCGCTCGAGCGGGCCCTGCCGGCCAGCGTGCGCGTCGGCACCGTCGACAGGTTCCAGGGTCAAGAAGCGCCCGTCGTGATCTACTCGATGACCAGCTCCAGCGCCGCCGACGCGCCCCGCGGCTTCGAGTTCCTCTACAGCCTGAACCGCCTGAACGTCGCGACATCGCGGGCTCAGGCGCTCGTCATCCTCGTCGCCAGCCCCGCTCTCGCCACGGCGCAGTGCCGCACGCCGCGGCAGATGAAGCTCGTCAACGCGCTGTGCGTCTACCTGGAGCTGGCGGAGGTGCCGGCTGCCTCTGGTGCGCTCTAAACTGGGCTCTGGTCAGGAGATCGTCAATCGATGCTGAGCTCGCAGCGAAGCAGGCTGGATACCCGGGGCAGGTGGCTCTCGTTTTGCCTCCTCGCGCTCGCGGTCGCCTGCGGCTCCAGCGTGAAGCGAGTAGATCCAGTGGCCGAGACGCGCCAGGAGCCCCGCGTCGCAGCGCCGCCCGAGCCTCAGGCGCGAGCCGAGCTGCGCGTCGGCACGAGCTTTGACTACGCGCCGTTCTCGACGCGAGATGCAGCGGGAGCCCCGCAGGGGTTCGACGTAGAGCTCGCCGAGCAACTGGCGTCCGATCTGGGGCTCGAGCTCGTATGGGTGCCGTTTCGCTGGACCAGCTTGCAGAGCCAGCTCACGAGCGACGCGCTCGATGTCGCCATGGGTGGAGTGACCTGGCAACCGGCTCGCGCCGTGCTGGGTCACATGACGCGCTCCGTCGCCCGCGGTGGTCCGTGCGTGCTCGGCGATCCCGCCGCGGCCCGCGTCGCGGTCAATCGCGGCGGAGTGCTGGAGCTGTGGGCGCGCGGGCATTGGCCCGATCGTGAGCTCATCACCGTCACCGACAACACCAGCTTGCCCAGCTTGCTCGAGAGCCGCAGCGTCGGCGCGATCGTGACGGACAGCTTCGAGCGCAAAGCCTTCCAGCGCCCGGGCTGGGCCGTTACCTGCGAACCCCCGCTGGCGCGCAAGGTGTACTGGGTCGCCCCCGCGCGCGCCGGCGACCTCGGCCCACGCATCGACGCCTGGCTCCTCGTCAACATCCCACGCGTCCTAGCGGCGCAAGCGCGTTGGTTCGGAGAGCAGCAGCGCCTGGACGCGACCACCCACCTCGTCGACCTGCTGGCACGTCGTTTTGCTTTCATGCCCATCGTCGCCGCGCTCAAAGCGGAGCAGGGCCTACCCATCGAAGACCTGGCCCGCGAAGCCGAGGTGCTGCTGGCGGTGGGCCAGAGCGCGCGACGCCTCGGCTTGCCGGAGCAACCGGTGGGCGAGCTGTTCGCCCTCACCATCTCGCTCAGCAAGGCCGTGCAGCGACGCCAGCGGGAAGCGTCGCGACTCGACTTGGCAGCGCAAGTTCGCCCCGCCGTGCTCGCGCTCGGCGAGCGCATCCTCCAGGCCCTCGTGGAGGCGCGCTCGGAGGGCCAGCTCGGGCGCCTGACGCTCGTCGACCTCGAGCTCTTGTCCCCCTGGCTGAGCCCGCCTGAACGCGAGCAACTGCTCACGAGCTTGCGCGCGCTGGGCAGCTAAACCACGCTCCGACGAGCTCGAGGCGCAACACCCGCACCGAGGCGGCGGCGACAGGGGGCATTTCGGGCTCGCCGCGGCAGTCCGCTTCACCCGAGACCCGCACCGCCACCAAGGCCGCCTCGACGCCGATCTTCCCTACCCCCAATGCCTCGGCCACACGCGGCAACTTTTCGAGCCGCAGCGCGAGCGCCCGACGCGCCACCATCGACGAACGCGACATGCCGAGCCGCTCGCGAGCGTACTGCGCTTCGCTCGCGTAGCCTAACCGGCGCCAGCCATCTGCCCGATGAAGCCCTAAGATGCGCCGCGACAGCTCGAGCTCATGACGGGCCAAGGCCCGCGACAGCCCGCGCACGCTGGCATCGAGCTCCCGACAGCCCGCGCCCTCGAGCGACGCGCCTCCGAGCGCCGCCGCGGCAGCCACGGCGTCCTGAGGGACCTGGGCGTCCTCTGCGGGCTGGGCGCCTGAAGCGGACTCAGAGCTTCCGCTCCCGTCCCGACCCGCAAGCACAGAGCCCAGAAAGTGCCCCTCGCAGCGTTCCTCCGCCTCGGCGCGCCAACGAGGCCAACCTCGCGTCGAGCCGCTCCGTATCCCCCAGACAGCGCACATAGATAACCTAACAAACGGACGGAGGCTCGAGCGCTCCGCGTCCAGGCGAGCCCGTCCTCCGCTGCACCGGCGGCTCGAGCCAGCGCCCACGTTGCCGCCAAGCACGCCGCTGATCAAACCCCAAATCGACGCCCCGAATCCGCCCCTACAAGTCGACTTGCATGCCGATCTCCACCACGCGATCCGGCGGGATGCCAAAGTACTTGGTCGCGTTCAGCGAGTTCTTCGTCAGAAAACCGAACAGCGCCTCCTCGCGCGGGCCCATGTGCCCCGCGTTGGTCGCCAGCAGGGTCTCCCGACCGAGGAAATACGTCACCTGGCGCATCTCCACCGGCAGCTCATAATGGCGGATGGCCGCGCGTAGCCCAAGCGGCACGGTGGGCGACTCCATGAAGCCCGCGTGGATGCGCAAGCGCAAGAAGCCGTCCGAGAGCCGCTCGAACTCGAAGCGTTCACCCAGCACGCGCGGCACGGGATCGACGCTCACCGTCGTGAGGATCACCGTCTCGTGCAGTGACTTGACATGGCGGATGTGGTGCAAGAGCAAGGGGGGCGTACCATCGGGGTTGCTGGTCAAGAACACCGCGACCCCCGGCACGCGCACGATGGGGAGCTCGGAGCCATCGGGGTCCTTGTACTTGCCCCGCGCCAACGCCTCCAGAAACGCCGCCAGCGGCAGCGTCGCCCGCGTGAAGTGGCTCGCCAGAAATGCCCGCCCACGCTTCCACGTGCGCATGATGGCGAAGATGGCCAGCGCCACCACGACGGGCACGAAGCCACCGTCCAGGAACTTCAAGGCGTTCGACGCCAGGAATGCCAGATCCATCACCAAAAACCCGAGGACGAGCGGCCCGGCGACGTGAATTGGCCACTTCCAGCGTGCGCGCGCCACGTTGTAGTAGGCGACGGACGTGATGGCCATGGTGCCGGTGACGGCGATGCCATAGGCGGCCGCGAGCTTGCTCGATTCGCGGAACTCGAACACCAGCGCGAGGCAACAGATCGCGATCGCCCAGTTGACGACGGGAATGTAGATCTGGCCTTGCGTCTTGCTGGAGGTATGAATCACCGTCGTCCGCGGCAAGAAGCCGAGCTGCACGCCCTGCCGTGTCAACGAAAACGCGCCCGAGATGAGCGCTTGAGAAGCGATGACGGCAGCCGCCGTCGCCAGCGCCACCAGCGGATACACGGCAGGCCCATTGGGAACGAGCGCGTAAAACGGATTCTCCGCGACGGCCAGGCGCAAGGGGCCCGGGGGCGACGCCAAGAGGAGCGCGCCTTGCCCAAAGTAGTTGAGTATCAACGCCGGGAAGACCACGCTGTACCAGGCCGCCTGAATCGGACGGCGGCCGAAGTGCCCCATGTCCGCGTACAAGGCCTCGCCGCCGGTGATGCAGAGCACGACCGACCCGAGCACGACGAACGCTCGGTTCGGATCTCGCATGAACAGGTGGACTGCGTGTAGGGGATTGAGCGCGCTGAGCACGCTGGGAAATCGGGCGATGGCGACGATACCGAGCACGGCGAGCGTGGCAAACCAGACCACCATGATCGGACCAAACACCCGCCCGATGCGCGCCGTGCCGCGCTTCTGATAGGCGAACAGGCCGATCAGGATGCCGGCGGTGATCGGCACCACTGCGTCGTGAAAAGCGTCTGTGGCGACACGCAGCCCTTCGACAGCCGACAGCACGCTGACCGCAGGAGTGATGATGCCATCCCCATAGAGCAGCGCTGCGCCGAACAGCACCAAGGCCACGAGCGGCCCCATCTGGCCGGTCTTTTTGCGCTCTCGGTTCTCTGGCAAGAGCGCGAGCAGCGACAAGATGCCGCCTTCGCCACAGTTGTCGGCCCGGACGATGAAGCTCAGGTACTTCACGGTCACGACCAGAGTGATACTCCAGAAAATCAAGGATAGGAGGCTCAAGACATTGGCGTCTGTGGCGGCGAGGGCGTGTGGTCCATGGACGCACTCCTTGAGCGCGTAGAGCGGGCTCGTGCCGATGTCGCCGTAGACGATGCCGAGCGCGCCCAGCGCCAGCGTCCGCAGGCGGCCATGCTCCACGGTCGGGGCGCGCACAGCGGCAGGCGCTTTTTCATCCGCCAGCGGCGCTCGCAAACTCATGCCGCGCTCATACTCCAGCCCTCGGCTCCCACCAAGGTCACTGGTCGCACAAAAATAGAACGTCCCAAACAGGAAACGGGTTTGGGACGCTCTACCTGGACCTCGTCCAGCCTCTTTGCACTCAGATTTTACGGCCGCACCCTGTGGTTCCTCGCTGCCCCAGGTCATGGCCGGCTGCCGCGCAGGGCCCCAAAGCCCAGCACGGCGCTCGCTGTCCGATGGTCACAGGTCGAGCGCAGCCTCCGCTTCCAGGCACACGGCCTCGTCGGGCTGGTTCTTCAGGACCGTCGACAACTCACACAAGCTCGCCACATATACCTTCGTGAAGTCATCGCGATCGAGCGTGCTCTTGCTCAGCACCCCCAGTGTCGGGTCGAGGTTATCGAGAAAATCATCGAGCTCGGCTGCGCTGACCCCGAGGTCACCTGCGGCGTCCTTCAACTTCATGTCGCGATCGAAGCGCAAGAACAGGTTCGACACCGGTTCGACGCCGCGGATGGGCAGGTTCGCCCGCTTGAGGGCCGCGTCATAGAAGGCCGTCGTGTCGTCTGCCAGCCGGCGCTCGAAGGCAGCCGGCGGGAGGTAGACAGCCTCCAGCTGCTCGAGCTGATCTCGATTCAACGTGCCGTCCTCGATGAACACACGCGCGTTGTCTAGCACGACGTCCCGGACCTGGTCCGCCACCGGGATCAACCCCGTCACGTGGCAGGCGCTGCAGGACACCGAGGTCACCGCGCGGTAGTTGCCCTGACTGGCGTCGAACAGGATGTCCGAGTCTTCGACCAGGTTCCCCGCGTCGTCGGCGATCATGTAAGCGAGCAGGCCATTGGGCAAGGTGAAGATGGCCTCACGCCCACCCTCGTTGAACCCAAAGGGATCCTGAAAGATGCTCTCGTTCTGTACGTTGGCAAAATCGAAGCTCTGATAGAAGACGCCCGGACGGATATCGATCCGGTGACCCTCGATCAGCCGATCCTGCCGGGAGACGCGCGATAGGGTCGTACCCGCTCGGATCAGATCCTCATCCTCTAGGTTGGCGACGACGTCGATCCCCAGCTTATCGATGATGAAGCTATCCATCGTTTGAGTGACGTCGACGTCGATGATCGCGTAGTAGAGGTTGCCGATCATCGCGACGTCCAGCATCGAATCCAGGAACATGACGGGCACGTCCGTCAGGGCGTCGGCGCGAGCGTCGTCGGCGTCCTCACCGACGAACGGGACCGCGTACGTGTTGGCGTCGACGATCGCTTCCCACACATCCGTGAAAGGCTGCCCCTCGACATCGATCGCGCGGTTCCAATCGTAGTCACGCAGGTCGATGCGGTAGAGCGTCTGCACGGCGTTGACCGGGATCGGCACCGCCACGTTGGCGTTGATGGACAACATGTTCAGCATCTTGGTCAGCGCCTGACGCTCCAGATCGAGCGCCGTGTTCGTGCAGATACCCGCGGTGACGCGGTTCTGCAGGGAGACATAACGCAAAAATGGTTTGTCTCGGTCCTCCTCCCCGCGCAGGTCGACGGCGACGGCCTCGTAGATGTCGTCGAAGCCGACGGCGGGGTTTTCACACACGACCTGCGGCGCGCTCGGCCAAAATGCGGGGTTGTTGATGTAATTGGCGACGAGCTCGATGTCCGCCTCGCGCACGCGCACGCCACCTTCCAGAGGCGGAGGCATGCTGCCGTCGCGCATGCGGCGGATGATGGGCGACGACTCCGAGTCGAGCGGAATGAGCTTCTGCTTTTCGGCGAGCTTCAGCATGTCGTCGATGTAGTTCATCCCCGAGCGCGCCGTCAGCGGCGTCAGCTGAGAGCCGTGGCAGCCGCCGCAGTTGGAGAGCAAGACGTTCTCCACCTGGGCCCTCGCTAGCTCGTCGGCGGTGGGCGGTGGACCCGGTGCTGGCCCAGGTGGCGGCTTCACCTCGACGGAAGGAGCGGTCTCCTCTGGCGGGCAGTCGGCGAGGTACGGGTTAATCTTGCAATCGGCGTCCCGATCGGTGACGTCCGGGAGCGGGGGCGTCGGTTCAGCTTCGTTGTCTACTCCACCACACGCGAGTGCCAGCCAAGCGGCGCTGCATCCGATGCTGAATGCGTTGATATGCTTGAGCTTGGTTCGAAAATTTACGGTTCTTCGGTTTGTCACAGAGTACTCCGGTCCCTATTCCGCACGCATTTCATAAATGCGACGGAGCTTGAGGCATGAAGCTTACCCGAGGTCAAAAGGGCGAGCTCCGGCCGTTGTCAGCACACGGTCGAGAGGAGGTGGCGAGCAACCACCCCGATCAAGTCAAGAAGCGACCCCGAGGTGGCGAGCAACCACCTCGATCAAGCCAAGAAGCGATCTCGAGGTGGCGAGCAGCCACCTCGATGAAGTCAAGCACAGTGGTCGAGCAACCACCGCCAAAAGTGTAGTGCAGCGCTTGCTCCAGATCTGGTCAGAGCCGCTGCTTTTAAGACCGCGGGCGCTACGCGATCGGGCCCCATCCACCGAGTGCACCCCCTGGGGGCGTACAAAACGGCATGGGCAGCGTGCTTCACGGTGCAACGCCGTGGTGAGACAACGGCGTTAAAGCGCGTTCGTTCGGCGTAGCGCCGTGATCACCCGGTGCTAGCGTGTGTTGGGGCTCGCGCTTCGCGTGCAGCGTCAGCTCGAATCGCCGAGGCAGGAGCCTCGATCGGTGCCGGTGCGATACCGATCGCTAAAGTCGGGACGCAGCCCGGGGGCGACGCGCCGCGAGACGGTGATGTCCCAGAAGTAGCAGTCCTTGATGCCGACGGTCTGAGCGACGTTACACGTCCTCGAAATCGAAGTGCCAGCCCAACGTCTGCGTGCGCGCGGGGGTCGCGTACAGCTGCATGTGCACCTCGCCTGACAGGTCGCGAGCGAAGTCGCGAGCCAGCGCTAGACCTGCGGAGTGGCGCTCGCACTCTCGAATCACGATGCCGAGGCCATGGCTCATCAAGCGCCGCGCTGCCGCCAGAGAACGCGGCGCGGGCACGTCCACGAGCCGCCCAGCGCAGGCGACCAAGAGGTCTGGCTCGGGCTGCGCTCCGAGCAAAGCGCCGAACACGCGCCCATCGAGCAGCCACCGCTGCGGCAGCAGCGCCGGGCCGAGCATAGGGCAGACGCCCCAAGTGTTGGCGCACGCGTTGCAAGATCTCGCCGTATGCTGTCGCTTCATTCTCTCAGTCGCGCAGCCGAGGGCCGCTCGGTGCTTGGCCATCGGCGTCGCTTCAGCCTCGGGCCAGCGCTGTGGCCGCGAACGCTGGCAACGTTAGGGCTCTTGGGTGCGTTACTCGGGGTGGCGCCGGCGGCCGCCTGTCCTAATTGCGCCACAGGGCGTGAAGCTCGGCGCCAGGTGGTCGGGAGCGAAGACTTTCGATTTAATCTTGCGGTCGCGCTCCTGCCGTTGGTCATCATCGGGCTGATTTGCGTGCGCGCCGACGCGATTGGACGCCCAGCCCCCGACTCGAAGAGGACGCCACCATGAAAGCGACGCACCAGGGGCCCATCATTTCTTCGGGCATCCTGCTCGGAGCGGGTCTGGGCGGGTTCCTCGACGGTATCGTGCTCCACCAGATCCTGCAGTGGCACAACATGCTCTCGAGCGCGCGGCCCCCGACGGACTTGCTCAGCATGAAATACAACATGCTGTGGGATGGCCTCTTTCACGCCTTCACCTGGTTGATGGTGTGCCTAGGGCTGTGGCGCTTGTGGCGCGCAGGGCAGCGCCCCGACGTGCCGTGGTCGTCGCGAACGTTCGTCGGATCTCTGATTTGGGGTGGGGTCTCTTCAACTTCATCGAAGGCCTGATCGACCACCAGCTCTTGGGGATTCACCACGTGCACCCCGGTGCAGGAGAGCTCGCCTGGGACCTCGGTTTCCTGGCCCTCGGCCTCGCCCAGATCGCCCTGGGCGGGTACGCGATCCGCTCGGCGCGAACGGACCGTACTCCGCGCGGCGTAGACGCCATGTCGAGGCCGCGTCCTCTGTCGCCTTGACCAGGTCGGAGCAGGTCTCAGGGCGGTCGTGGCGCGTCAATTCGCCGCGCTGGGGCAAACGGCCGTCGGGGTCAAGCGTTGTGAGCCGATCAAAACGACCCCCGTCTCCAGGAGGCCGTGCGCAATTCGCTGGGTGTAACGCATGCGCTCTATAGGGCCGAGCTGGCCGCGCTTTCACGCGAGCGGGGCAAGCTCGAGCGGCTCCATCAAATCGGGATAGAGTTGCGAATGGCCCTCGACTTGAGCGCCAAGTATGAGCCGGACACCATGGCAGGTCGAGCTGCCCGGGACAGGGCTGATCAGGCCACAGACGCGCTAGGGTAGGTAGTGGCCGAGTCTGAAGTTCTGCGACCGGCGGTCGAGGCGACTGCGGCGAGGGTCAGGAGACGAGGGTAGCAAAGAGATGGTCGCGCGCTCACTGTCCCGCCTTAGCTCCGAGCGGTCTCGAGGAGAGGGGTGCTGGGCGTCACGGCCTGGTCGCGCTGACGAGTGCTCGAGGGTTGCACGGGAGGGGTGGACGTGGCGTGGCGGCTGCGCCCGATCAGCGCTGTTTGAAGCCCTGACCCGTGCTCGGCCCGAAGCGCGCTCGTCGGATTCCAGACGACGGAACCGGCGGGGTGACCTGAGACCTGCATCTCCGAGCGCAAACGGGCGTCTCGTCCCTACCGCGAAAGCTTCACTCATTGCGTCCGGCAAATGCTCGCGTGTGGGGCGGGAGAAGGTCCTGTAGATCCCGACGACGGAGTTTCTCGACGACAAGGCTCTCGCGGGGGCTACCCCAACGACCTAGGCGGCGCCGGCGCGGCTGCATTCGTTCCGGTGCGCCAAAGCGGCCCTTGCGGGTTGGAGCCAAGCGTTGAGCCATTTCGGTACCGTCTGAAGACACGCTGGTTAAGAGTCCGGAGTAAGCTGTTGGTGGCTGAGTTTGGTCTGCTGATCAAAAGCGCACCGTCATTTCACTCACGCTCGCGTGAAGGTGCGGCCTTGCCGGGCTCCAGCAACGGAGCATCGGCATCGCCTCTGCATGCGCCATTTAGGCGGCTCCTCCTCGGCCCGTTGGGGGCTGATCACAGGTTGGCTCTTGCTTCGTTCCTCGGTCGCAGCACCGCGCCTCGGGCGTCCCTGGGTCCGAGATGACGCCCGGTCGCAAGCGGTCCGGATCACGCGGACACCGACGATCGTTAAGCTTTGCCTGGAGCACGAGTGCAATACCCCGCGGCGTTGCATGGTGCTGCCGTAGGTCAAGGGGTGGGGTCGCTTTGATGAGCTTCGAGTGACGGCATGCATCTTTATCGGCGCGCGGTCGCTGGACCCGGACAAGCTGCCCTACACCTACCCCAACGCGTACACTGCGAGTGCAGCCGAGATATGACGACTTATGGGCAGCTAGATCGCAGCATGAATCATCGTAAGCGACATGCGGACTACGCTGAAGGACCGGTGCGTGACGTATGCTGGTGCGAACGGGGATGCTTTCGAGGCATTTACCAATGCAAAATCTGTGGAGCTACCGGGACGCTGAACGCGAGCGGCTCCCGAGCTTGCTCTGACGGAGCGCCGTGCTCGAACGCCGCGACTGTCGTCTCGCAAAAACGGGGCGATCATTGAGGAACCACATGTTCACGAGCTCACACGCTTCTCGTTGCTTCGTTGCGCTTCTTTTCACGTTCTGCGCGCTGGCTCTGGTGTCGGTTGCCCAAGCGCTGACGGATACGGACAGCGACGGGATGGACGATGCTTGGGAGGTGACGTACTTCAGCAACCTCTCGGCGACCAGCGCGGGAGACTCCGATTCCGACGGGATGACGAACGGTGAGGAGTATTCTCACAATTTCGTTCCAACCCTGAACGATGCGTTCGCCGATTCTGATGGCGATCGGTACCCGAACGTCTTCGAGGTTCGGAAGGGCAGCAATCCCAATGATCAGTCGATCATCCCGACGCCCACGTACGTGGTGAACGGAGCCGGCGGAGGGACGCACACGACGGTCAGTGCAGCTTTGGGCGCCGCGAACGTGGCCAACGGCGCCTACCAGATCATCGGCATCGCGGCGGGGGTGTACACGGGGGCGGCGAACCTTCGCAGTGTCACGGTCGCGTCGACGAAGCCCAAGCTGTTGTTCATCGGCTTGCAGGGTGCAGCAAAGACAATCATCGACGGCGGTAAAGCCAACGACGGATGGCTGATTCAAAACGCGGCCGTGATCTCTTCGCTGACGTTCCGGAACACGTTGGGAGCACTGCTAGTGCCGCCCGGCAGAAGTTGCACTGGATTTAGCTTTAGCCCACGACTTGGGGCGGTACGACCACTTGAACGGGCGATCGTTCTGAAGGTAC
>JAYTOL010000096.1:0-35091 GCA_043747815.1 Deltaproteobacteria bacterium
GACGTCGTGCCGTCTCTGCTGACCGCCCACCTCATCGTCACGCGTTGCTCCGAGCTCCGCTCCTTGCTCGACCTCTACGCCGCTGCCCTCCGCCGCTGCGTTCACTTCGAGCGCGACGACGACCTCGGCCCCTTCTGATCCGGGAGGCGCTCCGCCCCTCGAGAAACTCGCTCCGACTTCCCTCAGACTACGCGCCTCTGCTCACTATCTCGATGTCTCGGATGGGGCGACTTACTAGTGCGGTCAAGCGCGTTCGCCGAGGGGATGGCGGAGCGTGGTCGATATACATCACTTTCTGCGAAGTCGGTTCTCAACGAACTATCCGCTGCGATGCAGCGGGTGTGGGACCACGCGGTCAGCGTTAACCACGATGGCTGCTCGCTTGTTGTGCAGCGCGGGTTGCGAGCGACGGCTGTTGGACATCTGTCAAACGAGTACCGACATGCACAACGAAATGTCGATTTCCTGTACGAGGTTGAGGAGTCCTCGGAGTCCTACTTGCGGCCCACTCGTACCACGCTGTCGTTCCGGCTGCCTCGACCGGTTCGACCGCCATTTCCAACGCAGCCACTGTCCCTTGCTGCCGTCGGCGGGTTCGAGCCCACACTGCGGCACGCGGCCCAATGGATCTCACAGCACCTCGGTCGCGGACATGCGGAATGGGTACTAGAGAACGAGACTCTTTGGCTGGTGCAGTTTGATAGCGACTCCAACGAGAACGACTCCCCTCCTATGGCGCGGTGGGAGCAAGTTCCCGTCACACCTTTTGTGGGCGAACTCGCGGCCTTTCGTCGAATTGATGAATCAAACAGGTGCGAAAGGTGGAGGAAGACGCGCTCTCACGCAATCTTTGCGAAATCCGGTTTGCACGTCCCTCCGGTTTTTGTGCTGGATGACGCCAATGTCATCCGTGATCTTGAGGGCGAGGAGCAGACTAATAAGATCGTTGGCGATTTCGAGGCGCTTGCACAGCTTCCGATGGTCGTTAGACTCGACGTCGATCAGAGAATTGTCGAATGGACGAGTTTGCCCGCGATCGGGCCGCTGACGTCTGCAACTCGTGCGATGGATTTTGTTCGTGAATCAGTGAGGCAGGCGATCAGAGAACGCGGTGCGGATGCCACGGACATAGCCATTGTTGTTCACCACTTCGTGCCGTCGCGCGGCGCGGCTTGGGCTACGGCGGGGCCGAATAATCGCCTCGCGAGAGTTGACAGCATCTGGGGGCTGCCCGACGGCCTGCAGGCGTATCCGTATGACACGTCGTTGGTTAATACCGACACGAGCCAAGCCGAGACGACAGTGCGCTACAAGGATACGATCCTCGATGTAGATGAGTCTGGGAAGTGGTTCGCCCGGTCCCTCTCGAACAAGTACGCTCGCCGGGAGGTTCTGGTGGACAGCGATGCTCTGGCCATCGCGCAGCAGACGCGCCAAGTCGCCAAGCACTTAGGGCGAGTGGTGAAGGTAATGTGGTTTGTTCAAGCGGACGCACGAATGGGCTTTCCTCGGCATGTTCCGTGGATTCTGATCGAGGACGACGAGGAGACGCTCGATGCCGACCTTGAAGTCCGTGGAAAGCCTGTGAAGGCGACGCGCGCTCTGATCAAGCGAGTGCAGCTGGGGACGCCGCGCCGAATTGGGGACAAGGGCGATCTCCAAGCGTTCGAGAACAATCCTGAGTCGTTTGATGTCGGGAACAAAACGGTCCTGCTGCGGCCTGAAGGCAGCCTCCTTAGGGACCAATCCTTCATCTATGACGTTGCGGATGCGGCGAAAAGGCACGGAGACTGGACCGTTGCCATGGAAGGCAGTGTGCTGGCACACGCGACATATCAGCTGAGAACGAGAGGCGTTCGGGTCATAAGCGTTTGGGCTCACATGGCGCCCACGCCGAAAAGGCGTTTCAACAAGCTTGTTCGAGATGCAATACCCGATAAAATCAGAGGAGCTGGAGAGGTTGTCTATTCACGAGAACTGCAACCCGCCGAGTTCAAGCTAGCATTGCGCGAGAAACTGGTTGAAGAGGCCTTGGAGGCTCTGAATGCTCGTTCAACCGAAGGACTGACCGAAGAAATTGCTGACCTCCTGACCGTCGCGCGGGCGCTGGCGAGTGCGGAAGGGCTGGTGTGGGCGGATGTCGAGACTGTCGAGAACCAAAAACGCCAGAAGCGGGGAGGATTCGATACCCACACGTTCCTGACGTCAACGCGGCGGGAGCATATCGGAGTTCCGGCGAGTGAGCTCATTGAGAGCGACCGAAACCTTGCTCGTCGGCATCGTGATCGCCCAGGACTCCGGCTTGCCTTGGTGCCTCCGGCGGATGAAGCCAAAAGAGCGAAGGTGGTGAAGCTCGCGTTGGGAGATCGACTATTCTCAGTCGAGGTGCGCTACGGGCCAACCGAGATCGTGGTTGTATTCACGGACGCCAGAAAAGAGGCCGAACAGCCAAAGGCTCAGCTGAGGCTTCCATTTCGTTAGGACTTGCAGGTGAGAGCAATGACGTCTAACTTTTTCTCCGTGAGAGGTATCGACCAGTGTCATTTTTGTGAGCACTTCTGGTCCACGGCGCGTGGGCGGCTGGAGCCGTGGGACACAGTCCTGGCACAAACTGACGATTGCGTTGTCGTGCCTACGAAGGGTGCGTTGGTACCGGGCTGGCTCTTGGTCATTCCTAAGGTCCACGCGTTGCGTTCAATGGACCTGGGGGAGCGAGATTCGAACTCGCTCTGGGAGAGCGTCGAATTGGCGGTGGATATTGTAGAGCGCAACTTTGGCCCAGCTACGATTCTTGAGCATGGCCCAGTCCGTCACGGGTCGGCCCTTGGATGCGGAATGGATCACGTCCATATGCACGTGCTTCCGCTGCCGTTTTCGTTCACTCAAGAGCTGCGTACGGAGCCTAGCGTGTCGGGCTGGATGCCGAATCGCGTGGAAGCGTCCCAAAGCATATCTCTCGGTGAGTATGTACTCGTGCAAGAACCTGGAGAACTGATCACTCTCGCGCTGATCGACAACCCCTCGAGGCAATTGGCACGCCAGCTCATCGCGAGGAAGCTTGGAATCGCGGAGCAATATGACTATGCGATTTTCCCACAGCGAGACAACGTAGAGCGAACACTCGACTGCATTCGCGAGAGCGCTGCGTAGTGGATCTTCCCCCGAAGCTAGATGCCCCAAAGATCGACGCCCCTGAGCGCACGCCTGCTGGTGGCTTCTATCCCAGCGACCCCCTGGACGGCAGAGTGCTGGGTGAGTGGCGATCCCGGCACTACGATGAGGTAGCGAAGAAGCAATATTGGGGAGAGGCGACGGCGGTGCTCGTCATGGTGGTGGTAGCCATGGGAGGGCTCGTGGCCACCCTGAGCCTTTGGCCCAACGAGCAACTGGGGGCAGACGGGGGGGCCGGAGGGCTTCTCGTAACAATGGCGCTTGCATGGCTCGCCGGGATGCTTGGCGGAGCGACGCTTGCGATGAAATGGCTGTACCACTCCGTTGCAAAGGGCATTTGGCATGTGGATCGGAGGCCTTGGCGCTTGCTGAGTCCAATCGCCTCCGGACCGATCTCCGTCCTTCTCGTTTTGCTTGTTGGGTCAGGTCTAATTGGCGTGTTTGACGCTCGGGCGATTGCGCAGCCGAGGACCGTTATTGCACTAGGGATTCTAGTGGGCCTGTTCTCGGACAGTGCATTGGCAAAGCTCAGCGAAGTCGCGGGAACCATATTCGGCGTCACGGAGGCGCATCACCCGAAGCCTTCGAAACCGGCAATGCCGAATCCAGGCGAGAAAACGCCTTAGTGTTCGGGGGAACAAAGGCCGGCGGGCTCAGGAGAGGGCATTCGCGCAGCGGCCTTGCGCCTCTTGTCGCAGATGCGCTACAGCGACCGCAGTTTCGCCTGGTTTGTTGTAACCTTTCGAGCGCTTACGCCCTTCGGATTAGGGACTGAAAATCCTCGTGTCGGCGGTTCAATTCCGTCCTCGGACACCATCTCTCGAAGGCGCGTGCGCTTCGGCGTGCCTCGGTATCATCTGTCGCGCCGGTTCGCGGGTGTTGCTACGAATGGGTTGCAGTGGGTGGAGGAGGCGACCGGGGAGGTGAGCTTTGCCATTTCGAGCAGCGGGCGCATTCCGTCGCGAGCCTGGCAAACGAGTGACGCTTCGCCTGGCCTGCCGCTCCCTGCCGCTGCGCTGGGCCTGTCCCGTAGGGGCGTCTATACCGAATCGATCGAGCTGCTGTCGGAAGGACAGTGTGCGCTCTTCGGCCCCTCGACCTCCACGCCGACCTTCAAGTCTGCGGACACGGGTATCCGAAGCGTTGGCGAGTCCCCGCCAGTATGATTTGTGTTCGCTCCTCGCAGCCTTGCGTAGCCCGCAGCGGTGCCCCGTCGACCCAGGGGTCGACCCGAAGCGAGTGGCGAATTGGGCACCGCGTTGCGACTCGGCGCGTTATACCTTGGCGTGGACTTTCGCTCGTACGCTTCGCAGGCTGACGCGGAGCTCGACTTGCTCGAGGGGGTCCTGCTGATTGCTAAGGATGCGCAACCCGGGCTGGATCGGGCTGCCGTTGAGGCACAGCTGGCGGCCTTGGCAGAGCCGCTCGGCAACAAGCGGCTCTCGGAGCTGCCGATGGCGGCTCAGGCGCGTGCGCTTGCGGATCACCTGTTCGTGGTCTCTGGCTTTCGCGGCAATACGAGCGACTATTATGATCCGAAGAACTCATTTTTGAATGAGGTCTTGCTGCGGCGGACCGGCATTCCGATTGCTTTGTGCGTACTCTATGTGGAGGTTGCCCGTCGCTTGGGCGTGAGCGCCAGTCCTGTGGGTTTCCCTGGCCATTTTCTGGCGTGCATCGAGCACGGCGGGCGCAGGCTCTTGGTCGACCCTTTTCACGGCGGCGGCGTGCTCGGTGAGCGCGCATTGGTCGAGCTGCTCCGGCGCTCGGGGTCGAAGCTCGAGTACACGGCGGAGATGGTCGAGCCCACACCCGTTCGCCAGGTCATCTCGCGCATGCTGATGAATTTGCGCGGCATCTATGCGATGCGCGGCGACTACGCACGGCTCCTGGTCGTCTTCGATCGCTTGATCGATCTGTGGCCTAGCTCTACGGAGGAGCTGCGCGACCGCGGCTTCTTGTTTGCGCGGCTGGGCGCGCCTGACGCCGCGCTCGCTGACCTCCGGCGTTACCTGGAGCTCGCGCCGGGCGCCCCTGATGTCGTCGAGGTGCGGCAATGGCTGACCCGGATTGAGGAGAAGTCAAAGCTTGGAACACCCCGCTCCTGAGGCTGCCGAGGGCTGACGGACGCGGCTCACGCCGGCCAGATCTTGCGCCCCTGGCCCGGCGCGGTGACGCGATCGATGAGCGATCGATCGTCCCGACTGAGCCCAGGGCCGTGAGCGGCGGCGACATTGGCTTTGACCTGCGCTAGGTTCCGCGCGCCCGGAATGACCGTGCTCACGGCGCCGTGCGCCAAGGTAAACTGCAAGGCTGATTGTGCAAGGCTGCGATCGGGCCGTGTCAGCGCCTGGAGCTCGCGTATCTTCGCCAGATCGTGAGCGTAGACCGCGTTTTGCTCAGGGTCGCTCAGCCATTTGCGACGAAAGTCACCCTCTGCGAACTGTGAATTCTCATCAAACTTGCCGGTCAGAATCCCCATTGCCAAAGCACCTCGAACGATCACGCCGATGCCGTTGGCTTTGCAGTACTCGAAGATTTCTGCCTCCGGCGTGCGGTTCAAGATGCTGTAATCGATCTGCAACGTGGCGCATTGCCCGTCCTGGCTGAAGGCGCGGATGAAGTCGAGGTCGCTGCTGCTCATACCGTAGGCGCGCACCTTGCCGTCGCGCTTCAGCTTCTGAAAGCCCTCGAGGAAGACCTCCATGGTCGAGTCGCGGAAGCTGATGTGCGACTGAAGCACGTCGACGTAGTCCGTCTGTAGCCGCTGCAGGTTGGACTCCACGCCAGCGATGAGCTGCGGTACGGTCTTGTACGCCGTCTCCCGGGCCTGCCCGTCGAAGCCACGCCAACCTATCTTGGTGGCCACGATGAAGCGGTCGCGCCGCCCCTGCATCGAACGGCCCAGAGCCTCCTCGCTGTGCCCCCCGCCGTAGACGTCGGCGGTGTCGAAGAAGGTGACCCCCAATTCGAGGGCCGCGTCGATGGCGCTGGCCATCTCTCGATCGTCGATGGGACCCCAGTCTCCGCCGCCGGCTGCCCATAGGCCGAGACCGATTTCGGTGACTTGGATGCCAGATTTGCCGAGCGAACGCTTTTTGAGACTCATGCTACCTCGGTGTGGCAAGGGCCAGCAAAGGGGCGCGGACCGTATCAGCTTTGGAGGGCGCTGGCGCATCAATCTCGAGCGCGAGTCGTAGCTCGCCTCACAATCGGTTGAGCACCCGAGGTCGCGTTTCCGGGCGCGCACCCAGGAGCTGGAACGCTCGCGCGGCCGCGGCCGTGAGCTCTGCCCCGCGGGCTACGCCGTTGACATGGAGCAGGCACAGCTCCTGACCAGCGTCCACGCGTTCACCGCGGCGAACGCACAGCTCGATACCGACACGGGGGTCTATTTTTTGCTCCACGCGCGTCCGACCGGCACCCATTGCCACCGCGAGCTCGCCGAGCTGACGCGCGTCGATCGTCGACACGTGGCCCGCTCGAGCTGCACGAACCGCCACTCGGTGGCGCGTGCGCGGCAGCCGCGACGTGTCACTCACCACGCCCGCGTCGCCTCCGTGTAGCGCGATCATTTGCGCCAACCGCTCGGCGCCCGCGCCGCTCGCGATGGCGCGTTCGAGGCGTGCTCGCGCCTTGGCTTCGCTGCGCTCTAGCTTCGCAGCGCGCAGCATCTCCACGCCGAGCGCGAGGGTGAGCTCCCGCGTGTCCTCTGGTCCTTCACCCTGCAAGACGAGGATGGCCTCGCGCATCTCGAGCGCGTTACCTATGCTGTCGCCGATGGGCGTCGACATGTCGGTGAGCAGGGAGCGCACGGGCAGCCCCAGTCGGGCGCCCACCGCTTTCAGGGTGCGAGCGAGCTCCCGAGCGGCCTTGGGCTCGCGCATGAAGGCACCGCTGCCGACCTTCACGTCCATGACCAGGGCGTCCAAGCCAGCGGCGAGCTTCTTTGAAAGGATGCTGGCCACGATCAAAGGAATGCTGGGCACCGTGCCGGTCACGTCGCGAAGGGCGTAGATGCGGCGATCGGCTGGTGCCAGGTTTTCCGTCTGCCCGATGATGGAGACGCCGATGCGCCGTACGATCGCTTTGAACCTCTCTGGACTGAGCCTGGTGTCATAGCCCGGGATCGCCTCCAACTTGTCGAGTGTCCCGCCGGTGTGTCCCAGGCCTCGCCCCGAAATCATCGGCACGGCGACGCCGCATGCGGCCACCAAAGGCGCCAGACACAGGCTGATCTTGTCACCGACGCCGCCGGTCGAATGTTTGTCGACCTTCGGCAGGGGCGTGCCCGAGTGGACTAAGCGGCGCCCCGAGTGGAGCATCACCTCGGTGAACGCCACCGTTTCATCGAGCGACATTCCCGAGAACAGGGTGGCCATCAGCCAGGCGCTCATCTGATAGTCGGCCACCTCGCCGCGCATGAAGCCACTGACGAGCCACTGAAGCTCGTCCCGCGAAAGCTGACCGCCGTCCCGTTTGGTGACGATCCAACCGACGACGTCGGACGATGCGCGTCCAGGGCGCGGCGCGGGCTGTCTCGCCATCTGAGTGCGAGAGCTAAGTCGGACGATCCGACCTTGGCAAGTTGTGGAGTAGAGAGGGCCGCGACGATTTTTCGCGTCAGGATGAACGGTGAGAGGGTGCACTGAAACCCGTGAGACACCGACACGGGCGCGCGGCGGTCGCCTGCGCTATGCTCGCCGTCGCCGGGCGCTATCGAGCGCTCATGCCGGTGTAGGGCCTGAAATGACGAGACAGATCTTGGTTTCCGCTGCGCCTGACGTACCGACCGAGCCTCGAGAGGGCGCCGAGCTCGGTCGCTGGCTGACGCACGACTTGAGGCCAAAGGGCGCTCTGGAGGGTCGACTAGCGGCGCCCAGCGTGCCGCCGGAGAGCCGGAGGTCCGAACCGGCGGCGAGCGACTTCGGTCGCTGGCTGGCGAGTGACCTCACGCCGAGGCGCAGCGCCGCTCCGCCAGATTCGCTGGCACCCCAATTGCTGCCGGCCCGGGTCGACTCGGTACTTCCGGCCCCGCCCGACTCGGTTCGCGTCGTCCCCATCGCCATCGTACCCGTTGGAGGAACCGAGCTGAGCGTGGTGCCTCCCGCGCTGGTCACGCCCCCGATATCGCGCGCCACGAGGCCACTTCCCGCATTGACGACAGCCGCTCTCGTACCCGCCGCTCTCGTACCCGCCGCTCTGGCACCCGCCGCTCTGGCACCCGTCGCCCGCGTGCCGGCCGATGAAGCGAGCTCGCTGGTGCCCTCGAGGGACCTGGAAGACGAGGACCTCTTGGTGTTGCCGTCGCGGCGCGGCGCGCTCGCCAAGTTGAGCCCGCGCGCTCGGCGGCGGTCGTTCGCGGTCGCGGGCGCCTTGCTGTTGGCTGTGGGGCTCTTGTCGATGCGGGGCAGAGCGCCGAGCGATGCCGCCGTCACGGCTTCTGCCGCGGAGCCCTTTGGTGTCTTGGCGGCCTTACCCCCGCCGCCTCCCGATGACGTGCCCCTGCCGCCCCAGCCCGAGCCGCCGCCCTCGACCGAGGCCCGCCTTGGGGCCCGCGCGGCGTCCGACGAGGCCCCGGGGGATGTCGACCCCGAAGATCCGCGCTGGCGCCTCGGCGGCCCGTCGGTGAAGCGCTTCGCTGACGTCGCCTCACCGACGTTGTCCCGGCTGGCGCGCGAGCAGCTCGAGCAGGCGCGCAAGCGTGACGAGGAGCTGCGAAGAGCCGCCAAGCGCGCCAAGGCCGAGCGCTGATAAATCTCTGAGAGCCGTGCAGGCCGCCGTGGTAGGAGCGCAGCTCTTCAACGGCTAAACATGTCCGAACCACGGCTCCTACGCATCCCCTACGCTAGCTCGGCAACCGACAGTGAAAGAGACTTCTTTTTGTATCTGCCGGCGGGTCATCGCGCCGAGGCAGCCAAGCCCTGGCCCGTGCTGCTCTTCCTCCACGGCAACGGCGAGCGCGGGGACGCCAAGGGTGAGCTCGACTTCCTACTGAAGAACGGTCCGCTCTACGAAGCGTGGATTCAGAAGCGGAGCTTGCCCTTCATCATCGTGGCGCCCCAGCTCCCGATGTATGGTCAGGACGCGGAGGCCGAATATCTCAGGAACCGTACGCGTGCCGAGATACCGCAGCGGCTCGCCGTCGGCACGCCGGAGCCGCCGCCGAATCATGCGACGTCCGGCCTGATGCGAGGGGCACCGGCTGCATCGGCGTTGCCGCATGGAGCGTACGGGCCACCCATGGGCTGGCCCGAGCTCGACCCCGACCTCTTGCAGATCCTAGATCACGTGCTCGGCACGTACGGGGGCGATCGCCATCGGCAGTACCTATCGGGGCTCAGCTACGGCGGCTTCGGCGCATGGTACCTCGCGAGCAAGTACCCCGGGCGCTTTGCCGCCGTCGTGCCGGTAGTAGGTTATCCTCATCCCGATCACATCCCTGCTATCGCCAAGGCGCGCACACCGATCTGGTGTTTTGCCGGTGGGCGGGACGCGGCCGTCGAGGTCAAGTACTTCTACCTGGGGCTCAACCGCCTCGAAGAGCTGGGGCACCGCGACTTCCGTTTTACGATCGAGGCCGACATGGGGCACGACGTGTGGGCGCGCGTCTACGCCGGCAATGACGTGTACGATTGGATGCTCGCGCACAAGGCGTGAGCGCCGCAGCTCCGACGGGCACGCTCGGCGGCGGCTCCAGAGGTCAGAGGTGCTTCAGCGCGGCCCGAGGTAGTCGATCGCAGAGGCGCGCACCTTCCACCGGCCGCGGCCCGTAGTGACGTAAATGGGGAGGTTGGCCATGCGACTCGCAAACACGTGGCTCTCGGTCGGATGCTCGGTGCCCGCATCAGTGATCGTCAGCGCCGCCAGACGTTGCCCCGCACGGTCGCGCGTCGAGAGTTGCAGCCGTGATCCGGAGAGCGCTGTGATGGTGTCCACCTCGGCCCCGTCCTCCGCGATTTCGACCCGATAGTGCGGCCCCAGCACGGCGACGTTGGGTTGGTTGGTGGCGGCCAGGAGGTACACCACGATCTCCCCATTGCGTTGCGGGATGACCACTGGGTTCATTGCCTGCTTCGATTTCGGGATGGCTTCGAGCGCGAGCAGCCTCGCGTTGAGCAAGGTCATCAGCGGCTCGTGTACCAGTCCGGGAGGATCCTGCTCGAGCACGTCTGAGTCCCAGCGGGGGCCTCTGCCGATGCGCACCCGGTAGGCCAGCCGCGGCACGTACTCGTTCGTAAAGAAGAGGACCTGCACCGACCCGTCAGGCCGACCATCGTCGCTTCCACCCATGAGCGCCAGGTAATGCCCAACGCCATGTTCTGCGGGAGAGCCGATGCGATCGGCGAGAGCGTCCCACGCACGTGCCGTCGCGACGTCCAGGAGGAAGAGGTTGGCGCCCAGCGCGCTTGCCCGCTCTACCCCTTCTTGCAAATCGTAAGGGACGGGTAGCGAGCGGTCGGAGGCCGATGGCTCACTCGGTGCAGGCGCGGTCGGCGGCGCCGCTTGGGGACCTTTGACGCAGCCCCACGCGGGGGCGCATGCGGCCAGAATACACCAGCGGAGAGTACCCCACCGGGTTCCCATTGGGCGCACGGACATACCTCAGGATAGCCCGTGGGAGGAGATCGAGCCAGCTGCGCTCTAGGCAATCCCGAAAGGAGCCGCTATCAGATGCTCAAAGTGCGTCGCGTAGGGCGTGAAACGCGTCCAATCGCCCGAGCCGGAGGGATCGTGAACAACACCAAACGAATGACACCGCCGCCGAGCTTCTCCCAGGTCTTCGCCGAGCTCTCGGCGGAGCGGGCAATGAGCCCACTCGTGGCACGTCGGGTGTTCGATTCGATCCTGGCCGGTGGTTGGACACCGGTGCAAATCGGAGCGCTTCTCGTGTCACTCGAGCTGTTGGGGCAGACGAGCGGAGTGATCGTCGCCGCAGCCAAGGCGATGCGAGCGAAGATGGTCGAGGTCAAGCACGAGCTGCCACTGGTGTTTGACACCTGCGGAACGGGCGGCGACGGGATGAATAGCGTGAACGTCTCTACCGGGGCGGCGATCATCGTCGCGGCAGCTGGGGTGCCGGTTGCCAAACACGGTAACCGCTCTGCGTCGAGCCGGACCGGTACCGCCGACGTCCTCGTCGCCCTGGGCGTGCCGATCGACGTGCCACCCAGCGCGGCCGCTGACGTCCTCAGGGCCGCGAACATCGCGTTCCTCTTTGCACCCGAGCATCACCCAGCGATGAAGTATGCGGCGGCGCCCCGACGTGAGCTCGGCGTGCCCACCATCTTCAACATCCTGGGCCCGCTCTGTAACCCTGCTCTGGCGACGCACCAACTCGTGGGTACCTTTTCGGAAGAGCTGCGCCCGGTCATGGCGGCCGCTTTGGCTAGCCTCGGGGTGAAGGGCGCGTGGGTCGTTCGCGGCGAGGATGGCCTCGATGAAATTAGCCCGTTCGGCCCGACGCGCGTCAGCGTCCTTTTGGCTGGCAAGGTGGAGGAAGGGGTGGTTACTCCCGAGGACTTCGGTCTGACCCGGAGCCCCCCAGGCGCGATCGATGGTGGGGACGCCAAGCGCAACGCGGGCATTCTGCTGGAGGTGCTGAGTGGCCAAGCGCACCCCTCGCGAACTGCTCTGCTGCTGAACGCGGCGGCGTGCCTCGCTATCGCCAAGGACCTGCGCCTCAAAGACGCGGCCGAGCTCGCGCAGAAAATGCTGGATACGGGGCGTGCTCGTGAAACGCTCGAGCGCTGGCGCGTCGCCGCGCGGGCGAAGTCGCCGGGCGGAGCGACCTGAAGGCTTCGCGTCTCGCGCTCTACAGGCGCAGCGCCGGCGAAGCTAGCGGAGCGCCGGTGGCCCAGGCCAGGCCACCGGCGAGGTGCAGCAAGAAGTCGGGGTCCTGATAGTCGCCGGGAGAATGGCCGAGCGCGCTGTAAAAAGAACGCGCGCTGCCGAGCTCTCGGCACCAGACCAGCGGGTGATCGCCCATGCGCCCACCGGCGTAGCTCGACTCGTCCACCGAAATGAGCACGCGCACGTGCGGGCGTGGGTTTTGGTCGAAGGCGTACCATTCATCCTCTCGGTTCCACTCCGTGCCCAGATGAGCAGTCGCTGGGTGCTCCCGATCCTCGACCACGAGCCGGCCAAGCTGCAGAGGCGGGTGACCGACGAAGCGGGCGCCGACCAGCTCGCCATAGAATGGCCAATCGAGCAAGGTCGCGCTCGCGGAGTGGACGCCGACGTAGCTGCCGCCAGCGCGGATGAACCGTTCAAACGCCGTGCGTTGCGTCGGGTCGAGCACGTCCCCGCTGGTCGAGAGCCACACCACGGCGCGAAAGCTCGCGAGTGACTCCGGCGTGAAACACCCGGCGTCTTGGCTCACGTGAGCGTCGAGCCCCGCGGCTTCGGCCAGACCACGCAGCGCGACGACGCCCTCGGCGATGGAGGCGTGCCGGTAGTCCGTAGTGCGGGTGAAGATGAGCAGCTTCATGGCATTGGCTTCAGTGGACCTGATCCCGCGCTGCTCGAGGGAGGAGCGGGCGCGACAACGTGTGCTGGGCTAATCGGATCTTGCGTGGATATCACATCTGCTCCCTCCATGGATCCTGGTTCGAGATCAAGGGCGGAGCTATCCCCGGTGGGGTCGATTGCATGCGGATCCGATGATTCCAGATAACGCGTCCGAGGGGGCCGGCAATCTCCCGACCGGGCTCATCGGTACTTGTTGACGTGCTCGCGCAGGGGTAGGGGTGCGCCGGATCATGGATACAAGCGACACTGGCGTGCGTGCGCGAAGGGGCTCCGCCCGGGTTCCGCGAGTCGAGCGGCTGCTCTCGGAAATGACCGTCGCCGAAAAGGTAGGCCAGATGGCGCAGCACTCGCTCTTCGAGCGCGAGCAGGAGGAGCCCGAGGAGTTCGCGCGCATGCTCGAGCGCGTGCGGCGCGGCGAGATCGGGTCTTTCTTGAACGCTCGCTCCCTCGAAGTGCGAAACGAGCTGCAGCGCGCGGCGGTCGAGGGCGGCCGCCTGAAGATCCCCCTAATGTTTGGGCGGGACGTCATTCACGGTTTCAAGACCATCTTTCCCATCCCGCTCGGGCTCGCCGCGAGCTTCGATCCGAAGCTCGGGGAAGCAACCTCGGCCGCAGCCGCGCGCGAGGCCAGTGAGGTGGGGATCGACTGGACATTTGCCCCGATGGTCGACGTGACCCGTGAACCGCGTTGGGGCCGCATCGCGGAGGGCTTTGGTGAAGATCCGCTGCTCGCGTCGAAGTTTGGCGCCGCCATGGTGCGCGGCTTTCAGGGTGAAGACCCGGCGGAGCCCGGGCGGGTCGCCGCGTGCGCCAAACACTACCTCGGCTACGGCGCCGCCGAGGCGGGCAAGGAGTACAACACGACCTGGATCCCCGAGGCGTTGTTGCGCGACATGTATTTGCCCCCCTTTCGTGCCTGCGTCGAGGCGGGCGTGGCGACCGTGATGTGCGGGTTCAACGATCTGAACGGCATCCCCATGTCGGGCAACAGCTGGGCCATCCGTCAGCTGCTCAAGGCCGAGCTCGGCTTTCAAGGCTTCGTAGTGAGCGACTGGGCGTCCACCCACGAGATGATCGCGCACGGCGCGTGTGGGGACGACCGGGACGTTGCCGCGCTGTCGGTGCATGCCGGCGTGGACATGGAGATGGTGTCCAAGGCCTACCACAACGAGCTCGCAGCGCTGGTCGAATCTGGCGAGGTCACGACGGAGGAGCTAAACGATGCGGTCCGCCGCATCCTCAACGTCAAGCATCAGCTAGGCCTGTTCGATCGCCCCTACGTGCAAGCGCCGACCACCAGCGTGCTCCTATCGGCGCCGCACCTCGAGCTCGCGCGGGAGGCCGCTCGCGCGTCGCTAGTGCTGCTGAAGAATGAGGGCGCTTGTTTGCCGCTCTCTCCGACGCTCGAGCGCTTGGCCGTCGTCGGCCCGCTTGCGAATGACCCAAAGAGCCCCCTTGGGTGCTGGTCCTTCGATGGCGATCCGAGCGCGAGCATCACGTTGTTGTCAGCCCTGCGCACGCGGCTCGGGTCGTCTGTGCAGATCCATCACGCTCCGGGACTGAGCGAGACCCGTTCGCAGGATGCGAGCGGCTTCGATGCCGCGGTCGCGGCCGTCCAGCAAGCGGAGGTGGCGCTGGTGGTGGTCGGCGAAGACGCCAACATCAGCGGGGAGTGCCGGAGCCGCGCGTTCTTGAATTTGCCGGGTGCGCAGTCGGCTCTGCTCGAGCGGTTGGCGAGCACGGGCACGCCGCTGGTGGTGATCGTCATGGCCGGCCGCCCGTTGACCCTGGCGCGCGAGTGCGAGCTCGCTCGCGCGCTCGTGTACGCCTGGCATGCGGGCAGCATGGCGGGGCCTGCGCTGGTCGACGTGTTGTTTGGCGACGTGCCGCCGAGCGGCAAGCTGCCGGTGTCCTTCCCGCGCACCGTCGGCCAGGTGCCCATCTACTACAACTTCAAGAACACGGGGCGCCCACCCAAGCAGGAGTTCCGCGGCATCCCGCAGGGCAACCCGCTCGACCCGGTCGACATGGACGCGAGTTACCTCGACGTGGAGGTCACTCCTCAGTTCCCGTTTGGATTTGGCCTTTCCTACACCAGCTTCGAGTATTCGGACGTGCGCGTGTCACCCGAGAGGATCGGCCTCGCCGGGGCCTTCGAAGTCAGCGCGCGGGTCGAGAACGTGGGCGGCCGCGCCGGGCTCGAGGTCGTGCAACTCTACGTGCGAGACCGCGTCGGCTCGGTGACGCGCCCGGTGCGAGAGCTGAAGGGCTTTCAAAAGATCGCGCTCGAGGCGGGTCAATCTCAGCGCGTCACGTTTAGCCTGTCGGCGGCCGACCTGGCCTTTTGCGGGCGTGACCTGCACGTTCGCCCAGAGGCGGGCGCCTTCGAGGTCTACGTGGGCGGTGACTCGCGGGCGAGCGCGAGCGCCCAGCTCGAGATCGTGGGGAGCTAGTCGAGTCACGAGCTGCCCACCGAGTCAGGCGATGAGGCACACGTCGCCGAACTCGTGCTCGAGATAACCGCAGGCCTCTGCCTCGTGATGGGCGCGATCGAGCCAGTCGCGAGGCACGAAGGCTTGCAGCAGCGCATGGTGCGAAGCGGCGGGATCGTGAATGCCTGACAGCAGGCCGTCGACCACCTGAGGCACAAAGCCGGGTCCCAAGCGCAGCGCGGTCTGCCCAGCGCCGGCGAGCAGTTGCCCGCCGCGCTCGAGCGCGCGCCCCTCGAGCGCTCGGACCACGGAGGTGCCAACGGCGATCACGCGAGCGCCACCCGCCTTCGCGCGAGCGATCGCCTCGACACACGCCGCTGGGATCTCGAAGCGCTCGTCCAGGGGGAGCGCTCGGTCCAACGCGGCGTCACCCGTCGCCGACAGGCCTGCGGCGTGCGTCAGCGCTGCCAGCTGCACCCCAACGCTGCGCAAGGCCGCGATGAGCCTACCCGTCAAGACGAAGCCCGCCGACGGTGCCTCCATGGCCCAGGGTCGAGCCGCGTACCCGTTTTGCACGTGCCACAAGCGCAGCGGCCCGCTGAGGTAGGCGTACTGAACGGGCCGCCCCGCGCGATACAGCGCCGCCCAGAACGCGGCGCCGGTCTGGTCGAAGCGCACCGACAGCAGGCGCGGGCTCTGAGGCAGCACGGTCGTGACCGTCGCTGTCAGCCCATCAAACTTCAAGCGCGTGCCGACGCCGAGCGCTGCCGGCGCAGGGCGCCGCTCGGTCGGGACCCGCCAATTGCCGGCGGAGAAGAGCACCGCTCGCCAAGTGCCCGCGTCTTCGCTCGCGAGCCGCAGCTCGATCGGGCCGAGACCCTCGGCTTCACCCTGCAACGACGCGGGCAAAGTCGCGGCGTCGTTGACCACCAGCAGGTCGCCGCGCCGCAAAATGCCCGGTAGATCGCTGGCGCAACGGTTCGAGAGCTTGCCGCTCGAACGATCGAGCAGCAGCAGCCGCGCGCTCGCGCGGTCGGCTCGCGGCCACGCTGCGGCGTTCATCGCGGCCCCGCTGCTGCCAACGAGAAGCGTTGCCCCGAGTCTTCAGCGCGCACCTCGCGCAACCTCTCGAGCAGGCTCGCGGCCACCTGGGCAGGGCGGGCGAGGCCGTTCGGATCTGCTTCGGGCAGGGCGGCACGGTGCATCTCGGTGTCCATCTCGCCTGGATCGACGCTGACTGCGATCACGCCCGTCCCCGCGAGCTCGGAGGCCCAGCTGCGGCTCAGGTGATCCAGCGCTGCCTTGGATACCCCATAAGCGCCCCAGCCCGGATAGGCCGTCACGGCGGCATCGGAGGTCACCGATACGACGATCCCTCGGCCCCGGACCAGCATGCCGCCGACGATGGCCTTGGTGAGTCGAAAGGGTCCGAGCAGGTTGACGGCGAGGACTCTGGCCAGCTCTTCGCAGGGGGTGTCGAGCAACGGGCCGAGCGGTGTAGGGCCGAGCGTGCTCGCGTTGTGGATCAGGATGTCGATGGGACCGATCAACGCCTGAGCGGCTCCCGCGATGGGATAAATGGCGTCGGGGTCGCCGACGTCCCCGCCCAGGGCGTGGGCATCGAGGCCTCTGGCCCGCAGCTGAGACGCGACGTCTTGCAGCGGCGCCTCTCGGCGGGCGATGCCTACCACGCGCGCTCCGGCTTCGGCGAGCTGCTCGAAGAGGGCTCGACCCAGCCCGCGACTCGCCCCAGTAAGCAAAACGTTACACTCTTTTAAATCTGTCATTCGAATACTCCCAAGTGCCCCCTGCGGGCTCGCCGGACCGGCTTCTCTGCTCGGGCCGCGGCCAGCAGGGCACGAGCACTATCTGGGGTGCGCTGGACATTCCTTTGTCAGCGTCGCCAATGCATTGGCATAATGCTCTTGGAATGGAAGACCTCTCCGACCGCCTCGCCGCCAACCTGCGTCAGCTGCGCGAGGGACGCGGTGCCACCCAGGCCGAGCTCGCCCGCCTGGCCCGCGTGCCACGGGCCACCTGGGCCCACCTCGAATCAGGCGCAGGGAACCCGACCTTGTCTGTCGTCTGCCGGGTGGCAGAAGCCCTGCAGGTGTCGCTCGAGGAGCTGCTCGCGCGGCCTCGGGCCAGCGCCAAGCACTATCCGAGCCAGAGCTTGCTGAGCCGCAGGCGGGGCACGGCCAGCTTGCGCAAGTTGCTGCCAGACCCCTTGCCCGGCATGGAGTTCGACCGCATGGAGCTACCGCCCGGCGGGCGGCTGACGGGCATCCCACACACGCCGGGCACCCGAGAGTATCTGGCCTGCGAGGCGGGCCAGATGGTGCTCGTCGCGAGCGGCGAGACGTTTACGCTGGAGGCCGGCGACGTCGTCGTGTTCCGCGGCGATCAACGTCATTCCTACCACAATCGAGGCACGCGCCTCGCGGTCGGCTACTCCGTGGTGCTGCTGACTCCGCGCCCGACCGGCTGAAGCGCCCGAGGCGCTCTACAGCGCCCGCAGCTCGGTCAGCTCGCCTTCGGCCCCGTCACTGAAACGCGACGTCGGTACGCCGACGGCGTTGAGCACCGTGGCGAGCAGCTTGTTGCTGTTGCCTTCGCCGCGGCTCACGCCCGTCGTCGCCGGATCGCTGTTGGTCACGAGGACGGATCGACCGAGCTTGAAGTAGCCGGCGCCGCCCGCGATCATGATCGGCAAATCACCGGTGGTGTGCCCCTGGCCATCTGAAAATTCGTTGGTGTACAGGACCACGGTGTTGTCGAGCAGCGTGCGGCCGCCGCCCTCGTCATAGCCATCGAGGAGATCGAGCAGCTTCTTGAGCTCCCCCATGTTCCAGCGGTCGATCTCGTGCAACAGGTCGCGATAGCCTACCACTTGCTCCTCGTTGAAATCGTCGGTGGTGCCGTGTGAGAGCGGGTGGTGCCGGAAGCTGTGGTGGATCCCATCCCATTGATACATTGGTGAGCCGGCGACGGCAGCGCCCCACTGCAGCACCGCCGAGCGGCTGTAGCCGCAGGCCAGGGCGAGGGCCGTGATCTGCACGTGCAGCCGCGCGACCACCGGGAAATTCTCGTTGGCCTCGACGCGCTCCCGATCGAGCCCTTCCATCACGGAAGTATCGCCAGGGTTCAAGCCGCAGCTCACCAGGTCGATGTTGCCCGTCATGCGCACCTCGATGTCACGGATGAGCTCCGCGTGTTGGCTGAGCTTCACCCGATCCGCGAGGCTCAGGTCGATCGACTGGAGCTCGGCGAGCTCCTCCGAGACCAGGTCGAGCACGCTCTGGCGCTTGCGCACCACCGCGTCGAGCGCCTGCCCCTGGTTCGCGGGCGCCGCGGCGGGGCCAAAGCCCATCATGGCGCGATACGCCCTGAGCGGATCGGACTCCGCCGCGAACAGCTCGCGCGGAGCCGTGTAAGAGATCGAGTTGAACATGGGCACGCCCAGGTCGCGCCCGCCGGGCCGCCTCCCGCGCGGTCAGCTCCCGCGCGATGATCTGATCGATTGAAGCGCCGTCGGCCAGGCCGCCGCGGGTGATGCGCGCCGCCGTCAGCGCTTGCCCGGTGCCCTGCGTGTGGCTCGTATACGTGCCGACGGGGTAGCCGTGAATACCGCGCGGGATCAGCAGCCGGTCGGCGTACGGGGCGAGCGGCTCGATGCCGAGGCCCCGGAACGACTCCGGACCGAAGGCGCCGATCGCCGGGCGAAAGGTGCGGGTGTTCACGCCGCTCGAGCAGTGAAAGGAAAGGAAGCGCCGGCGGGGTGCGGACGTCTGCGCGTGGAGTGGACCTGCGCCGACGCTCTCGAGCAGGGGTAACCCCACGGTGACGCCGGCAGCACCTCGAAGAAAGCCACGGCGGGAGAGAAATTTGATGTTGGCCATGTCAGTCCTCGTTCGAACCCGCCGGTTGTCGTGAGATGTGGAGGAAGGCGGCGCTCGACGTGATATCGAGCAGCAGGTCGCGGACCCCGTAGTCCCGGCTCGAAAGCTTCGTGCGCAGCGTGGTCAGGGTCCGCAGATCGTCCTCGGTGTCGGCTCGACCCCAGAGGTAGCGTAGCCAGTTCCTCGCGTAGCAGGCCTGAGCCTCGGAGCGCCCTGCAAGCACCGCCGAAAACTCCTTAGCGCCCTCGAACTCGAGGCGCTGACCTCCCAGGTTCAGCGCGCCTCGAGCATCGACCGCCTCGCCAGCCTCCGCGCTGCGGTGCCGGCCAATGGCATCAAAGTCCTCAAACGCGAACCCGACGGGGTTGATTTGAACATGGCAGCCTTGGCACTCCGCCATCCCGGTCTTCCATTCGAAGAAGTCGCGCGTCGTCACGATCGGCGTGGGGGAGGGAGGGGGCTCGGTGGCCTGTGCGTTCGGGGGTGGGTCCGGGATGTCTTGGCAGAGCAGGCGCCGGAGCACGTAGACGCCGCGCAGGATTGGCGAGGTCCGATTGCTGGACGAGCTGTGACCGGCAAGGAAGGCCCCTTGAGTGAGCAACCCGGCGCGTGGGTCGTCGGCGCCGAACTCGACACGACTCCAGTCCGCGCCCGCGCCCTCGACTCCGTAGAGGCTTGCCAGCCGAGCGTCGGCGAAGCCGTACGGCGCAGTCAACAGAGCATGCAGCGCGCCGTCACCGGTCAAGGTGACGTCTTCAACGAAGCGCCGCGTCTCCTCCAGCATCGAGCCGACGAGCTCGGAGGAGTAGTCCGGGAAGAGCGCGGCGTCCTTGCTGCTGCTCGACAGCGCCGCCAACTCGAGCCAGCGAAAATGGTAGTCGTTCACGCGCGCCGCCACGGCGGGATCTTCGACCAAGCGACGTGCGTGCCGGGCGATCCCTTCCGGAGTCGAGAGCTCACCGGCGGCTGCCGCTGCCAAGAGCACGTCGTCGGGCGTGCTGCCCCAGAGCGTGAATGCCAACCGAGACGCGGCCTCGTAGTCGATGATGCGCTCACCCGCCGCGTCCATGATCCCCGAGCCGCGCTCGACGTGATACAGGAAGTTAGGCGACTGAAGCATCGTTTCGACGACCAGCTGCACGCCGTCACGAAAGGCATCCCCACTTTGGAGGAGCTCCGCCCCCGAGTCGAATAGCGCGTAATAGCGCCCGACCCTCCGCGTCGCTCAGCGGTCGGCGATAGGCGCGTAGACCAAAGGAGCGCACGAAGCTCTCGCGGCAGCCGACGTCGCCCGACCCGCAGCCCACGACCTTGGCGTAAGCCCCCGCGTCCGTCAGCGTCTGCGCTGCCAAGCGCTCTGCGGCGTGTTGCAGCTCGACGATGAGCCGATCGGTCGCCCTCAGATCGCCAATCGCAAAATAGCCCTGCAAGGTCGGCAGCTCTTCGGGGAAGTCGCTCGATACGGAACCGACGTCGAGGCCGAGCAGCTGCCTCACGCTCCGGTCATATTCGTCGAGGCTGAGCCGCCGGAAACGATTTGTGCGCGCGACGCCGTCCGGCACGCTCGCCGGGTCGGTTACCGCTAGCACGCGGCTGATCGGAGGGCTGTCATCGATGGTGGGCTCGCGCCCGTCGTCTGCCGTGGCGGAATTCGGCCCGCCACGTTGCGGCGCATCGGAGATATCGATGGGACGTACCTCGTTCGAACCAGCGCCCGCCGGAGGGGCTTCGCTGTAGACACCTTGGTTGACGCACGCAGCCAGGCAGGCTCCTAGAGCGGCAACTCCCTTTGACATCTTCGGCTTGGTCATGCGCAATCGCTCGATCCGAGGAGACCCTCTCAGGGTTGCTTCGCGTTGGCAAACGCTGCAACACCAAAGCTCGCGGATTCGCCGGGTTTTGGTTCGAAATGTTGGCTAGCGTACTGCGCATCGCAGTTGTGCCTGCAGCCTGTCGTTTCTGACGCCCACTTCGCGACCGTCGAAGCGCGGAGAAGTTAGGCACCTACCGAGGTGCCAACCTCTGGCCGCATGAGCGTACCGTTCCGAGCAAACCGTCGGACTTTCGCGCGTCGATTCTCAAGGCCTATCGGCTCGCGTCGATCTATCGGGCTGAGGTTTGGATTGGCGGAGGGCATTGTCCGGTTGGTTTGCGCGAAAGAGGCACCGGTGTCGGCGCGTCGCGCGAGCGTGCTCGTCATCGACGACGAGCCTGTGTTGCTGCGCGGCTTGAAGCGTTCGCTTTCGGAACACGACGTCGTGACGGCCACGTCGGTCACCCAGGGTATGCAGCTGTACAAGAGCCGCGAGTTCGACATCGTGTTCTGTGACCTCATGATGCCGGAGTCGAGCGGGCTGGACTTTTACGAGCAGCTCACCGAGCTCGGCCCCCACCACGCCGAGCGCCTGGTGCTGATGACCGGTGGCGTCTTCGCCGATCGCTTGGGCTGCTCGCTGTCCGAAGTGGCTCGCCCCTGCATCCTGAAGCCATTCAGGAATGGCGAGATCGAGCAGCTCATCCAAGACGCCCTCGTTCGCAGTTGACGCGGCGCTCGCGCTGAGGGTCGCTCCGCGGATATGCTTTGGGCCGTGGTGCGTCGGGTGTCGCTGTTTTTCGGGCGGGCTTGGTCGCTGGGTGGCGCGCTGCTCGCGAACACGGCGGGCTACGGTTGCGCTTGCGACCTCGACTCCGGAGCTCCCCCGACGCTGGCGTCGCTCAGCAGCCTTGTCCTGTCGCTCGCGACCCCGACGGCCTTCGTCTTGACGAGCTCGCCGAGCGGCGCTGTCCTTGGCTGGGCGGGTGCCGACGCAGGGTCGTTGTTCGTTGCGCGGTTCGACGGCGACGGCAGCCGTGTCGGCGAGCCGCTCTCGGTGCCGGGCATCGTTTTAGGCCGCGTTCGCGACCTGGCCATCAGTGATACTCTCAGGGGTGTGGCGCTGATTTGGGTGGAAGCTGCCGAGCGCACGGCGCAGGCCCGCGCGGCGTGGTTGACGAACGCGGGCATTCGGCGCGCCCTCGAGCTCGGCCCGGCCTTTCATGGAGCGCCCGAGGTGCGTGGCAACGTGGCCGTGACGGCGCGCGGGGAGGCGGCGCTGGCGCTGGTCAGAGGCGAGGCCGAGAGCTGCGCCGATGACCCCCTGCAAGCCTGCTTCGAGTTTGGCTTTTTTCGAATGGCTGCCGATGGAGCCAGCGCGACCGGTATTCCGCTGACCGTTCCGGTGCCCTGCGAGGGGCAGGCGGCGCAGCTCATCTCGACTCCGAGCGTGGGCGCCGCAGGTTCGCCAGGCTTACCCGCCTCATCAGGCTCGTCAGGCGCGTCAGCAGAGCCACGTTTCGACTATGCCGTGTGCACCCTCGCCGGGGCCGAGCCCGTGCTTACGGTGTTTGGTATCCAACCCGAGCGCGAGTACGCAGTAGCGGAGCAGCTCTTCGAAGGGTGTACGCCGCTTGGGGCGGGGCGCTTTGCAACTGCCGCCACCTTCGTCGCGGCGTGTGGCAACGACCGGCGCATGGCCGCGGCGGGGGAGTGGGATATGCGCATGTCTCAGCGGGAGCTGAATCAACGTGGGCTGATCTGTGACGCCGCCGGCGCGCGGTTAAAATTTGGTCAGGGCTGGCTACGCTTGGCCGAGCCGATGTCCAAGCTCGAGCTGCTGTTGGATGCGGACCTGGCTCCTGCCGGCTCGAGCGTGGTCTGGACCGGCCGGGCGTTGCTGGTGGCGCGCGCGGTGGGTGAAACGCTGACGCTCTCCAGATACGCTTGTGCCGGCTCACAATTGCAGCTGCTCCATGCGCCGCTGGGTGCGCGCTCGTGACGCACCCCCCAATGGACAGCGAACCGGAGTGCCGGCTGCACCATCTCGCCGTCGGCAGCGCCGACGTGGAGCGCCTGGCGGCGTTTTACCAGCAGTTCTTCGGGCTCCACGAGGTCGCTCGGCACTTGGACGCAGGCGGCGCGCTGCGCGCCATCTGGTTGGAGCTCGGGGGAGCCATCTTGATGCTGGAGCGCACGCGCGCTGAAGCGGCGCACGTGGAGGGGATCAGCGCGGGGCCCTTCTTGATGGCCTTCCGCGTCTCGCCCGCGGCGAGGCCAGAGCTCGAGCGGAGGCTGGAGGCCGCTGGGCACGCCATCGAGTCGCGAACGGCGTTTACCTCGTATACTCGAGACGTCGACGGCAATCGAGTCGCCCTTAGCCACTACCCGCTGCGGGGGCTACCAGCCACGAATGACACAACCAGCCGCTGAGTAACGCCTCATTCGGTGCGTTCCGAAGGCGGCCTCGCACGCCCTCGCGCCCCGGTTTGGCTCATGCTGCGCCGGGGCTCGGAGCGGCTCGTCGTCGCGCGAAGCGAAGCGCGCGTGTCGCGCCGAAGACGGCAGATTTCGTGCTGAGCATCGCAGGTTTGGAGGCTCAAAATTCACAACTGAAAGGCCCTCCTCGCGCAACACCGCCAACTGCTTGCATGTGCTGGCGCATTGCCGTGGCATACAAGGTGCACTGGACTAAGCAGTGACGAGGCGCGGACGCCCCCACTCGATCACGCCACGTTCTGTACGGGCTGGCTTCTACCCCCCCGAACCAGCCCGTACCCTCTTGGAGCAGCGGCCTGCCATCCCCCCCGGTAGGTCGCTGTTCCCCTTTTTGTGGATCGGGTCGGCTCCTCTCAGACCCATCCATCGGAACACAAATTGTCCCCAACCGCTCGTATCGATCGCCAGCATTCAGTTTTGGATGCGATCTTTTCAAGACTGAAACCGCTTCAGGGTTTGCTGCTCCCCAAACCTCTGCAATGTGACTGAGCAGTAGGTGGCACGCGGGGTGCTACTCAGCGGCAAGCGGTAAGGCACTACGACGCACCTGCGCGTCCCCCGCCGACCGCGCCAACGTCGGCACGGCTTCTGCGCCCCTCCCCTGTCCGGAGCCGTGCCCTTCGGGCGGTGGTCGCGAAAGCGACCACCGCCTGGCACTTTCTCGGGTTCCGCGTGCAAAAGGAGCTCAGCGCTGAGCTGCGTCAAGCATACGGCTCGGCGTCCAGGGCACGAGCAGCCGCTTCAGCAGAGCGCACGGCACCGTCGATGCCCGCGCCATGGAAGCCCGCGCCTGCGAGGCTGACACCGGTGTGGCGCAGGTGCGCCTCGAGGCGATCCACGCGCTCCCGATGCTCTGCATCAAAGACGGGCAGCGCGCGAACCCAGCGCGATACCCAGTGGTGCGACGCCGGGCCATCGATGCCGAGCACCCTCTTGGCGCAACGTTCGGCACGCGAAATCCATCCGGCATCGTTCATGTCGAGGTCTTGCTCTGTCGGCCGAAAGAACAGCCTGAGCAGCGCGAGCTGGGGCAGGGCACGTCCGCGTAGCTTCGAGGAGGCGAAGGTGCAGGCGCGCAGGCCTTCGATCTGCGCTCCCTCGGCGACCACGAAGCCGGTGGCGTCGAGTTGATGGGCGATCGCTTGCCGCGGGTAGGCGAGCGACACGCTCACGCTGGACAGGGCAGGAGAGTCCGCGAGGGCGCTGGCAAGAGATCCGAAGGCGGCGCTCAGCAATCGCGCCGCGGCCGCCGCGCTCGTCGCTACCACGACCGCATCCACCTCGATCGCTGACCCTGATTCGAGCAGCATCTCCCATCGGTTCCCCCTGCGCCTGAGGGTCTGAATCGGCGTGTTCGGCAGGCACGTCGAGTGCGGGCCCAGCCGCCTCTGCAGCGCTTCCACGATTTGACTCATGCCCCCGGAGAAGGACTGGATGCCTTTGCCAAACGCGCGCGGACCGACCTGGAAACCGAGCATCTTGCCGGCTTCGCCCGGCGCCAGGCGCAGTAGCTGATTACCGTCGAAGGTGCATGTCTCCGTCACCTCCTGATCGACCAGCTGTGACGCGAGGCCCGTCGCTGCGGCAAGCTCGGCCAGCGCCGTGCTGCCAGCAATGAAGCCTTCCGCCCCATGCTCGACCAGGAAGCCCTCGGAGCGCTCGGTGTGGAGCTGGCCGCCCAGGCGCGGGGACGCCTCGTAGAGGCTGATGCGATCGCCGCGGAGCGAGCGCCGGAACGCGACCGTCAGCCCGGCGATGCCGGCTCCCACGATTCCGATGTGTCGCACGCTGGCGGTATAGCACGACCGGACGCTCAGCTGCCCAGGCTGGCCTTCCCGAGCCATTTCCGCAGCACTTCAGGCACCATGACGCTGCCGTCGGCCCGCTGGAATTGCTCGACGATGGCGGGCAGGAGCCGGCTCGTGGCGAGCCCGGAGGCGTTCAGGGTATGCACGAGCTCGGTCTTTTTTTGTCCCTCGGGGCGGAAGCGAATCTGCCCCCGGCGTGCCTGATAATCCCGCGCGTTGGAGGCGCTGCTCACCTCTTTATACTGCTGCATGCTGGGGATCCAGACCTCGATATCATACGTCTTCGCCATTGACGCGCTCACGTCGCGGGCGGCGAGCTTGCTGACCTGGTGGTGTAAGCCGAGCTCCTCGAGCAGGCTGCGCGCGTGCGCCAGCATCTCCTCCAGCGCCTGACCGGAAGCTTCCGGACGGCAGTATTGAAAGAGCTCCACCTTGTTGAATTGATGCCCTCGGATGGTACCGCGCTCCTCGGTCCGGTAGCTCCCGGCCTCTTTGCGGTAACAGGGGGTGTACGCGAAGTACTTCCGCGGCAGCTCCGCCTCGCTCAAGATCTCGTCACGGTGGAGGTTGACGAGCGCCGTCTCGGCGGTGGGCAGCAAGAAGCGCCGCTCCTGATCCCCCGCGGCTTCCAGCATGAAAACGTCGTCGGCGAACTTTGGAAATTGCCCAGCGGTGTAGCCGCATTGCGGCGAGAGCAGGTGCGGCGGGAGCACGAACTCATAGCCGGCGGCGATGTGGCGCTCCACGAAGTAGTTGAGCAGAGCCCACTCCAGCCGGGCCCCGTCACCCCGATAGACCCAAAATCCGCTGCCGCCGAGCTTGGCCCCGCGCGAGTAGTCGACCATGCCCAGATCCGTCAGCAAGCTGACGTGGTCTTTTGGCGTGAATTCGAATTCCGGCTTTTTACCCCACGTGCTCAGGATCTGATTGTGCTCTTTGCCACCGGGGACCACGTCCGGGTCAGGCAGGTTGGGCAGCCCGACCATGAAGTCCTGGATCTTCTGTTCCAGCTCGGCGACTTCCGTTTCGAGCGTCTTGATCTCCGAGCCCAACGCCTTCATCTCGAGAAACACTGGCTGCACGTCAGCGCCGGTCTTCTTCAGCGCCGGCACCTTTGCCGAGACGTCGTTGCGGTGGTTGCGTTTGGCTTCGAGGGTGACCACTGCCGCTCGGCGCGCCTCGTCCCAGCTCGAGAGCTCCGAGAAGTCCACTGCGTCGAGGCGCTTGAGCAAGGCCTCGCGCACCTGTTCGGTTTGCTCGCGAATGAGTTTGATGTCCAGCATGGGGTCTCCGAGAGGGCCGTTACCATGCTCGATTCGCAAGTTTCGGGCAACCGCGTCGGTGTTCGCCAGGCGCTTTGCACGCCCCAACCTCGGGTGCCCTCAACGTGCGCGCAGGCGGGCCAGCGCGACGTTCGCCCGGTCCCGGTCCGCCAGGCTCAGTCTCTCGCGCTCGGAGAGCTGCGTCAGCGTGCTCACGCAGCGGGCGTCGGCTCGTGCGTCCACGGACTCCTCCGTCACGGGGGCGTCCATCAACAATTCGTACAGCACCTCGAGCAACGCGCTCGCCGTCCGCTCGTCGGGCCCGAGCAAAAGCCTGCACAGCTCGCCGCGCGCCTCTCGGCGATCGATCGCGTGCCCGAGCGCGCGCAGCGCCGTTCGCCCCAGGCTCCCGCCTTGCTCGAGCGCGACCAGTAACGAGGTGGCGCTTTCGCGCTGGGCGAGCCGAGCGTCGTCGATGTCGTCACCCGTCGAAGCTCGCCGCCACAGCGGGTCATCTGCGTAGACCGCGGGCCACGGCTGCTCGCGCGTCAGATCGAGCGGCGCGGGGAGAGCGGCCCCGGTGGCTTGTCCGCCTGCCGCGGCACCAACCTGCGGTGGATTGTCCGGGACACAGCCGACAGCACAACAGCACAGCAGCGCGAGGAGCAATGAAACGTTTTCGCAACATGAGCCCAAAATACGCGCCGCGAGGAATCGTTGCACGCCGACCAAATGAGCTTCGAGAATGTTCAGGCTTAAGCCGCACCTCGATACTGACCGTACACGCGGGCACCCCCACCTGGGGTAAGCGGCGAGGTCATCATGAGTCATCGGAACAATACGGGCGGACAAGCGCTAATGCCTTTGGACGAAAACGCGTGGCAGAGCCCGAGCCCGAGCACCGAGTGGGAGGCCGACACCGACGTCATGCCTCCCGAGTACTGCAAGCAGCTCTTGAAGATCTCACGCCAACTGCGCGAGGCCGAGTAGCGGCGAGCTCTAGAAGCTCACCGAAACGGTCTGGCTCGAGCCGGGCGCCGCCTCGACGGTCTTGGGCTTGCGCTCCGGGCCGTGGATGAAAATCACTCGATGCGTGCCGGGCTCGACCGAGATGTCCCGCAGCGGCGTCGTCCCGAGTGGCTTCCCGTCGAGCAGCACGTTGGACGGTGGCGTGGAAGTGAGATGGATGGTGGCGTTGCCCACCGGCTCCGGCTCTGCCGCTGCTTCTTCCGGCTCCGCCGCTTCGGCACGGGTGCCCACCGGCGCGCCGCCGCTCGCTGGCCTGCGCCGGCGCACACCTGGATCTTCCGCGGGACGCTCTGTCAATGCGATCTCGATCGTCTTCTCCGCTTGGCCGTCGTCGAAGAGGATCGGCTGCTCGAAGGGCGCGAAGCCTTTGCGCTTGGCGATCAGCACGTGCGGTCGATCCGTCTCCACCTCGAGCCGTACCGGCAATCCCGGCAGCACGCGCCGCGAGTCGCCCACTTTCAGGATCACCTCGGCGTCCTCGGCGCCTTGGCCCGCCCGGATCGTGGCGAGCCCCTTGGTCACCTTGAGCCGGATGGGCCCGATCGGCGTCATGCGATCGGGATCGACGATGATGCGTTGGGTGAAGATCTCGTAGCGGTTGCCGCCCGAGACCTGAATCACGTGTTCCCCCGGCTCCATCTCCCGCAGCTCTTGGGGCAGGGGCCCGAACTCTTTGCCGTCCACCAGCAGCGTGAGGCCGCTGCCTTCCCCAAACACCTTGATGCCGGTGCCCGCTCGGATCAGCTGCACGTTGTGCACCGCCGTCTGACCGCCCACGATGGCCACCGCGCTCTTGGCGGTCGCCTGGTAGCCCGCCGCTCGCACTTCGACGTAGTGCGTGCCCGATTTCAGGCTCGGCAGCTCACACGGCGAGGCTCGGCAACGCACCTTGTTGTCGACGATGACCTCTACCGCTGCCAGCTCCTTGTTGCCTGGGCCCCCGGCGACCGTCACCGTCAGGCCGCCCTTCTTCGGCAACAACACCCAGAACAGCGCAGCCACGAGGATCGCCCCGATGGCCGCAAACAGGTACGGCAGGCGCTGGCTCGGTGCTGCCGGGACGGGCAGGGCGTAGCTCGCGTCCTGAAGCATCGGGGGCACCGTCGTGCGCGGCGCAAACGCGGCGCCTGGGGGCAGCATGCCCGGCGGCATGATGGCTCCGGGCGGCCTCGACATCGGCGGCGGCGGACGCCCGGGAAGCCCTGGTAGCGCCGGCTGCAGCAGGCTCTGCGCCGCGGCTTGCGTATCCTTGTCGTAGACCTGCGTCTTGTCGTCGTCGTCGTCCCAGCCCACGTCGCCGCCGTTGGCGCCGGCTGCCGCGGGGACGGCCGCAGACGCGACCGACTCCGGCAACGTGGAAATCTGCGGGCCCGGAATCAACGAGATACGGCCGCCGATGCCGGGGGGCTGGGTCGTGGCCCACGAATCCAGACCCAAGGCGGATGCGTCCGTCTTGGAGACCTCGCTGTTCTCCGGAGGTGCGCCGGGGCTCGTGTCTTCCCCCCGGTCGTCCTCTTGCGAACGCCCCCTCACGCCCGCCACGACGCCAGGCGTCACCGGCGTCTGCTCGTTGTTCGCGGCGCTGGAGCGCTGCCGCATGGGGAGCGCGGGCGGGAAGGATGGGGGGAGCGATGGCGGGCCCGACCGGCGGGGGCGTTGAGACGGTGGCGGCGGCGGGATGCTTCGACTGCTGCTGGGGCCGTTATTGGGACTGCTCCCGGGCACGGGCGGCAGGGCCCCTTCGGGCACTTGTAGCCCCATCAACGTCTTCTTCGTCTCGAGGATCGGTTTGCCGTCCGGCGTTTGAGGCTTCAAGTCGTTGAAAACGTCAAGGTCGGATCCGCCCTTGTCGGTGCTCATGAGCCTCTCTCTCCCGTCCTGCAGCTGGCCGCGCGTGAAATCATAGGGCAGGCGCCCGAAGCTAGCAGCCGCCTGAGCTGACTATTAGCCCATAATAGGGATGACAGGAACAAATTGACAGTCCGTTTCTTTTATGCGGCAAGTTTCGAGCGCGGTTCTCGGACGACCTTCGGAGACCGTAGCCCAACCTCCCGAGCCCTCGGAATCAGGCGGGCCTCGCCGCTGTTCGAGTCGGGCGGTTGCTGCTCGAGCCAAGCTTGCCACGCGCGGCGTCGAAAGTGGATAGCAGGTCTCGGCGCAGCAGCGCGTGTGCTCTCGCGCCCTGACACCGAGATCGGATCTGCTCTCCGAACAGAGAGATATTCAGCGTTGCTGCCGAACGCCTCAACGGCCGTCGCAGTCGAGGTCGAGCCGTTTGCTCGTCCCCTTGCTGATGGCCGCCCAGCGCGTGGCGGCCTCTGTCACCAACGTTTTCGAGCCACCGCGGTCGCGCGACGCTTCTGGCCCCTGCAGAGGCGGGAGTTCCGTTTAGAAGCAGAGCAGCCCGCTTGGGCCTGCTCCCCGGACGCGACCCCCGTTTTCGGAGGACGCCGCCAGTTGGCAATCGCCGCCATCGATCGCCAACCGGGTTGTCTGGCCCGCTGAGCGAAAAACGGGAGGGTTCCGTAATCGTGGGACAAATTTCCCACGCGCCCAAGCCGCAAACCTGGCACGTTGCCTGCTTCACCCCTGAGATAGATGTCGTTTCAGGCAGGATTCAAGCGCGCCCGGGCCTGGCCGTTGGCCTTGGCGCTCATCCTGGCCTGCGTCACGCCGACGCTCCCCCCGGATGATCCGCCCGAGCCAGAGGTTGAGCTCGGCGTGGGCGTGGCGCGTCTCAGTGGGCACATTGGAGAAGCCGGCCCTGCCTTCGTGTTGGTGCACAACCGAGTGAGCGGGCTCGTGTTCGGGCAACGTACGTTGACCGGCGCGTATGACTTCGAGGTGCGTACCGAGCCCTGTGACCCGTTGCAGCTCTGGTACACCGTCTCTGGTTTCCAGAGCACGGCCATCTCGTTCCAGCCCGCGGAGCTGGCGGGGCGGCGCGGGGAATGCTCGTCCGCAGCGGTGCCTGCGGGCCCGATCGACGCTGGGCCTGGCGAAGAGTGAGCCGGCGGGAACGCGCCGCGGGCCGCGATGACGCGCGATCAGGAGACGGTGCGCAGCGAGACGACGCCGCGGCGACGGTGCACGGCGGCGTCGGACGGCTTTGAAGCCTTGCGCGGCGGGGGAGGAAGCGCCGGATGCTCGTTGGGCTCGGCCTCTGCCAGGAGGTCGTAGTCGGTGGCCGAAACGACGTGCGCCGTGCAGAACGTGCCGGGCTGCACGGGACCATGCGAGAGGTAGACGACGCCGTCGACCTCGGGCGCCTGCCCGGCGTGCCGCCCGATCATGACGAGCTCGCTCTCTTCGCTCGCGCCTTCCACCAGCACCACGAGCTCGCGCCCGACCTGCGCCTCGTTCTTCTTCCTGCTGATGCCGCGCTGCAGATCGAGAAGCGCTTCGGCGCGCTCCTCCATCGTGGCCTCATCGACCTTATTCTCGAGCGCGTAGCTCGTACACGTCTCCTCGTCCGAGTACTGGAACACGCCCACGTGGTCGAGCTCGGCCCAGCTCAAGAACGCCCGCAGCTCCTCGAACTCGGCGTCGGTCTCGCCCGGGTGACCCACGATGAAGGCGCTGCGCAGGAACGCGCCCGGGATGCTGCGACGCAGCCGGTCCACGACGCCTCGCAGGTCCGTGCTGCCACCCCGAAGCATGCGGCGGAGCATGCTGGGCGCCGCGTGCTGCAGCGGCATGTCGATGTAGGGCACCACCTTCGGGTGGTCGCGCATGAGCTCGAGCAGGCGCGCGTCGAGCTTCTCCGGATATAGATAATGCAGACGCAGCCAGGCCACACCCGGCACCTCCCCGAGGCGCTCGAGCAACATCGGCAGCGTCTCTCCGCTCTTTGTATCTCGACCGTAGGCGACGGTGTCCTGCGAGACGAGGTTCAGCTCGAGCACGCCGTGCTCTGCCAGTTGCTCGGCCTCGCGCACGATGTCCTCGATCGGGCGGGAGCGCTGCTTGCCCCGGATCTGCGGAATCACGCAAAAGCCGCAGTGCCGGTTGCAGCCCTCGGCGATCTTTAAGTAGGCGCTGGCGCCGCGCGTGCTCAGCGTGCGTGGATCACTCGCGCGGATCACCCAATCGGCGGGGTTGCCCACCCACACTCGCGGGGCCTTCTCGGTCAAGACCGCGCCCAGCTTGAGCATGTCGCTCGAGCCGAGGAAGTGGTCGACCTCAGGCATGTCGCTCGCGAGATCCCCCGCGTAGCGTTGGCTGAGGCAACCCGTCACCACCAGCTTCCGGCAGTTGCCGGTCGTCTTGAACTGCGACAGCTCCAGGATCGTCTCGATCGACTCGCGCTTGGCGGCCTCGATGAAACCGCAAGTGTTGATCACGATGACCTCGGCGGCCTCCGCGTCGTCCGTCGGGACGAAGCCGCGATCCTGAGCGACGCCGACCATGACCTCCGAGTCGACCCGGTTTTTGGGGCAACCGAGGCTGACGAAATGGATGCTGGGAGGTTTTTTCAAGGGCTCATCATCATGGCGTCGGTAAAACGCCGGAACAGGTACAACGCGTCGTGAGGACCCGCGGCAGCCTCGGGGTGGTACTGGACGCTGAAGGCCTTGGCGTCCGGGACGCTGAGGCCCTCGCTCGTGCCGTCGTTCAAATGACGATGGGTCGTGACACCCTTGCCGTGGAGTGAGTCGACGTCCACGCAGAAGCCATGATTCTGCAGCGTGATTTCGACGCGGCCCGTCTCCAGATCCTGAACGGGTTGGTTGAGCCCGTGATGGCCGAACTTGAGCTTGTACGTCTTGGCGCCGACCGCCAGCGCCAGGAGCTGATGCCCGAGGCAGATCCCAAACATGGGGCGCTGCCCGAGCAGATCGCGGATCGTGCTGACGCCGTAGCCGACGGCGGCCGGGTCTCCCGGGCCGTTGGAGAGGAAGATGCCGTCGGGTTTCAGCGCCAGGATGTCGTGCGCGCTGGTCGTCGCCGGCACGGCGGTGACGCGGCAGCCCGCGTCTACCAGGCAGCGCAGGATGTTGCGCTTGGCGCCGAAATCCATCGCCACCACGTGCAGCGGCCGCCCGTGCTGGAGCTTGGACAGGCCGTTGATGGGCGACTCTTGCTCGAAGCCGACGCGCCACCTGCCGCGCGACTCCTCGAAGGCGTAGCTCTCGGCGGGGGTGACGCGCGCGACGAGGTCGAGCCCCTGCATGTCCGGGGCGGCCCTCGCTCGATCGACCAGCTCATCGGGCGAGCTGGTGCCGATGCAGCCGTTCTGGGCGCCGCGATCGCGGAGCGTGCGCACCAGCTTGCGCGTATCGATCCCACCCAGCGCCACGATGCCGTTGCGCTCCAGGTACTGGAACAGCGACTCCTGACTGCGGTGATTCGAGGGCCTGTCGCACGGCTCGCGCATCACGAATCCGGCGACGTGCGGCTGGCCTCTACGGCTTTCCGCGTCCTCCGCGTTGATGCCGGTGTTGCCGATGTGGGGCGCGGTCATCGTCACGATCTGACCCACGTACGAGGGATCGGTCAGCACCTCCTGGTAGCCCGTCATTCCCGTCTGGAACACCACCTCCCCCGTGACGGAGCCCTCCGCCCCCCAGGCAAAGCCTTTGAAGATGCTCCCGTCGGCGAGTGCCAGGTATCCAGTCTTGCGGTCGGTCACAGTTCTCCGTCGAATCACGCGGGGGGAGCAAAGCGGTCGAAGGCGACCTGGCCCTGCGCCAGAGTAAGGTCGATGCGGCCCGGCAGCGAGCGGCCGAGCAGCGGGCTATTATAGCTCTTACCGAGCAATGTCGATGCTTCGACGGACCAGCGGGCGTGGGGCGCGACCAACACCAGGTCGGCTCGTTGCCCTTGCTTCAAGCTGGGCGCTGGCAGGCCCAAGACGGCGGCAGGACCCGACGTGAGCGCGGCGATGGCCCGTGAGAGCAGCAGCTGCTCCTCCTGAACCAGCGAGAGCAGCAAGCTGAAACACACGGACAAACCGACGGCGCCGGCCTCGGCTTCGGAGAACTCGCAGTCTTTTTGCAAGGACGACTGCGGCCGATGATCGCTGACGACCGCGTCGATCGTGCCTTCCGCCAGCCCGCGGCGCAGCGCGAGCACGTCTTGCATGCTGCGCAACGGCGGCACCAGTTTGTAGTTGGTGTCGTAGTCGACCAGCGACTCCTCAGACAAAATCAAGTGGTGGATGGGGGCGGCGCAGCTGGCTGCGACCCCGCGGCCCTTCGCGTCCCGAAGCGTCGCGACGGCGCGCGCGGTGGAGATGCGCGTGGCGTGGTATCGGCTGCCGGTGTACTCCGCCAGCAACACGTCGCGGGCGACCATGCTGTCTTCGGCGACAGCCGGAGCGCCCCGCAAACCGAGGCGGGTCGCCACGGGCCCTTCGTTCATCTCCGCACCAACGGTCATGGCGTGATCTTCGGGGTGCTGGAACACGGGCAGCCCAAAGTCGCGCGCGTATTCGAACACGCGCCGCAGCACCTCACCGGAGCTGATGCAATGATCCGCGTCGCCCACGGCAATGGCGCCGGCATTGCGCAGCGCCGCCATCTCCGTCAGGAGCTTGCCCGACAAACCTCGAGTAGCCGCCGCAATCGGATACAAGCGGACAGGGCTGACCGCGGCTGCGCGGCTGCGCAGCCACTCCGTCACCACCGGCTGATCGTTAATCGGATCGGTGTCGGGCGTGCAGCACACTTGAGTAAACCCACCGGCCGCAGCGGCGCGCAAACCGGAGGCCAGATCTTCTTTGTACTCGAGCCCTGGCTCGCCGAGGTGCGCCTTGAGCTCGATGAAGCCAGGCAACAACCAGTGCTCTCGGCCATCGATGACGCGAGCGCGTGGGCTGCTCGACAACGAGCGCCCCGCGTCGGCGCCCAGGCGCGTGAGCACTCCATTCTCAATCACGGCGTCCGCCGTTTGATCGAGCCCCGCACCGGGATCAAAGACCCGGGCATTCTGCACGATCAGCAGCTCCAGGGGTTGCGGCACGCGCGGCTCATACCACCCCTCGCGCGACGGCCACGGAAAATCACGCCAGTATTCGCGGGCGGTTCGGCATTTTTCTGCCCTGGGCCGGCGGGTAGGTTCTCGGCGCGAACCCACTCTGGTTGCAGCCGTTCCATGCCGCAGTCCAGCGCTCGAAATCAGCGCACCAGCCCCGTCCCCCCGCCATCGTCAGCCCTGGCCATTTGGCCGTTTTAATCGCTCCCGGTTTGCGCTATCAAGGCTCGGGGCCGCAGCGCCGAGGGCTGTCTCTACTCGCCGGCCGTGGGCTTGGAGCCCGATGAATTGTCGTTCCTTTTTTTCGGGGAGGGGTCATTGTCCACTACCCGAGCTGTCGTTCATGCTGGAGAACGTTCGAGAGTCCGTTGACCGCGCCGCACTCCTTCCCAATCACACCTCCGTCCGACGGCGGGAGCGATCCCGTCCCGCTCTCTCATAGCTTATGAGTACCGAAGCCAAGACCCCCTCGTCGCCCACCCTTCCGCCGCCCGCGCCTGACGCGGGGCCACCTGCCGAGCTGACGAACGGCGGCGTGGACGTCGACTTCGCCGAGGGCGCTGACAACGAAGGCGCGCTCGAGAGCCCCCGAGCGCCCGCCGCGAAACGCAGCTCGACGGTGCCCAAGCCGCCCGCTCCCCGCCGCCCCGCGCCGCCGCCGCGCGCCCGAGC
>JAYTOL010000097.1:0-24085 GCA_043747815.1 Deltaproteobacteria bacterium
ACATAGGGAAAGCCCCCGCACTGCAGTACTTCGTCACGGTACGTGCAGGCTTCGTGGCACAGCTTTGCGTCACGATCGCCGCAATCGGCGGGGCAGGCTGCCTCTTCGCCCGCGCGGCATTCGCCATCCCCACACACCTCGATGGAGATGAAACCGGCGTCCTTGTACGTCCAGACGGCGTCGGTCACCGAGGCGGCATAGCGCACGCGTTCATTCACCACGGTGTTGAAGCTGCTCACTCTGCCCAAGTCGGGCATGGGAAGGCTGCTGTGCTCGGCATACTGCTCCGTCCAGAAGTAGCGATAGGGCTCCCTGCCGCCCTGCGCGAGGACGAACACTTCCACGCTCTCCCCACGCTTCACTACGGTCTTGGAAGCGAAGACCTGCGCTTCGATCGGGTTGCGGTCAGGGAGTACGCGCAGGCTGAGGTCCAGCGTTTCGCGGCGTGAACCGATGCTGACGAGCACCGGCTGGCGCCCTGCGTTGAGCGGATGCAGCACGCCGGTCCACTGCCACACCCCATCGCGAAGAAAAAGCTCGGTATTCGCTGCTCCCCCCACGGCGCCCAGGTTTGCGACGACGCGACCGAGGCTCGCGTCCGCGAGGCTTCGCGTCTGATCGACGGTGGTCAGGCGGAGGGTGACGGGGTTGTCTTCGCCTACGACCAGGTCAGTGTCCGCGATCAGCGTGAAACCCTGGCTGACGCGAGCTGCGTAGGCTCGATCGTTGATCAGCCGAGTCACTTTCTTGGCGGCCTCGGGGCAGTCATACGCCGCGCTCAACGCGCCGGCGACGCCGAAGGCGGGGTTGAGGGGCGCACCGACCACCGCGCCAATTCCTCCGACGCAGCCGGCAATGTACGCGATCGCCTCGAGCTCTCGATGGTAACGGCCGATGAACTCCTTTACCCCATCTGCCCTGAGTGCAAGGCCTCCACACTCCACCGTGGCCAATGCGCCCATCAAGGCCCTCGCCAACCCGCCCTCATGAGTCGTTGCAACGCCAGCGCCCACGCAGCCCAACATGTTGATGCCGGCGGCAATCAGGTCCTCGAGAGGCGAGCGGCCCGCGCCCGCTTTCTCGAGCAGTGAGAGCGGCTCAGCAGCGGCACTCACCAACGAGAGATCGGCGGCCGAAGGCAGCGCCACGCGCAGCGCATCGAGCTCCTCACGTTCGAAGCTGATCCGCTCCGTCGTCGTGTCGCCGTTCGCGTCCGTCGTTTGGAGCGTGACTGACGCGGCGTCGTAGTCGAAGAGCCGGAGCACGACGCTGGGGCTCGTCAATCGCTCCGGGCGCCCCTGCGTGTCGTATTCCACGCTCAAGTAGTGGTCCCCGGCCACGAACGCGACTCCGGTGATGGCCCGCGCATTGCCTGCCGAGTCCTTGGCGGCGAGCAGCGCGAGAGCTTCGGGCGCGCCGTCTTCCCTCGCGACCCAGAACACCGGTGTGTCGGGGTCGAGCACGCGATCGACCTGCAGAGACGGGGCACTCGGGAAGCGGGTGGGCCCCACGTCGGGCGCAGCGAGGTTTGCGGGGTCCCCTCCAGGCGGCGCGATCGAGGTCCCGTCCGCACTACAAGCGACGAGAACGGAAGCGATGAAGACGGTGGGTAGGCTAACCCAGGTGGAAACGGCGCTGCGCAGGCTCATGACGACTCGACGCACTGAGCGAGCGTTTCTGACACGCACGTCACGCTTTCGGGCAGCCAGAGTAGGCGGGTGGCCGGGGGCGTCGTGCCAGACGGTGTTGGTTCGGTCTACCAGACGCGCGAGCCTCGGCGTTGACGTGAGCATGATGCAGCTGTCAAAGGGCTCGGCCCCTGTCAGAATCCTCGTGGCCCAGCGTCGTCCGGATTTCTGCGTCCCCAAACGGAGCTCATGAAGAAGCAACTGGCAGTGCTCGTAGCCGTCTCACTCCAGATGGCGTCCTGCGTTACCCGCGCAGAAGTGGATCGACAGTTCGATACCGGCTCGCGGATGGATACCACGAGCGTGACGCCGATACAGGTCGACAATCTCTTCACGCTAGGCAAAGTGTGGGGGTTTCTGAAGTATCATCATCCGCGCGCGGTCGACGGCGCCTTGCACTGGGATTACGAGCTGTTTCGAGTGCTGCCTCGTATTGTAGGAGCAGCCGATGCGGCGTCGGCAAACGAGGCGTTGCACCACTGGATACGCGGCCTTGGGTCGGTACCGGCATGCAGCTGGTGCGCCGAGGAGCCCGTGAATAGACCCGTGATGCCGCGGCTCGGGTGGCTCTCTAAACGCGCGCTTCTGGGCAACGAGCTCACCTCTGATCTGCAGCTCATCTACGCCCGTCGTGGCGCCGTGGCGGAGCAGTTCTACGTGGCGATCCGTTCTGGCGGGGCTGGGAACGCCGACTTCAGCCGTGAGGCTGGCTATCCGGGCGATGCCGTTCCCGACGCGGGCTATCGCCTGCTCGCCCTGTATCGGTTCTGGAACATCGTCGAGTATTGGTTTCCGTATCGTGACGTCATGCAAGAGGACTGGGACGCGGTGCTGCGCGAGTTCATTCCGCGTCTCGTCGGCGCGCTGACTCGCGATGACTATGAGCTCGCACTGATGGCGCTGATCGCCCGGGTCCACGACGGTCACGCGAACCTGTGGACGGCGGCCCGCCCGCCACGAGGGGACTGCCACTTGCCCGTGCGGGTGCGCCTGATCGAAGGCCAACCAGTGGTCGACGCCTATTTGGATCGGTATCTGGGTCCCGCCACGGGGTTAGAGATCGGTGACGTGATCCAGACGCTGGGAGGGCAAAGTGTCGACGCCCTCGTGCAGAGCTGGCGGCCCTATTACGGCGTGTCTCACGAGAGCGCGTACCAGCACCAGGCGGCCGCGACGCTGCCGAGAGGTGCCTGTGGCCCCACCCCGCTCGAGGTGAAGCGTCTCGGACGGAGCATCGAGCGCACGGTCGAGCGTGTGCCCTCCAACAGCCTCGAGCTCGCGGCCTCGAGCGGGCACCATCACCCAGGCGCATTCCGCCGCCTCAGCGATGAGCTCGCGTACCTCGAGCTGTCGGGCGCCAGGGTTCACGACTCCTCGCGCTATGTCGAACGCGCGGCGGGCGCGCAATGTCTGGTCCTCGACATCCGCAACTATCCCGAGTTCGTGGTCTTCTCACTCGGCCAGCATCTGGTCTCGCGAGAGACCCCTTTTGCGCTGATCACCGAGCCTGACCCGTCCAATCCTGGATCCTTCATCTGGACCGACCCCATCGCCTTGACTCCCGCGGCGCCGCTCTTCAAAGGCCGCCTCGCGATCCTGGTGGATGAAGTGTCGATGAGTCGGGCCGAGTACGTCGCGATGGCGTTCCGATCCGTACCCGGAGCTATCGTCGTGGGCAGCACCACCGCGGGCGCGGACGGCAACTATTCGGCGCTCAGTTTGCCTGGGGGTCTACGCACCGGAATCAGCGGCCTCGGCGTCTATTACCCAGACCGGCGGCCCACGCAGCGCGTCGGCATCGTCCCTGACATCGTGGCTCGACCCACCCTGGCGGGCATTCGCTCCGGCGAAGATGAGGTGCTCGAGGTCGCGGTAAAAGCGGTATTGGGGCGGACGCTGACCGCTGCCGAACGCGCGGCGCTGCGCCCTCCCGACCCAGGCGCACCCACCAAGCACTGACGACGAGGCGGCGCTCCGCGCGTCGACCGCGTGCCCCCGTTGCAGACGTGACCTACTTCTCGATATGAATGTCAGGCGTCGTTCCGCACCCGCGCGAGGCTCTTCGCTTCCCGCAGCAGCCGAAAGTCCTGCGCCGCTTGCCACGCGGTAGCGAACGAGCACGAGGCGCGCCGCGCAACTTCCGCGATGGAGAGGTGCGGTGCCTGCTCGAGCACGGTCCACACGTCGGCACGAAACGAAGGGCCCATCAGCACGCGGTTGCGATAGCCGGTATGGCGACGAACCAGCACGCCCGGCGCGAGCACGTCGCCTGCGCGATCTCGCAGCGAACCGAGAGGGACGCGGAGCTTGGAGCCGGCGAAGCGCTCGTCGGCTCCGCGGCGGTTGATTTGGAACTCCGTTCCGGTGGGGAGCAGGTCGACCGGTGGTCCCTCGTAAGCGACGGCGAGTCGCGCGAGGCGGCGGTCTTTTTTGAGCCACGTCGCGACGGCCGACCAGTACGCACGCACGCGCTCGGATGGATGCGCGCCTACCAGACGCACGAGCCGGTCGGCGTTGACGTAAGCATGGTGCACCTCGAGCCACGTCGTCAGCACCGAGAGCACGCGGAGATCGCCGTCGACCATGCCGGCCGCGGACGCGTGCATGAGCGTGCTCTCCATGTCCGCGTGGGCCTGCGGCTTCGCGGCGAAGTTCATTCCGATGCCCGCCATGCGCGCCGTCAGCTCGTCGGGCGTCGGCGTTGGTTTGGGTGAGGCGGCTCGGCTAAACGCCATGACCCAACCTCCGCGAGAGATCGGCAAGCGTCGCACGAACATGAGCAGGCCACTCCGGGTTTCCGTCTTGGCCCTCGAGCCACGACAACGCCTCAGCGAGCTCGTCCGCGGTCGGCGCGAGCGCAATGCAGTCGGGCAGGTCGGTGCCGCGATCGCAGAGAGCGAAGAGCTTGCTCTCGAGCAGATCCGACCGGCCCAGCGTGCTGAGCACGACGGCTTGCCCCTCGAAGATGCGATGGACTCGCTCGCGCCAGCCAGCAGACAGCACGTCCCCGAGCTGCATTGGCCCGTTGTTGAGCCAGTCGTCGATGAGATCAACGCCTGCTTGCCGTTGCGCCTTGGCAAAGTCACGCGCCGCGTCGGTAATCGACGAAGGTAGCTCGGGCACGAGGATGTCGAAGTCGCGCGTGGGCCGCTGGATGATGCTCATGAGCCCGAGGGCGGAGCCACCAATGACGACGCCCTCGAAACGCAGGCCGAGCCCGAGCAAGTGGCGGTCGAAGGCTTCGATGGTGGGTCGGGGCAGCAAAAGCGTTTCGCCTGGGTATCGGTTTATCCGATACCAGTTTGACGCTCTACGGGACGGAGTCAAGCCCACGCGCGAGTCGACCCACGGTGGCAGGTCAGCGACGAGCTGTTTCAGGCGCTGTCTCGTATTGTGGCGCAATTGGTCGAGAGCTCATCTGACCCACGTCCAGCGGGCCTCTGGCCCACGCTGCCGAGAGGCGCCTTGGCCCCGCCTCGCTCGAGGTGAAGCGTTTGGGCAGGAGCATCGAGCGCACGGCCGAGCGTGTGCCATCTAACACCCTCGAGCTCGCTGTCTCGAGCGGGCACCATCACCCGGGCGCATTCCGCCGCCTCAGCAGCGAGCTCGCCTACCTCGAGCTGTCGGGCACCAGTGTCCTCGACTCCTCGCGCTATGTCGAACGCGCGGCGGGCGCGCAATGTCTCGTCCTCGACATCCGCAATTATCCCGAGTTCGTGGTCGCAGCGGATTGAGACTTGAATGGCAGATTCTTGATGACGCGGACGGCGGCGAAACGGGTGATCACCGCGGAGCGAATGGAGATGCTGGTTTGGCCCGGGAATTGAACAGAGCGCCCTGGCCGAGCTCGATGCGCATCTCCACGACCCGCAGCACGGCCTGCTTCGCTCCAAGGAGTTGGGGTCGCCGTGAACCTAGCTAGCCCGGGCAGGACCGGACACAGGGGCCCGTTTCCCGAATTGGATGAGGTGCTGTCAGAAAGTGCGCTGGAGCCCGTCTGTTCGGTAGGCGCCACGTGAGTGTCGCGCTTGCCGACGGCCGTTGACGGACGACGGGCGCGCGAGTATCCAAAACGCGGGGGCGCTAGAGCGTGGGTAGTGGGTTGTGATGAGCAAGTCTCCTAGGTTGTTGATTCTGCTGGTGGGTTCGAGTCCGCTGCCCGTGTTCCTCGCGGGGCTGGCATTGCAGCCTGCTCGCATCGCGCTCGTGCACACGGCGGCAACCCGGCAGATAAAGGATCTATTGAAGAAATCTCTCCGAGAGCACGGTGTCGCCGTTCTCGAGGAGGATCCGTTCATCGGCGACGCAACGAGTGCGACCAGCGTGCGAGAAGTCATCCAGCGTATCGACAAGCAGCGTGCCGCTGGAGAATCGCTGAAGCTCGACTACACGGGCGGAACGAAGGTGATGGCGGCTCATGCCCGCCTGGCCTGCAGGGATCTCGGGCTCGATCCCAAGGCCGCGTCCTATCTCGATGAGGGCGGGCCGACAAACTCGCCGCGCTTACGCTTCGATGATGGACGCGAGGAGAAGCTCACGGCGGACGTCCCACTCACGGTAGAGACCCTGCTCGCTCTGCACAGCGCGTATTCGACGCCTCGTGAGCCCAGGACTCCAGCGCCTAAGTCCAAAGACGCGGAGAATATACTCGAGGCCGTTTTGAAAGACGAGCGGATTGTCCGGTCGAAGTCCGGACGCAGCAAGTCGGTCTGCCCTGCGGAACGGGTCGGTGCTGCGCCTTCGGAGGAAACCGCTCCCGAGCGGCTCGTCGATCGCCTCTACCGCGCGTGCACGAAGGAAACGCTTGGAGAAAGAAAGAACCCCAAGAACGTTCCGGACGCCGATCGCTTTGTTGCCGCCGAATTTGGCCTCGAGCTGAGCCAACCCGTGTTCCCAACCCTGCAGCAGCTGACGCACATCGAGACGACCGGGGACGCCCAATCCTGGCTCAAGCAATGGGTCAAGTTCGTCAAAGGCGAATGGCTGGAGGAGTGGGTTGGAGGAATCCTGCGCGAGGAATGCCCAGACGGAGATATTCACGTGGGCATCAAGCCCAAACGGCAAAGGGGATCGCAGCCGGCGAAGAATGATCCTGAAATGGAGCTGGACGTCCTGTATCTACGCGGCCACCGGTCTTACTTTATATCGTGCACGACGGACAACGCGAAGGACATCTGCAAGTCGAAGCTCTTCGAGGTCATTGTGCGCTCTCAGCAGCTGGGTGGTGATCTGGCGCGCGCCGCGCTGGTTTGCCTTGCCGGTCACGACACGGCAGAGAAGCTGCAGCAGGAGATTGTGGACATCTGGGGGGCCAGCAACACGGCGAGGGTTTTTTCGCTTCGAGATTTGAATGATTGGGCGGTCAAGAAGAACCGGGATTCTATCCAGGGATGGTTAGCGTGATATGCCGGTCTTGACGGCCATCGACACGTTGGGCCTGCAGCGATACATCTTCTCCTCCAATCGTTTGAGGGACGTGGTCGCCGCGTCGTGGGCTGTCGACAAGGTGACGAGCGCTTCGCGCTTGTTGCAACTGCCGGGCGCGGCTGCGCTCTCTCGGGAAGCCGTGCTGCTTTCGGCGGGGGGCAACGCCAGTATCGAGTTTTCGACGCTGGAGGCGGCCCACGCTTGGACGGCACACTACACCCGCTGGGTCGGCGACGAGGCGCCGGGGCTCGAGATCGCCATCGCGCATCACTCCTATTCCGAAGGAGGATTGGCGGAAGCATTGGAGCAGAGTCAGCGAGCACTGGTGTTCGCGAAGTTGCGACGCCGACCGAGCACGCCTCAGCTCGGGCTGAGCGTGACGGCGAGTTGCACCGTGACGGGTCTACCCGCCACGCTGAGGTCTGAGGACGGAGAGCTGTTGTCACCGGGCGTCGGGCGGATGCGGGAGACTTGGCCGGATGCAAAGGACCACTGGGCAAGCTTCCTGCCGCAGCTCCCGCTCGCGCCAGGAGCTCAGCTCGCGTTTCCGGATGAGCTCGATCGCATGGGTCGCAGCGAAGGAGATTTGAGTCAGATCGGTGTCGTCCATATCGATGGTAACGATGTCGGCGGCCGCATCCAACGCTGGCTCGAGCACTGCCGAAATGTCCGAGTGCCGGACGCGGAGGTTCGGGCGCAATGTCGAGCCTGGTCGGCGGGCTTGAACGAGCTGGGTCGCAGCGTCCTGCGCGCGATGGTCGAGCAGGTCGTCGCGGCGGTGCAGGTGAGCGATCGCGGCTATGTGCTCGCGGGGGCACCTTCGGAGCTCGGATTTCCTCTGCACACCGAGCGCGAGGTGGTTTGGTTGCCGCTTCGGCCGATTCTGTTGGGCGGGGACGATTTCACCTTCGTCTGCGACGGGCGCATTGCCCTTTCGCTGGCCGCGCGCGCTCTGCAAGTGTTTCGAGAACATTCGATTGCTCATCTGGGGGAGCGGGGGGACGACACGCACCTCAGCGCGTGCGCCGGGGTCGCACTGGGCAGGGCCCACGCGCCCTTCCACCGGAGTTACGAGCTCGCCGCCGCTCTCTGTGAGTCCGCCAAAAGCGCGAAGCGAGAGGCGGGCCCGCGCGATGGCTCCTGGCTGGATTGGCATGTGGGAGCAACGCGCCCGGGGGAAACCGTGCAAAGCATTCGCCAGCGGCAGTACAAGATGGGGCAGGGAGCCGACGAGCGGCGCCTCACTCTGCGCCCCTACCCGCTCGATGCAGCCTCCGGCCGCACCGAAACCTGGAGTTGGCTCGAGGAGGAATTGCTGGGCTCGAGCGACTCGGCGAAAGGCCTGCGCGGTGAGGACGGATGGCTTCGCAGCCGCAATCGGGTGAAGGACTTGCGCCGCCTGGCATGGGACGGCGAACGAGCCATCGAACGGCAGCTCGCCGCCTGGAACGTCAGCCTGCCGGGTGGGCTCGCGAGCAGCGGCTTCCGCGGTGCCGGGACGCCGCTCCTGGATGCGATCGAGCTGCTCGATGTTCACTTGCGCCTTGCCACGACAGGAGGGCGAGGCCGTTCCCCAGCGAAAGGCAGCGGGTGTTGATGTCGCGCACCGAGCTAGCGGCGCGTCGACCTTCGACATTGGCCATCGAGCTTCTGTCCGATACGACCTTCGGTCGCGGTGAGGGCACGGCAGGCGCGGTGGATGTGGAGGTCGAGCACGACGATTGGGGTTTGCCGTTCATCGGAGGCCGCACCACACGTGGGCTGATGCGGGACTCCTGGCTTTCGATGAGCGGGGTATTCCCGACTTTGGCGGGCGCCGCCGAACGCGTTTTCGGTCGCAGTCTGAGTCTCGATGAAAGCTGCCGCCTCCGCATCGGGGATGGGGTGCTGACCGAGCCAGTGCGCGACGCCGTGCGGTCGGCGGTCGAGCGCGGAGCGCGCGGCGAGCGGGCCCTCGGGCCCGAGGCAATCCTGGGCGCCTTTACCGCCGTTCGTAATCAGACGGCCGAAGAACGCTCGAGCGGGGCGCCCGCAACGGGCAGCCTGCGCGCTTCGCGCGTGGTGCTGCGTGGGTTCGTTTTTTACGCCCCGCTGTCGTGGCTGCATGGTTATCGGCCGAACGCTGACGACCTGCGTGTGCTCGCCCTGGCCGCGCTCGTGACCCGGCATGGTGGCGCGGCACGCAACCGTGGACGCGGTCATCTGCGGCTCACTCTGGACGGCGATGAGCCCGCGACGGGTGCGTATGCGAAGGGGGAATGCGGTAGCGGAGCTCGAGAGCATAGCAGCGAGATTGACGCGGTGGCGATCTCAGGCGGCGAGGCCGCGGCTCCGGGTTCCGTGGCTTCGGAGCCCACGTACGTGCCCTATCGGCTGACGCTTGCCGCACCGGCCATCTTGTCGACCCTTTCGAGCGACCCCAACAGTGCCGCGACCCAAGGCAGCGTCCCCGGCAGCGCCGTGCGCGGCGCGCTTGCCCAGCGTTTGCTCGCGAGTGGCCACGCTAGCGACAGCGGTCTCTTTCGCGAGCTGATCCTCTCCGGAAACGTGCGCTATCTGCACGCCTATCCCGAGCTCGGCCAAGCGCGCGCCCTGCCGGTACCCGAGCCGTGGCGCAGCTCGAAAGACGACCCGGACCGTCTCGTGGACTTGACCGCTTACGTGGATGCGGAAGGAGAGGACGAGTGGCAGAGCGCGCTCACGCCGATCGGCGGCGCCTTCATCTCCGAACGCGGGCCGTGGCGCCTCAGCACCGCCCAGGTCCAGAGTCGCCTGCACCAACAGCGGGACCGCGTGAAGGGTCGGCCGTGGCGCGACACGAGCGGGCAAAAGGAGGAAGCGAAAGGAGCCATCTTCGCGTACGAGGCGCTGGCTGCCGAGCAGGTGTTCCGCGGGGCGCTCTGGGTTGCGCCCGCGGCCCGGGCCTCGATCCCGATGCTGCGGGAGCTGCTGGCCAGCGCACCTCTCCTCATCGGGCGGTCGCGGCGGGCGGGCTACGGCGGTCTCGCAGAGCTGAGGTTCGATGCCGAACGCGAGCGCGAATGCGACGCGCAGGGCGCGCTCGAGCGCGATGTCGCGTCAGGAGAGCGTTTTCAGATTCGCCTATTGTCCGCCTATATCGGTCGGAACCCGGAGCTAGGTCAGATCGATCCAACGGCGCTCGTGGCGGAAGTCGAACAGCGCTTGGTGGGGACAGTGGTCGAGCACTGCTTTTGGCGTTTCGAAACGATCGGCGGTTTCAATCAGAAGTGGAGGCTCGAGCTACCGCAAACGCGAGCGGTGGCCCCCGGTGCCGTGCTGGTGGTGCGAGCGGACCGGCCGCTCGCGAGAGACATGCTGCGCTCCCTGCAACAGGAAGGTTTGGGTGAGCGCCGCATCGACGGGTTTGGTTGCTTCGTCATTCAGGAGCATGAACCGACTTTCGGTAGAGTTCGTCGTGAAGGTGCCCTACCGAAGCCCCCGAGAGAAATCGGGAAGAGCGCTGAGCTCGATTTCCTGGAGTCACGAATCGTCCTTGCGGCGGCTCGAGACGAGCTCTCGAGAGTGGCCGCAGCGTGCGCGCGAGACATGGCGAACACTCCTCACAGCCGTTTGCCTCAGAACAGCTTGATTGGACGGCTGCGCTCGCCGTTCCGCGGCGTGCGCGATCGAGCCAGCGCCGATCGGGCGCTCCGCGTCTCGAGCGAGTGGTGTGCTGAGGGCGAAGCCAATGCCCTGCGGGAGTCGGCGCGGACGCAGCTTCGCGGCTGCACGCTCGGACGCAAAACCCTGGTCGAGTGGCTTCGCGAGTTAGCGGGGAGTCCAGCAAATGGGTCCGGGTGGGACGACCTGGTGCAGCGCTTCCCCGAGCACGACACGCTTGGACCTGTGGCGCAGCGCTGGCACTTGACCACGACAGCCAACGCGCAACGCTTGCTAGATGAAAACCGGGCAGAGCTGACCGTTCATCTCATCGACGCGTTGCTTGCCGCGCTCGCGCGCCACAACCGAGGAGCTACTCAATGAGTACCAGTGCCCATGCGCTGCTCGATGCCCAGCGCGAGCGCAAGCTGCTCGCGCGCTGGGTGGTGTCGGGAACGCTCACCCTCGAGTCGGCGCTCCATCTCGGGGGCGAGGGAGACTCGCGGGTCGACATGCCGATCTTACGCGACGCGCGCGAGGGCAAGCCCTTGCTGTGCGGGGCGACGCTGGCCGGCGCGATTCGGAGTGCGCTCACCGATCGGTTGTGTGGCTTCGCTGGCGACGAAGAAGGAGCCGAGCTGGTAGCCCAACTGTTCGGCGGATCGCGCGCTCGGGACGACGGCGAGCAGAGCCCCCTGATTGTCTTCGATGCGCTCGGAGAGCTGGGAGATGGGGCCGTCGAGCTGCGCGACGGCCTGGCGATCTTGCCGGAAACGGGGGCTGCCGAAGACGGCAAGAAGTACGACTACGAGGTGCTCCCCGCGGGCACGACGTTTCCCGTGCGTGTCGATTTGCTGATTGCAGCCACGTCGAGCCGGGCGGGCCAGGAGCCTGTGCCCGAAGCCCGCCTGCTCCTGGCTTTGGCTACGGCTCTGGAAGGTTTCCGGCAGGGCGACATTGCGCTGGGAGGCAAGCGCAGCCGCGGTCTCGGGTGCTTGCGCGGGCGCTGGTGCGCGCGGCGTTTCGACCTGTCCGATGCGAACGGCTGGACCGAATGGGCCTTGTTCGACTCGAGGAAGCAGCCGGGGGCGAAGGAGCTCGAGGACGACATTGGTCAGGTCCTGAGGGCCCGGGCTCCTCTGACGGATCCGGCGCTCGCCGCGCTGCCCGATCGCCGCCGCCGCGTGCTGTTCGATCTCGATCTGGCGGTGCTCGGTGACCTCTTGGTGGGAAGCCCTGGGACGGATCCGGGGGGTCCGGATGTGGTCCAGCTCCAGAGTGGCAGCAAAGACGTATTGCCCGGCACGAGTCTCGCAGGGCCGCTGCGTCTCCAGGCCTTGCGCATTCTGCGCTTGGTGCGCGCCGACGAGAAGGACGCCGCGCAGTGGGTGGATCGCCTATTTGGCCCTCGCTTCGAGGATCGTCGCCCGACCGCCGCGGTCTCTCCACGAGCCTCCCGCCTGCGCGTCGGGGAGGCCTGGGTCCGTGAGAGTGGGAGGGCGAAACGGCAGCGCATTGCGCTCGACCGTTTTACCCAGGCGCCCGTCCCCGGTGCTCTTTTCGACGCGCGGGTGGCGGTCGGGGGCCGCATTGGCGTGCGCCTCGAGCTGCGCGATCCGCTGCCGGGCGAGCTCGGTTTGGTGCTCCTGGTGCTCAAGGACTTGCTCGACGGGCGGGTGCCCGTGGGCGGCACGTCCGGGGTGGGTCGCGGTTGGCTGAAGGGCTCGGCAGAGGTCGTTCTGCCGAATGCCGAGGGTGGCCGTGGCCCCACCGTGAAGCTGGAACCGGGACGAGCGCCGAGCGGGGACGGCGCCGGCGCGGTCGACGTCGCCATCCGTGAGCTTCTCGGCGCGAAGCGCTTGGGCAACGCGGCCGCGCCGGTCCGCGCTGCCGCTTCGGAGGTTCGATGAACGTGTCCCACCCCGCCTCTACGTCGATGCCCTCGGCAGTCGGCGTGACTCTGCTCGATGACGCCGATTGCGGTCGCTACGTCGCCTGGGTGGCAACGGGGGGCACCGAAGGCGCGCCGGCGGGCGCCCGGGAGCTGGCCGCCTGGTCCCTCGCGCATCTCGACGACGGAGTCACGTGGGGACGATACGATTCAGAGCCAGACCGCTGGCGGCTCGGACATGACGTCGCGCCTGCGCTGTCGCCCGCGTTGCGGCGCAGCGCTTTGCAGGAGCTCAGAGTCTTCGGCGCTGCTGGAGAGGTCTTGATCTGGCGCGCTGGCGGCGAGCTCCGCGGTCGCATCTTGCGGGACACCCTCTCGTCGGCGGCCCGTGCGGAGCTGACCGACCCGCTGCGCCCGGCGGACGAAGACCGTATCTTGCGGGGGGAGGGCGTGCGCCAGAGCTGGCCTGACTCCCGCTTCACTCACGTCTTCGACGGTCGGGGTGCCGAGCAAGTGTTACCCGTCCTGGTCACTCTGCAGGACCTGCGGCACCGGCGCCTGCGCGTTCGCCATTACTATGCGGCCGACCCAGACACGGGTGCGGCCCGGGTGACGGCCACTCGGCTCGTCGAGATTCGGAGGGTGTGAACGTATGCCCGTTGAAATCGGTAAGCTGCTGGTCAAGGAAAAAAAGGGAACCCTGAGCTTTCAGGTTCAAAGGGAAAATCAGAAGCTGCCCAGTAGCCCGCGGGAGGGGGACGTGTCCGCCAGCATCCGCGAAAAGGGGCTGGCTCTGCACGGTCAGCCCGTCGAGTTCGATGTCGATGGGGGGCAGCCCAAGCGATTGCGTGAAGTGGGGCAGCCTTTCGTGGCCCCAGCGGGTGCTGCCCCAGCGGCTCGCCTCGGGAGCAGAGAGCAGGGGTCGAAGGGGGGACCAGGAAGGTGGGATCAACAGGCGCGCGGAGGCAACGCTCCTACGCGGGATAAGCTGACTCCGGACTTCCACAATCCCTACAACTTCATTCCCGCGCCAGAGCGCCGGCTCACCGGAGAGCTCGGAGATCGCAAGCCGCCTGCACAAGACCGCTTCGAGCCACGCCTATACACGGGACGCATGCGCGTCCATCTACGCGTCGAGACACCGCTGCTCTTGCCCGATACGGAGAACCCGCAGCGCCGACCAGACAAACATGTCTGTTACCCCGTGCTGCGCGGCACGGACGACCAGCCCTTGATCCTGCCCTCCGGAATCCGGGGGATGCTGAGCGCGGCCTACGAGGCCGTCACCAACTCTCGGCTGCGCCGCTTCTCCGAACATAAGCGCCTCGCGTTCCGTGGCGAAGCGCGGGAGAGTTTGAAGCTCGTGCCGGCGCGTGTGCAAGGTGACCGCGTGCTCCTCTTGCCAGGCACTTCGACGCGAACGCCGGACGGGCCCAAAGAGAAGCTACAATACGCAGCGTGGCTGCCACAATACGCGCGCTCCCCGCGGGCGCCCCTTTACTCCGACGGAACGGCCCCCGCGCATGGGGATGAGGTCGAGTGCTGGTTGGAGCTGTTTAACCATGACGCGCCGACTTTTCTCTTGTGGCGAGTGGCGAGAGTGGTGCGCGCAGGGGAGAAACTCGGGCCCAAACCGGCACGCAGTGAGGGTACCCACAAGTACAACCCAACGGGCGACTTTCAGCGCTGCCGCGGCTGGGTGTGTATCACCGGCCGCAACATGGAGCGCAAGCACGACGAGCGAGTTTTCTTCTATCCGCTGAGCGATGATGGCAAGCACATTGCTCCGATCGAGAGCGTTGCCCTGGGCGAGGCCCACCGCGATGCCTGGGCCGCTCTGATCGAGAACTACCAGGCGCTTCACAAAGAAGACCCTGACCGGCGGCAGGGCGATCGGGGAGAGCTCGACTGGTCACGGCATATCCGACGAGATGGTGCGATCCCCAAGGCCGATATTAAACTTGCCGAAGGCACGCTCTGCTATGCACGCCTCGACAAGGCGGGTGACGTTGGCGAGTCGATCGCGGCTCTGTTCCCGGTGATGATCTCCCGGGAGCTCTACGCATACTCACCACGAAAGCTGCTGCCCGAGTCATTGCGACCCGCGGAAGCGCTCAGCGAGTTATCACCTGCCGATCGCGTGTTTGGTTGGGTCGCGGATCAGCGTCAAAAAGCCAGCCCTGAAAAGGCCAAGATCGCGACGCGCGGGCTGCTCCGCGTCGGGCCTGTGGTGTGCGAATCTGCGAATGCCATCGAGGATTTCGGAGACGCAGGGCTACCGCTATCCATCCTGGCTGCCCCCAAACCGCAACAGGGGCGGTTTTACGTCGCCCCTTCCAAGACGGGTGACGCTGCTCCGCATGGCTTGACGAAGCAGGCGGCCGGCTACACGCGAGCCGCTCAAGCTCCCCGCGGCCGCAAGGTCTACCCGCACCAGAGGTTGCCGCGGGAGCATTGGGACAATCCGATGACGGATCGGACACAGAGCGAGCCGCTCGGTGGGCACTATCAGGAGTATCGGCGTCCGCAGAAGGCGCGACAGGAGCAACGCGATAGTCAAAATCGCTCCGTCCAGGGTTGGGTCAAACCGGATACGCGCTTTGTGTTCGAGCTCCAGGTGCACAACCTGACGGGGGTGGAGCTCGGCGCTCTCTTGTGGCTGCTCCAGTTGCCCGATGGCCATTTCTTCCGTCTGGGTACGGGCAAGCCTCTGGGCATGGGCAGCGTTCGCCTTCAACTCGACCCCGGAACGTACGAGGTGGTCCAGGGGCATGAGCTGCTCCAGCGCTACTCGGCTTGGCACACGACCGAACCTCGTACCGACTCGATTGAGCAGCTCCAGCAGGACTTTAAGCGCGCCCTGGTGGAAGCCTACGCTCAGCCCGCGGGCAAGGCTGCCGCCTTCGAGGAGATTCCGTTTATCAAGGCTTTCAGGATCGCGTGCTGCGGACTGCGCGGCGATCTACCCACGCACTACCCCCGCGCCACCGCAAATGGAAAGCCAGGCCGCCCCGACCCGGATGGGAAATCCTTCGAGTGGTTCGTCGCCAACGACCGCGTTGAAGGCGGTCGGGTACTGCACGGCTATGCGCTGCCCGAGCTCAACAGCGAGCGCGGACTACCGACGCTGCCAGGAGACGCGCCAAAGACAGCCCCAGGCCCGCCCCGCGGCAGACCGCCCGGTGACGGCCCGGGTAGGCGTTTCTGAATCAGTAAACCTGCGCGGCGAGCACCCGCCCGATCGCCGCGGGGCTAGGGTCTCCCCATGCTTTGCGCCAGATCGCGTCGAGCAGGCCCCGTTCCACACCGCAGGGCCGCTCATCGATCAGCGCTTCGCCCGCGGCCAGCGCCGAGAGGCGCCCGATCAGACCCGCCTCGTCAGCAGCCACTTGGAGGCAGTGTTCGAGAGCCGCCCTGCTGCGTTCGAGTGACCCTAGGCGCCGCCAGGCCTGCGCCAGTCCGCGTGAGGCGCCCACGCGAAGCTCGTGAGCCTCCTCCAAGTCAGCCGCATCGGCCAGCTTTTCAAAATCCTGGGCCGCGTCGCCCCAGCGCTCGAGGCGAGTGAACGTGCGCCCACGCTCGAGCAAGAGGTACTTCGCGGTCACCAGACACTCCTCCCGGTGTGGCGCGTGGGCTGCGGCCGACCTCAGCGCGGCCCCGATGACGGCCAAGCTTTCTTCAGGCCGGTCCAAATGGCGCAAGCAGGTGGCTAGATAGCAACCCGATCGCGCTGCCTCCCACGGCTCATGGAGCTCGTAGTGGGCGAGCGCCTTGCGTAGCCAGGGCTCGGCCAACGCCGGCTGCCCATGGTGCAATCGAGCGCGGCCCAGCGTGCCCAGCGAACGCCCAAGCCACTTCCTGCGGGGCGTCTCTTCGAGCCGCTCGCAGCCAGCGATGGCCTGCTCCGCCCAGGCAACGGCCTGCTCTGGATCAATGTCGATCTCGATCGCCGCACGACTGATGCTTCGCCGCACGGCGTCTACGCTGCTGCCTCGCGCAAAGCCCTCTGGAATCGTTCCTACCAGGCTCTGGGCCCGTTCTGCCTCTCCGGCGCTCTCGTAGAAGTCCGCAGCGAGCAGCAAAGCGCTGGCGTGTTCGTCATCCTGGCATCCGCTCCCCAGCGCGTCGGCGATGGCCGAAGTCTCTGCGGCCAACTGCCGAGAGCGCGCAGGCCCGTGGCCTTGCTCTTTCTGGCGCCGCAGCTCGCCGTGCAAGTGGTGGAGCTGCACGCTCAGGCTGGCGGATGCCAATCGTATCAGATCCAATGCGAACTCCGGCAGAGCCTCCGCCAAATGCTCGTGCCTCACGACTTCGAGGCGCCGCGCTCGATGCTCATCGATCGCTTGGCCCGAGGCCACGACCAGGCGCCGCACAAGCGGCCTCTCCTTCGCCAAAGCGTCGAGCTTCGCCCCCAAGTGCTCGACCGGGGTCAAACACCCCCGTTCATCGACACCGGCCGACGCCGCAACGTCCGCCGGCGGGGCGACCCCGAGGCGCCGAGAAAGTAGGGCTACGGCCAGGCCCAGGCCAGCGGACTTGCCCTTCGCATGCAGCAGCCGATCCATCTCGACGAAGACGTCTTCGTGGTCCCACTTGCGCAGAGCCCTGCTCGCCGTTCGGGCGAGTGCTTCGTCGGCACGCGCGAGCTCGCGGCCAAACGCGAGTCGTTGCGGGCGACAATCCACTAGCCTCGCGCGCACGACATGCCCATGCCCGCCCGATTCGGCCAGGAGCAGCCAGGTCTCGCCGATGGCAAGCGCTGACTGCCGCACGGGTGGCGCATCAAAACTCCACCGGCGACAGGCCGCGCGAAAGCGCTCCGCCAGCGACGCCCCCGCGTGCTCGAGCGCGTAGTGAGGCTCGACCAGCAGGTCAATCACCAGGCGCGCGACAGCGATATCCGTGGTGCTCTCGAGCTCGCGCAGGAGGCGCTCGCGCTGAACCGCTATCTCGTGCCAGGCCTCGTCCATATCCGCGCCCATGCTCGGCCACCCGCCAATCCGCTGGTTTCAGTCTTCACCGCCCCCCGCAACCAGGTGCAGGGGGCCGAAAAATTCGCGCCCATCGTGCGCGACCACGCGCAGCGAGACGTAGGTTTCGTGCGCATCGGGGTCGACCGGGATTTTCGCGGCCCAGTACCCCGCACCCTGCCGGGTAGCCAGCGTCGCCTCCTTCACTTCGTACGTTAGCTCGACCTTCGCGATGGCGTCTTTTCCTTCATACACGAACAGCGTCGCGCCATGTGCCTCGAGCTTCAGGCGGGCTTGCGCATCCAAGGGGGAAAGCGCTCCGAGCCGTTCGTTCCTGATGTCGTGCCCTATCTCGAGCCGGGTTGCCGCCTCAGCCACTCGAACCGGCAATCTGAAACCGAGTGGGTCGATCGGACACGGGTACCCGACCTTGCCTCGCCAGAGGCGCGCGTGCCAACTCACGTGCCCTATCGTCTGGATGAGCTCATCGATCCGCCTCGCCAAGAACCGCGAGAACTCCGAATGTTCACGCGCTGCTCCGATCACCGCTTCCATCGACGCTGCCGCGTCGATGTACTGGCTCACGGTATTTTCATCGGGCCAGCGCAGCGCTGCTTCAGATGCCGGCCGAGCAGCAGCCGGGTACAACACTCGCTCTGCAATCGAGGAAAGGTACTCATCGAGCCCTGCTGCGTGTGAGGGCCCGAGCACCGCTGAGGCAGCTCGCCCCTCGCCGAGCAGCAGACGCTCCGTGAGTTGGAGCTCGTATGCGCCCAGGCATTCGTCGAGCTCGACCAAGCTAGAGACCTCGTGCGGCAACAGATCCTGGGCGAGCGCAACGCGCCGAAGCGCAGCGCCTGCGCTCGCGCGCCCGTCGCGCCGAACCGCCTCGAGCGACAGCTCCTCCTCGGTCAGTCCCTCGATACGGGTCTGGCGAACATCCTCGCACAGGGACTTGGCCGCCGCGTGGACCGCAGGCAGCGAAACGCTACGCAGCCACTCGTGCGCGGCGTGCGGCAGTGGCACACCGACCCTCAGCGCGTCCCCCAGGGGGATCAGCTCCGCGAGGAGCTCCTCCGCGCCCAGCCGGCTGGCATCTGGATACACCGCGTTGCGAAAAGAGACTTCCGTCAAAGCCGCGGTTTTTGCCCTAGCGTTACTCATCAGAGGCCCTCCTGCGGCGCAAGAGCACTCGTAGCTTTTTTATCGCGCGGCTCTTCGCCTGCTCGTATTGGTTGAGCGTCTTCATCCGGAAGCGCGCCATGATCACCTCGCGGCGGACACCGTCGTTGGTGAGCAACATGATCGCTCGCTCCCGAGGGGTTAGATCAGACTGTTCGACGAGCGACGGCACCTCGCTAGCCAAATCGTCCCACGTGTCGGACTGCGCGAGCGGTTCGGCCATCTGCTCCAGCTCTTGGGGTTGAATCGCGCGAGTCTGTTCCCTCGTGAACGCGCGCGCGCGATCCGCCCTGGCCCAGTTCATCGCGGTCGTGAAGTAAGCCAGCGGATTGGGATGCTCGAGAAATTTGACCAACCTCGAGCACAGCTTGATGGTGAGGTCCATCAGTGCGTCCTCGTCTTCCGCGCGGTCCCAGCCCCTGTCTCGAGTTCTGCGCCACTCGTGCTGCATCAGCCGCCAGAGAGATGCCGAGATCTCTGGCCTGGGGAGCGCCAGACCTTGCCTTGCGGCGTCGAACCACTCCCGCTCCCTCGGCCCAAGCCCATCCTTACCCATATTGGCTGAACGGTTTCCTCGCCCGGTCAGTCGGGCTCGCGGCGTCATGGCGTTGGAAGACGCGCTCTCAGGCTCGCGGACAAAGTATGGGTCGAGGTTTGACTGAAAAGCAACCACCGGCTGCTCCGGACTCAGGGTTGATGGGGCGGGGGCCTGCACAGTGACTAGACGCGGGGACGCGGTCTTTCTGACGGAGAGATCTTCTCACCAGTCCGCCTAGAGTTTTCCGTGTCGAGGGCCTATGATTCTGGCGGTATCGGGTGTTTTATCGAGTTGTCAGTCCACGGAGGAAGACATGTCAGGGGTGAAGCATTGGACGCTGGCGTGTGACGAATCCGGAAGGTTTAATTCGACCGAGCGCGTCGCTCTGGTCGTCGCCGGCGTGTTGATTCCCGGTCGCGCCACGGAACACACCGAGTTTAGGCACGCTTTCAAGGAAGAATGCTGCAGGCTGCAGCTCGAGTTCCCCCCCCATGCGACCGACCTCGAAGGAGGGAGTCGAGGGTCTCCGCTTGGGGAGCTACGGCGCTTCGTGTCGGATTGGGTGAACGCCAGCGGCGGCTATTGCCTGGGGCTTCTCGCGAAGCCGCAAAGCGTACCACTGAGCTGGGCCCTGCACGTTCGCATGCTCGGCAGCCTCGTAGACGCGGCCGGCAGGATTGTGGCGGCGCTCGGAGGGCAGACGCTCGATCTGCAAGTGGCGAGTCGCAGCGCTCCGCTCAGCGCCGAAGACGCCTCGTCTGCCCAAGCTCGAGGTGCACACTTGCGAGAGATTTCGGGAACCAAGCTGCTCGGAGTGCACGACGGGGAAGTGCGCGAGGCCCTGGAGAGCCTTCGGCGTAACCCCGTGGGCAGGCTCAATCCCTGGCCGGGCGAGAGCGACGTAGCGGTGACGACTGCGTCGTACGGTGGTGCTCACGTGGGCATTTGGGCTTCCGACCTGATTTGTAACGGTGTCTACCGGCTGCTCTCGGAGAGGCGGAGCGCTTCCCTGGAAGACCTCGCCGATGAGCTCGCCCTTTCGCCAAAGCGCGTCCTCATCGGCAACTACCGCCTCGCCACGGATGTGCGGCGGGTCGATCAGGCATTGCGCCTCGATCCGCCGGCGTGGGTCCCCGCCGCGCGCCTGGTCGCAGAGCTCGAAGCCATGTCACGGAAGCGGACGGCCGACGCGGAGAGCTTCCCGGCATCCGTCAGCGGCTCTCATCAGATGGCGGAGCTGCTTTGGCAAGGTGGCATGGCGGCGCTGGCGTTGGGATTGCGATCGAAGCGAGACGCCGAGAATGCCCTGACGCAGCTCGCCGGCTCTGCCCAGATCGACTTGGAGCTGAAGCACGGAAATTACGAAGGCACGGCGCGAGCTCTGGAAGCGGGCTGGCACGGATCCGCGCCGTTGGCGTTGGCCATGCGACAGGCGTGCGGCAAACGTGAGCTTGCCGCGCGGCTCTGGCGCCTCACGTTGGAATGCGCCAACCACCGAGGCGACGTTGCGACTTCCGAGCTCGCGCAGCGCGAGTTCGAGAAGGTGCTCCGGGCGGGTGCTTCGTTGTCGCTCGTTGCCGAGCTGCTGCTCGTTCGCAACCTGAGCAACGTCGCTTTGCAGAACCGCCTGCCCGGCGAAGAGGCAGAAGTCCCCAACATCATGGTACGGCTCGACGCCGAAGCGCGCTCGCTCGAACGGATCGCGCACAACAGCGTCGATCTCGGTGTGTTGCTCGAGTTGTCCGACCCCGCTGGCGTCGATGCGAACGCCAAGCGCGAGCTAGCGTCTCCAGAGCGAGAGTTGCGCCTCGCTCTCGACCACAAAGGGCCGGATTGGGCTCGAGCAGATCGCGATCACGGCCGGTGCCTCGGCACATCGGCCCGTTCCCTAGCGTTCGCTGGCGCGCTGGACGACGCGATAGGGCTGCTGCTGCGCGCCCGGCTTCGGTTTGAGGCGCCAGAGGATCTCGAGTTCAATGCGATGGTGATCGCACGCGTCGAGCTCGAACGAGCTCGACGCGACCCGGCGCACACGCGCCCCCGCGCGATCAACGCGGCGCTCGCGCTTTCCGGCTTCGGGCAAGACTTTGGCCCCAATCCGCTGATCGAACAGGTGAGGAGCGGCACACGGGCGCGCTTCGCCCTCGACCTGGTGTTGCGAGCGCTACTTTGGGCTGAGGAGTGCCTTCCCGCGAATGTTCGTCACAGCTGGTCTACCGAGCTCACCAAGGCGCCCGACGGAAAATTGTATCCTTTGCTCCTGGTATCACGGACGCATCCGACCGAGCTGGTGGCTCGGCATGCAGCGGAGGTCCTGAAGAAGGCGGGTCACCCCGCGCGCGCCATGCACTGGTTCGCGCTTTCGATCGCAATCTCGGAGGGCGCGCCCGAAGGTACGCTGCGCCGCCTCGGAGCCTACACACGCGCTTTGGCGGAGAACGGTGCCGTCGATACCGGCTTGCGCGGATCGCTCCTGAACCCCACCTTCGAATATCGCTAGCGCGATCCACAAACCTCAGAACAGGGCACCCAGGCTGAGTCCAAACGTTGGGTAGACTCCGAAGGACGAAATGAGTGGGGTGAAGCCGGCCTTGAAAGTGAAACCACCGTTTAAGGGCGCGTATCGGTAGGCGACGCTCGCGGTGCCCGCCGCGAGCAAGCCCGAGCCGAAACTGCTGCCAAACCCAGCGCCAGCGCGCGCACTCACGTGGAGAGCCACGAACCCTGCGCCGAGCTCGAGCCGATGATTGAACTGACCCACACCGAGGTAGTTGATCATGACGGGCACCGAGGTGAGCGCAGCGGTCGCGCCGTCGTCGGGGAGGCTTTCGCCAAGCGATAGATAGCCGACGCCGATGCGGGCGGAGATGTCCTGCGTCAGGAAGCGCTCGTAGTTGATCGAATAGATGATGGCGTTGCCACCGAGCTCGAAATACACGGCGTTGAGCGCGCGCCGGGTCGGGTCCATCGGCTCGACGTATCCAGCGGGCACAAACACCACTGGCCAGGCCGCACCGGGTGCGACCGGTGCTACCGTTACGGCGTATCCAGCGGGCGCGGGCGCTGCGCGGACTGGCAAAACCTCGGCGGCCGGCGCCGCGGGCGCGGGTGCGGGCGGAGCAGCGGCAGCCGGCGGAGCAGGTTGTTGTACAGAGCCTCCTTCCGTGCCCTGTGCCCACGCGGCTCGCGGCACCAGGTTTGCGCAAACGATCAGAGAGCCGAGCGCAAGCACGAGCACCGGGGCGTGAGGCGCGTGGCCGAGGGGGCGTGATGTCGTCATGCGTGGAAGACGCTTGACCGCGCCCGCTCCTGACAGGATGCGTGTCCGAATGCGCCGAGTCGTTCCCGTGGCTTCGCGCCCCCGACGTCCTGGCGGCCCGCTTGGACCAGGACGGTGTATCGACGCTAGCGGCAAGCGGCGGCGGGATGGCCGGCGACTCGGACTCGACGGGAGCGCAAGATCAAGTGCTTGCGTCGACCGCGCGCCCCCCGTTGAAGACGTGACCTATTTCTTGATATGAATGCCGGTGTCGCGCACCCGCGCCGTTCTTTGACTTGAGGGTCCGGTCACCCAGCGGCGCACGGGATCGCAACGGCGTGCCCGCGGCGGGAGGCCGGAGAAGCGCTTCTGGGGTCTGGTCTCGGATCCTCTGAGGAGCCAGGCATCCCCGCGGCATGTAAGATTGGGGCGCACATTTTTGTTCTGCTGCAGACGTCCGCGCGGACCGCTGAAGGCGCCGGTGGTGAAGCCCAACTCGGGGTCAAGTGTGCGACGGCGTTGTGGTCATTGAGACTGCTGCCGCGAACCGGTGATCACCGCGGAGCCGATTGAGACACGATAAACGGGATTTCCCGTTGCTTCAAACCTGCCGCGAACCGGTGATCACCGCGGAGCGGATTGAGACGTTCCCATCGTGCGCACCGTCGCCAGGGTATTGCCGCGAACCGGTGATCACCGCGGACCGGATTGAGACTTCAGCCACGCGTTCAGCTTGTTCAGCAGGCCGCGAACCGCTGATCACCGCGGAGCGGATTGAGACATGGTCCCGGGGCGCTCACCGACATCGGACTCGTGCCGCGAACCGGTGATCACCGCGGAGCGGATTGAGACCAGCCGGAGCTGCATAGGCATAGACCTGCATGGCCGCGAACCGGTGATCACCGCGGAGCGGATTGAGACCGCCTGAGGCGTCGCACGCCCAGATGAGGAAGCTGGCCGCGAACCGCTGATCACCGCGGAGCGGATTGAGACCAGACTCGGTCAGCCCGACCAATTCCCAGCGGCGTAGCCGCGAACCGCTGATCACCGCGGAGCGGACTGAGCTCGATCGCGACTGTTTCGGATCCCAGCAGCTGCCGCGAACCGGTGATCACCGCGGACCGGATTGAGACACGTTGCCGGCTGTGGCAGCCACGCGACCGTGAGGCCGCGAAGCGGTGATCACCGCGGACCGGATTGAGACACGAGCTCCAGCCCCATCAGTTTGCCTCACTGCAGCGGTCCGCAGCGTCGCGTTGCGCCTTGCACACGGCGCCTCCGTCGGTCGTTTCGCAGCCGAGGTCGAGCGCCGGGCGAGAGTAGGTGCAGCGCTGGAGCTCCAGATCGAGGGCGGCGCACGGGCGATTGCCTGCCAAGCCCACGAAGACCGCCGTGCAGACGGCTTCGCACACATAGGGAAAGCCCCCGCACTGCAGTACTTCGTCACGGTACGTGCAGGCTTCGTGGCACAGCTTTGCGTCACGATCGCCGCAATCGGCGGGGCAGGCT
>JAYTOL010000098.1:0-66075 GCA_043747815.1 Deltaproteobacteria bacterium
AAAAAAAAAGCGCCGCCCTTTCGAGCTGCGGGCGGGTTCGGACCTTCGCCGAGGGCGCGCCCCCGTGCCGCGAAGATCGCCGCGGCGTGGCACGGAGCCACATCCGGCGGGCGCTCCCACATCATCGGTGGGGGTCGCACCCGGCATGCCCGTCGAGGCTCGTTAGCATTTCCATTCACGGCGCAGCCCGCTATAAGGCGGGCTCACGTGGCTGTAGGTTTTGCCCCCGGTTTAGTTCCCGTCCCCATTCCCAAGATTAGGCTTTTCATTGAAAAAATCTCGGTCAGCCAGGGCCGCGCGGCGAGCGCTGATGAAGAGCAGCTCTTACCTGCCCTAAGCCTTTCCTTTGATTACGGCGGCACGCTGATCGGTGCGTGCGAGGAGCGCGAGCGCTTTTTCGTATCGCATGGGCCCGGCGTGGTCTCGGTCGAACGAGACTTCGAGCGAGAGGCCGAAGCTCGAGCGGAGCTGGAGCGGTTTGGCGCGGTCGAGCTCGGTTGCCTGGAAGGCTACGAAGAGAGCTTCGGCTCGCCCGCCAACTACCTAGTCGCTCTCGACGCTGACGCGCATACTTATTGCGCCTTTACCGCCCAGGCGTTGCCGGTGCTTCGAGCCAAGGGGTTCGTGGTCGAGGTCGATCCGGACTATCCGTACCAAGTGCTGGACGCGCAGCCAGCGTGGTACCTGGACGTGGAGCCGCTTGGAGATCGGCCCGATTGGTTCAGCTGTGAGCTCGGCGTGGAGCTCGAGGGGCAGCGCATCAACATGCTGGAGGCGTTGCTCGGTCTCCTGGATACCGTCCCAGATGACGCCAGCCTGACCCGGCTCTCGCTGCGCTCTTTGAGCTTCTTTGCGCTGCCGCTCGATGATCAGCGCTATGTGCGCGTGCCGCGCGATCTGATGATCGACTTGTTCGAGGTGCTGCGGGAGCTGTACTCCGGCCGTCGCAGCGCCGACGGGCTGACGATCTGTCGCTATCAGGGCGCATCGGTGGAGGCGCTCGCGGAGGCGCTCGAGCGCGGCCGATCCCCCGTGCGCCGCTACGGCGCGAGCCTGCTACCGAAGGCCGCCCTTGGCGACGACGGGCAGCGCGTCGAAGCGCCGCAGGATGTCCGAGCGGCTGGCTTAAAGGCCACCCTGCGTGCCTATCAAGAAGAGGGCGTCAGCTGGCTCTCGCGCCTGCGCATGGCGAACGTCGGTGGCGTGCTGGCGGACGACATGGGCCTCGGCAAGACGCTGCAGACGATCGCTCACCTTTGCATCGAGCACGCGCGCCCTGACGTGCGAAAACCGAGCCTGATCGTCGTCCCCACCAGCCTGATCCAGAACTGGAAGCGAGAGCTGTCGCGCTTTGCGCCGCACCTCTCGGTCGTGGTCTGGCACGGCAACGAGCGGGACGCGACGCGCGATTTGACGCGCGTCGACTTGATCGTCACCAGTTACTCGCTCTTGGTGCGGGAGAGAGAGCGCTGGAGCCAGCAGGGCTACCACTACCTGATCCTGGACGAAGCGCAGGCGATCAAGAACCCGCGCGCCGCCGCCCGCGACGCGGCCTGCAGCCTGGAGGTGGATCATCGCTTGTGCCTGAGCGGCACGCCTGTGGAAAATCACCTCGGGGATCTCTGGTCGCTCTTCGACTTCCTGATGCCCGGCTTGCTGGGCAGCGCCGCACAATTTCAAGTGGGCTACCGCACACCGATCGAGCAGGAGCATAGCGACGTGCAGATGCAGGCGCTGCGCCGCACCGTCACCCCCTTCATCTTGCGTCGCACCAAGGATGAGGTCGCGACCGACCTGCCGCCGAAGACCGTCCTGGTGCGGCCTGTTCAGCTCTCGGGCGCTCAGCGCCAGCTGTACGAGAGCATCCGTGTGGCTGCGCACGCCGACGTGCGCCGTATCGTGCGCACCAAAGGCATGTCGGGCTCGACCATCGCCATCCTGGACGCGCTGATGAAGTTGCGTCAGGTGTGCTGTGATCCGCGCCTGGTGCGCGTGACCTCTGCGCGGCGCGTGGCCCAGTCCGCGAAGCTCGACTTCTTCTTTCGCATGCTCACCGAGCAGCTCGCCGCAAAGAGTAGGGTCCTCGTCTTCTCGCAGTTTACGAGCATGCTGGGCTTGATCGCCGAGGGCCTCGCGGAGCGCGGCATCGGACACTTGATGCTGACGGGCTCGACGCTGAATCGGCAACACAAGGTGGATGCGTTCCAAGCGGGCGAGGCGGACGTATTTCTGATCAGCCTCAAAGCGGGCGGCACGGGCCTCAACCTGACCTCCGCCGACACGGTGGTTCACTACGATCCGTGGTGGAACCCTGCGGCGCAAGCCCAGGCCACCGATCGCGCCCACCGCATCGGGCAGACCCGGCCCGTCTTCGTGCACCAGCTGATCGTGGCGGGCAGCGTCGAAGAGCGCATGCTGGAGCTGCAGCGGCGAAAGCAAGAGCTGGCGAGCGTGCTCGTCGGGGGCAGGGCAGAAGGCGGAGCTTTTTCGGAGAGCGACCTTACGGAGCTGTTTGCTCCGCTAGATACTTGAGCTAGCTCACCAGAGGCGTGCGCTAGGCCTGGCGGTCTCGCGCACGCAAGGGGCTCGCCAAAATCGCAGACTCGAGCACGTTCGCCAGGTCGCTCGGGGTGAACGGCTTTTGGATGCAGGGGTTCGTCACCGCGTCGAACAGCTGGCGCGCTTCCGGCGTAAAGGGGCCCCCGGTGATGAACACGAAGCGCTCCGAGAGCTTGGCGTTCTGCTTGCTGACGGCGGCGTGCAGCTCCATCCCCGTCATCTCCGGCATCATCACGTCACAGAAGATCACGTCATAGTCCGAGTTGCGGATCAAGCCGAGCGCCTGCCTGCCGCTCAGCGCGAGCGTGACGTCGTGCTGTGGCCGGAGCAGGCGCCGAATCGAGCGCGCGACGAACACGTCGTCATCCACCACCAGCACCCTGAGCGAGCGCGTGGATTGCGCCGGCGGACGCGAGCTCGGTTGGGAGAGCCCGGTGAGCAGCTGAGCGCTATATGGCAGCGTGACCGTGAACGTCGACCCCACGCCGACCTCACTCGTCACGTCGATCCGACCGCCCAACGCCTCGGTGATGTTGCGGCAGATGGACAGGCCGAGCCCGGTGCCCACCCCCACGGGTTTGGTCGTGAAAAATGGGTCAAAGATCTTGGCTAGCCGATCCGAGGGGATGCCGACGCCAGTGTCCCGGATGCTGACGAGCACCTGACCGGTCTGGTCCTTGCGCTCGACGCTCACGGCGATCTGGTTATTGCTCACGTCGCCTTCGCCGATGGCGTGCGCGGCGTTCAAGATCAGGTTCAGAAAGACCTGACCGAGCCGCGCGTTGGCGTCCACCGCAGGGATCTCGTCGTAGTGGCGGACCAGCTGGGCGCGGTGGCGGATTTCGTTGTGCGCCACCTTGATCGCCGAATCCAGGATGGTGCGAACGTCTACCGGCTCCATCTTCTCGCTGTCCGAGCGGGAGAAGGTCTTCAAGTCCTTGACGATATCGCGCACGCGCTCTGCGCCCGAGCGCGCTTCCCGGAGCGCGCTCGCCAGCTCCTCAAAGCCGTCCGGCAAGTGCGTCAGCACGTATGAGAGGTTGTTCATGATGTACACGAGCGGATTATTGATCTCGTGCGCGACGCCGGCGGCGAGTACCCCGACGCTGGCCAAACGGTCCGACTGCGCGAGCTGCGCCTCGAGCTGTTTGCGCTCGGTAATTTCGCGTGCCACGACGACCAGGTAGTCTTGGCCGATGAAGCGCCGCAGGGACACCGTGACCTCGACCGGGAACGTGCTCAGGTCCTTGTTCCTGTAGACCTGTTCTGCGCGCAGGCTGGCCTCGCTGAGCTCGCTCAGGTCGCGGTCTTGCCAGGGGACATTGCCGACCTGAATTTCCTCGATGCTCTTCTTCAGCAGCTCTTCGCGCGTGTAGCCCAGCGCCCGACACGCCGTTTCATTGACGTCCACGAGCCCGTGGGTGCGAGGATCGATCACTAGAATCGTCTCGCCGGCTTGGTCGAGCACGGCGCGAAAGCGCGCGACCTCGGTGCCCGCGCGCTGCTCGAGCGCGATCATCGCGTCACGTAGCGCCTCTTCCGCGCGCTTCTGTTCGGTGACGTCCTTGACGGCGCCGAACACTCGCACGACGCGCGTCCCCGCCACGTCGAGCTCTGGGCGCCGGTAGTCGCGCAGCCAACACTCGTCCCCGCTGCGTGTGCGGATACGGTATTCGAGCACGCTGGGCCCGTCTGCGTGGGCCTTCTCGGCCGCGTCGAACTCTTCTCGATCGGGGGCGGCGATGATGGACCGGAGCCCGCCCTTTTCGTTGAGCTGAAGAACGGAATAACCGCTGATGCGTTCGAACGCCTCCGTCGCCCACTCGATCTTCACCTTGCCGTGTTCGTCCTCTCGGCGCGCCGCATACACCCAGTCCGTGGCCAGCTCGGAGATGATCCGGTAGCGAACCGCGTCCTCTTCGGACATCGCCACGACCTTCTCGGAACGCAGCCGCGTCCGCTCGATGGCGAAGGCTTGCTTGACGGCGACCTCGATGCGCTGCCGAAGCTCCGGTCCGAGCTCGGCATCCGCCTCCGCTTGCTCGAGGACCTTTGTGATCCGATCTTCTATGGCCATGACTGCTTCAGACGTCTCGCGTGATCGAGCATACGACCGATCCGCACGCACCGCCCGCCCGACTCACGGAGTTTTCGCTTCCGGCCGCTGTCGTTGACGAGCCTCCACTCCCTCCCCACGCCACTCCCATCCACCTCGTCGTCACGTTCTACTCTCGGACTCCGTCACTCGCGAGCCCTACGTCGCGTCGCCTGCCGGTATCCGCGTCTGCACAGCGCTCGATGGCGCTCGGACTGGGTTGGCTGATGGCCATCGAAAAGGCTAAGCCTGCGACGTGCGCATCCATATCGTCGCAGTTTCGGGAACCGGCATGGGCCCGCTGGCGGGTCTGCTGAGCGCAATGGGCCACCAGGTCACCGGCAGCGACGTGGCGTTCGACCCACCCATCGGGCCACGGCTGCGCGAGTGGGGGGTCGAGTGCAAACAAGGCTTCGACCCCAAACATTTGGCCTACGGGCCCGACCTCGTAGTCATCGGAAACCTCTGCCGTCCCGACAATCCGGAGGCTCGCTTCGCGATTGATTCGGGTCTGGCTTACACGCACATCGGCGGCGCGCTGCAACGCTTCGTCCTGCCGGGGACACGCACGTTGGTCGTCGCCGGCACGCACGGCAAGACCACCACCTCGGCCCTGGCGGCGGGGCTCCTGGATGCCGCGGGGGCGCAGCCCGGTTACCTGATCGGAGGCATTCCGCACGGCCTCGAGCGAAGTTTTCGCGCGCCGCACGTGCCGCCGCGCAGCTTGCTCGTCGACAAGCGCCCAGCGCCCTTCGTGATCGAAGGGGACGAGTACGACACGGCCTTCTTCGAGAAGACCGCGAAGTTCCTGCACTACTCGGCGAGCGTCGTGATCCTGACCTCGATCGAGCACGACCACATCGACATTTATCCGACGCTCGAGGATTATATCTGGCCCTTCGCCGAGCTCGTGCGCCGCTTGCCCGAGAGCGGCACGATCATCGCCAACGCGGCGGACCCCGAGGTCGTTCGCATCGTGCGCGAGCACGCCCAAGTGCCTGTCGTCTGGTACGCGCTCCAAGATCAAGAAACCTTCGGCGTGGCTCCGCACTGGCTGGTTGCGCCCAGCGCCGCCGATGCTTCCGGGAGCAGCTTCGACCTTTTCTTGGGCGGAGTCGCTGCCGGGCGTTGGGTAACTCCGCTCATGGGGCGCCACAACCTGGCCAACGCCGCGGCGGCGCTCGCGGCCGTGACGCATGGCTTTGGCATAGAGCCATCGAGCTTGCGCACGGCTCTCGCCGGGATGCGCGGCGTGGCGCGACGCCAGGAGTTGCTCGGTGCTCCGGGCGGTGTCTTTGTGTATGACGATTTCGCGCACCATCCCAGCGCGGTCAGAGAGACGCTGCTCGCGCTCCGGACGCGGCACTCGGCAGGCAAGTTGTTTGCGGTGTTCGAGCCGCGCAGCGCCACCGCCTGCAGAAAAATTCACCAGCACGTTTATCCCGAGAGCCTCGCCCACGCCGACGTGGTGTTCCTGGCGCGGGTGGCGCGCGAGCTGCCTGCCTCTGAACGTCTCGACATTCGGCAGCTGACGGCGGACCTGCGGCGCGGTGGCACCGAGGCCGAACCGTTCGACGACGTGGAGCAAATCGTGCAGGCCTTGACCCAACGCGCGCGGCCCGGCGACGTGATTGCGGTGTTGTCGAACGGCACCTTTGGCGGCATCCACGCGAAGCTGTTGGCCGCCTTGCAAGCGCCGCGCGCGCCCGATTGAATGCAGGGCAGCCAAAAAGACTTACCTTCGGCCAAGAGTCGTGGCAGTAGCGGTGGGTCGAGCCCTGAGGGGCGTAGACCCTAACCGAAGGTGACTCCGTTGAGCTGTCCGTGTGGAAGTGAAAAAAGCTACGACAAGTGTTGTGGGCCCATCATCTCGGGGGAGGCCAAAGCGGCCACGCCCGAGGCCTTGATGCGAGCGCGCTACAGCGCGTATGTCAAATGCGACGTGGACTTCTTGCTGAGCTCGCTGCATCCGGACGGCTCCGGTGGCGTCGATCGAGAGAGCACCAGGGCCTGGGCGCAGAACGCCGATTGGCACGGCCTCGAGGTCCTGAGCTCCGCGGCGGGTGGCGAAAAGGACGAGACCGGTGAGGTGGAGTTCGTCGCCAAGTACAGCCTGCAAGGGGAGCCGCAGCGCCACCACGAGCGCGCGATGTTCAAGCGTCACAACGGCAACTGGTTCTACTTGGACGGCACCGAGCTGCATCCGGCGCCCGTCGTCGGGCCGCGCGTGCGCCTGGGCCGCAATGACGAATGCCTGTGCGGTAGCGGGAGCAAGTTCAAAAAGTGTTGCCGCTCCGTGTTTGACGCCGGCGCGCACAGCCCGGAGGCGCTCGTGCGCGCGCGCTTCGTCGCGCCGCTGGTGGGGGAGGCGCGCTTTCTAACGCGCTCGCTCCACCCCGACGCGGCGCAGGCGGCAGGCAAGGCAGAGGAAGACCCGCCGAGCGTGCTGGAGCTGCTCGAGTGCGACTCCAAGGGCGACGTGGCGCTCGTCGACGTGGCGCTCTACGCGGAGAAAGGCGCCGCCGCACGTCGCGAGCGGCACACCGTAAAATTTGTCAAAGGCCGTTGGCTGTTCGCCGCCGCCGCCGCCAGCTGAGAGCGCTTGTCCAGGCTCCAGGCTCCAGGCTCCCGCAGACAGACGCTCGGAGCCCGAAGCCCGAAGCCCGAAGTCTGAAGTCTGAAGTCTGAAGCCCGAAGTCTGAAGCCCGAAGCCCGAAGTCTGGAGCCTGCAGCCAGCTAGTCGCGGGCGACCTTCGCGCGCGCGCAGAAGGGGCTGTCGAGGATGACGGTCACGCCCCGGTTGCTCGGGACCAGCTCATTCCAGAGGCTCGTGAGGGCCTCTTCGCCCGTGAAGATGTCGACGTGCTCACCCTGCACCTTGACGCCGCGATCCTGGGCGATGAAGCAGCCGTCGTGAGCCGAGCTCTTGGCCGCGTCTCGCGGTAGGCCCACGTACTCGGGGATGAACAGCGAGGTCCCGAGCGGGATCACCGAGCTGTCGACGGCCACGGTCAAGAGCGGCACGATGGCCTGCCCGGCCGCGCCCCGACCCCACGGATAACGGGCCTCGTCCAGAGCATCGAAACAGATCTGTTGGCCAGTGCGCGGGCAGCGCCGGGCGCAACTGCAATTGCGCCGAGCGAAGCTCACCGTGCGGCCGTTCTCGAGCAGCCCGCTGCCCTGCACGCACACGGCGTCATGAAACCCGACCGGTACGCGCGCCAATGGCCGGCACTCGGTCGAAAACAGCGAGACGTCTTCGCCCTCGTAGTCGCGTTCTTCCGGGAAGTCGTAGTAGGTGTTGCGAAAGGTGCCGATGGGGCGCCCAATCGACGGCCCCGCTCGGGACATCGCGCTCTTCTGTTCCGCGAGTGGGTCGGGCACGCCGATGCGTTGGCTCGTGCGGGGTTGCCGCGCGCCGGGAGGGCGCGGCGGCGGAGGCTCGAAGGCGCCGGTTGCATCCCCAGCGGCTGGCGCTCCCAGAGGCTCCGCCACCCACGTCGAACCGGCGGTGCTACAGCCCAATAGCAGGCCGGGCAGCGCCAAGGCAGCTGCTAGAGGCCGCCAGCCGCTCACCTCTTGCCTCGGGCGCCGCCGTCGACCTGCGGCAGGCGCGCGCCCGCGGAGCGCGCGACGGGCGCTTCTGCCGTGCACTCCCCGAGCGCGTCACGCGTCACCAGCGGCCGCAGGCCTTCCGTGTGCGCGATCCAATGACGAATCACCGACTCGGGTGCGCCCGCGCCCACCAGCGTCGAGCGCAGCAGCTCCAGGCGCCGTGCGAACTGGCCGCCCATGATGGGATGCAGCGCGTGGGCCTGCTGAATCGGCCTGCCCGTGTACGTCACTCCGCCTCCGAGGTGTTCGGCCGCGAGCTCGTATTCCTTCTCCTTGATGCGCTGCCGGTTGGCTTTGCGAAAAAAGAACCCGATCATGGGGTCGGCGAACATCGCATCCACGAAGCGATCCACGATGCTGCGCAGCACGGGCTCGCCCCCTAGCTCTTCGAACAATGATGTGTGCGTCACGTCGCTTGGGTCAGAGCCTAGCACTTCTCGCGCGCGGACGCGTCAGGCGCCGTGCTCGTGCAGCTCCTCACGCAGGATTTGGTCGACCTTGGCATCCAGCGCCGGGTCGCTGCCCGCGCCGCCTTCGAGCCGCGCTTTCACCTCGCGGGCAGCCGCCGTAAAGCCCACCTCGATGCTCACGCTGGTCGGGAATGGCCCCACCACGCCCATGACCTTCGAGTTGTCGAACAAGCTCGAGGGCGCCTTGTCGCCGTGCAGCGGCCCTCTCCAGGCGGGCTCGTGGCGTATCAGCGCGTCGCTCGCGATGTGGACCAGGCGGGGCTCTACGCCGAGCGCGCGGGCCATTTGGGTAAAGATCTCATCCCAGCTGTGCACGCTCTCGCCCGTGATGTGGAAGGCCTGCCCGAGCGCGCCCGAATTGCCGAGCAAGCGAGCGAACGGCCTCGCGAAATCCGTGGCGTGGGTGAGTGTCCACAGGCTCGTCCCGTCCCCGTGTAAGATCACCCTCTGACCTCCGAGCATGCGACGCGCCGTCCAATCACCGCCGCCGAGAGCGCTCGGCAGGCGGCGCCGGTACGTGTGGCTCGGGCGGACCACGGTCACCGGCAACTGGCCCGCCGCATGCGCCTCGAACAAGCGAGCCTCCAGGCGGGCCTTCTTCTGACTGTATTCCCAGAACGGATTATGGATCGGCGTCTGTTCCGTGATCCACTCGAAGCGATCGATGCGCTTCTCGTACACGGATGCGGAGGAGATGAAGACGTACTGCCCGGTGCGGCCGGCAAACGCGGCGAGGTCCGCCTCGATGCGCGCCGCGTCGAACGCGAAGAACTGGCAGACGCTGTCGAAGCTCTCTCCGGCCACGCCGGCATACGCGCCCTCGCCGTTCAGGTCGGCGCTGATCTGCCGCACGCCCTTCGGCAGCAGCTGCTGCGTCTGCTGCCGATTCAGGACCGTGACTTCATGACCGAGTGCCAGACTCTCCAGCACGCACGAGAAGGAGATCTCCCCCGTGCCACCAATGTACAGTACCTTCATGGTCACGCCTCCGATGCCTCGAAGACTCCGCAGAAGGCCGCGGCTTCGTCAAGCGAGATCCGGAGCAGCGATCTGCGCGGACGCACGCTGAAAATCGGCTCTGATCTGATGTAGGCCCATGTGCCCGCCCGCCGAGATGCATGGCGCGATGCGACAAGGATCGAATGGATCACACCCTTCGCAGCGCAGCGACGCTGGCGCTCGCGAGCGGCGCACGCGCTCTGACCAAGCGTCGTAGCGGGCCCGGCGAGCCACGCTTTACGGCTTTGATTGCCGCCGAGAGTCGGGACGGAAAGCTTGACGGAGAAGGGCCATCCCATTACCAATCGAGTGGCCAGCAGAAGGCTTTGAGCGTCGATCCACACCCGCGCAGTCCATAACGAACGGGATCGCTCGCCTGTGAGAGCGCAGCTCCGAAAAGCCATGGCCTTGTCGCCCGGCTCTTCGAGCCTCCCTGAGGCGAGGTCACGCGGCTGCGATTCAACCAACGAGACGAGGCAGGACACGAGATGGCTGCAATCATTGTGGGCGAGAGCGCGACGGGGCCCTTGGGCAAGGGTCGTTTGGGCAAGCGAGCCACGCGCCGTCTGGGCTCGAGCCTCGGCGCCGTGGGCTTACTCGTCTTGTGTGGCTCTGTCTGGGCTCGAGATGCGTGGGCTCAAGATCCTGCGCCCGCCGCTCCTTCCGAGGCTCCCGCTGAGGCCCAGCCGCCCGCCGCTTCGGCCGAAGGCGCGGCAGCGGAACAGGCTCCGGCAGACCCTGCCGTGGAAGAGCCTGCCGTGGAGGACCCTAGTGCGTTGCCTCCCGATGATGGCACGCTCGAAGTCGGCACCGGTGACGTCGGAGCCGAGGCGGCGGCTGGCGAAGGCGACCTGGAAGAGGTTGTCGTTACGGTCGATCGCCGGAAGAAAGACCTACAAGACTACTCGGGTGTCGCGGCTTCTTTCTCGGAGAGCAAGCTGGCCTCCATCGGTATCACGAACGCTCGCGAGATGGCGTCGATGGTGCCGGGCTTGCAGATCGGCACTCAAGAAGGCAACACCGAGGTCTACATCCGAGGCGTGGGCTCGGACAACAACACCGAGCTCGGCGATCCCGCGGTGTCGTTGCACGTCGATGGGGTCTACATCCCGCGTCCGCGCGGCGTGGGCTCGATGTTCTTCGACATCGAACGCGTCGAGGTGAACAGCGGCCCGCAGGGCACCCTGCGCGGCCGCAACTCGATGGGTGGCTCGGTCAATATCGTGTCCGCCCGACCCAAGCTGGGCGAGTTCGGCGCGAACGGCGAAGCGACCTTCGGCACGTTTGCGCAGCGGCGCTACCAGGGCATGGTCAACATCCCCATCGGTGACACGCTGGCGTTTCGCGTCGCCGGTTTCTCCGAGGTTCACGATCCCTATTTCGTGAACGCCGGGCCGGTCTATGACATCACGCCCGGGGAAAATGCGGACGCCTACGCGCTGCGCGCGCAGGTGCTCTACCAACCGGTAAAGGCCTTATCGCTGCTGTTCGGCTACGACATGACGCGCGAGCGCGGTACGGGGTATCTGGGCGCTAACTTCCAGGGCCCGCTCACGGCCACTGACACGACGGGCGCGCTGATCGGTCCCAACGGCATGCCGTCCAGCACGGCCAGCCCAGTGACCATCCCGTTCGCCATCAACGACCTGGATAACCCGCGCCGCGTCTACTACCGCGGCATGAACCCCTCCACCGATCTGATCCATCAGGGGCTTCGCGGCGAGGTCACCTTCGACACGGGCCCTGTCATCTTCCAGGCGCTCGCGAGCTATCGGGCCTTGCGTTACCAGCAGGTCACGGGCGCCAACGCTGGCGCGGTCACGGACGGCTACGGCTTTGATGACGTCTCGCCGGACGTGTACACGAACGGCTTCTGGGACACCCGTTCCCAGTCGCTGATCGGAGAGCTGCGGGCGTTCGCGCCGGACACGGCCCGTCTGCGCTGGACGGCGGGCGGCTTCTTCTTCGACGAGGACCAGCAGGTGTTTGCGGGTCAGATATCGGACCCGGCCAACGGCTTCGGTGGCGGCGAGTTCAACATGCCCGACGTCAAAGGCGGGTCAATCGCCGGCTACGTGGACGCCACCTTTGACGTGGTGGACAGCTTCCGTGCGATCGGCGGCGCACGCCTCACTCACGAGGAAAAGTCGCGCAATGGCGGCCTGTGGGCTCTGGCTCAGAACTTTCCCGGTGGCGAGAATCGGTTTGGCACCGAAGGCTACAAGCCGGAAGGGCTCAGCCGCACCCAGTACGGCCTGCCACAGAACGCCGATGGCACACCGATCGACACGGTCGAAAACCGCGTCAACCTGTTCTTGAACGGCGTCGACAGCTTTGGCGCGCGCGACACGTTGCCCCAGGCGCTCTGCAATGACCCGCCCGCGGCCACTCCCGGGCAGGTGCAACAGCCGCGCGTCGCTCCCAACGAGGACGGGGTCGGTATGTACTGCACCGCCGGAGTGAGGTCGGGCCTGAGCCGGCTCATCTACAACACGGTGCCGCAGAACAACGAGACCAAAAATACGTTCTTCGACTGGCGCCTGGGCGTGGAGTTCGACGCGACGAAGGACAGCCTGCTCTATTTTACGGTCACGACGGGCCACAAGGCGGGCGGCTTCAACGACACGGCGCCCGGCATCGCGCAGAACACCCTCTACAACTCCGACTACGATCCGGAGAGCGTGCTGTCCTTCGAGCTCGGCAGCAAAAACGTCCTGCTCGACCGCAACCTGCGTCTGAACGCCTCCGCGTTTATGTATCGCTACGATGACCTCACCTTCCAAACCATCGTCGGCCTGGCAGATCCCGCTCAGGTGATGGACGGGGAGAACGCGAACCAAGCGGCTCCCAACTCGGCGGTCCGCCAGAACGCACAGACGACGACGCCGATCTACGGCCTGGATATCGACGCGACCTACCGCCTGCCGGCAGGGCTCGAAGCGGAAGTGCACGTGCTCTTGATGGACGCCAAGTTCCAGGACGGGACCATCACGACCGACACGCGGCTCTCGGATAACCCGGCGAATAACTACAAGGTGGACCTGGGTGGCAACTGGCTACCCCGCGTCTCGCCCTACACGATAAACTACACGCTCTCGCAGTTGATCTTCACGGAATTTGGCTCGTTTAACTGGGTTATCCAGGGGCAAACGCGCGGCAAGCACTACATGAGCGTGTACAACGGCGAGGGCAACATCCTCGAGCCGGACGGGGTGGCACCGACGACAGCGCTGTATACGAGCCTGCTCGCCAACGAGACGCTCCAACAACGCTTCACCGACGTCGTCCCCACCTATACGCGCTTCGACATCGGCGCGGGTTGGAAGCACCCGGACGGTCGCATCTCGCTCAACGCCTTCCTCAACAACGTGGGCAACATCGCCTACTCGACCAGCATCATCTCCACCTCGACGCTGAACCTACGCTTCTTCAACCCGCCCCGCACCGCCGGTGTGCGCTTCCGCGTCGACTGGTGAGCTCGGCTCATCTCTCGCGCCTTTCGGGCATCTCGACGCCCGGCGTGCTCGAGATAGCTCTGCTATCTCTCCGCGCCTCCGGGCGCCGATCTGCACCGAAATGCGCTTCGGTCTGAGCCGAGCTCAGCGGCGCCCTCGAGGCAATGGGGCCACGTCGTCGAAGCGGGCGATCTGGCAGCGCTTTGACGCGCCCGAGCCATGAGCTCGGGACGCGACCCATTCAACGCATCTCTACGCCACGTTCGTCGAGCCACTCGCGGACGATCTCTAGGCTCTCGCGGTGGAAACGCACTTTGCCGTCGGCGATCTCGCGCAAGGCCATCACGGCGCTCTTGTTGTTGCCTCGGACTAGAGGTTGCTGGCCCTTCATCAGTTGCCGGGTCCGGCTGGCCGCGAGCAGCACCAAAGCAAAGCGATTCTCTTCTTGTTCAAGACAGTCTTCGACGGTCACTCGAGCCATTGAGTCCACTCTCCGAGGGATGGGGTAGGGGCGGCAGGTTACCGCATTATCAGGCAACGAACAACGGCCACGCCCCATGCGGCCTGTCGGCCTCACAGCTTGCCGCCCAAATCAGCCCGACAGGATCTCTGAAAATGCGCTAATCGCCCGCTCAATCGCCTGATCCGAGATGCCGAGATGAGTACAGGCGCGCAGCCGGTCCGGCGGCATGTGGGACACGATGACGCCGCGCTGCCGCAGCTTTTCTGCGAGCTCCGTCGCCTTGCCGCGCGTGTAGCGGAAATAAACGATGTTGGTCTCGGCCGGCACGAGCTCGATGCCCGGCAGCTCGCCGAGCGCCGCCGCCAGCCGCGCCGCGCGCCGATGGTCGTCCTGCAAACGCTCCACGTTGTGATCGAGCGCGTACAACATCGCCCCGGCGACGATGCCGGCTTGCCGCAGGGCCCCACCCATGCGCTGCTTGATGCGGCGGACGTGGACCTCTCGATCCGCGTCGACAGCGAGCACCGCGCCAAAGGGGCAGCCGAGCCCCTTGGAGAAACACACCTGCACGCTCTGCGCGTGGCGCCCCCAGTGATCGGGAGCTACGCCGCGGGCTACGGCCGCGTTGAACAACCGCGCTCCGTCGATGTGCAGCGCGAGCCCGCGCTCTTCACACACGCGGCTCACCCCAAAAAACGTGGCATCCGGCCAGACGCTGCCGCCCCCGCCGTTGCTCGTGTTCTCCACCACGACGGCAAGGCTCCGCGGCTGATGCGGGTCGTCGAAGCGTAATGCAGCGAGCAACGTCTGGGCGTCGAAGATGCCGCGCTCCCCACCGAGCGCCATGACCTGGATGCCCGCGTTTGCTGCCAGGCCGCCGCCTTCACTGTTGATCACGTGCGCGGTGCGGTGACACAGCACCTCATCCCCCGGCGCGCAGTGCAGCGCGACACCGATCTGATTGGCCATCGTCGCCGAGGGCAAGAGCACCGCACGCTCTTTACCCAAGATAGAGGCGATGCGCTCCTCCAGCTTGCGGACGGTGGGATCTGTTCCGCGCTGTTCGTCCCCGAGCGGGGCCGACAGCATCGCCTCGCGCATGCCCGGCGTGGGTTGCGTAGCCGTATCGCTGAATAAATCTACGAGCTCTTCCGACACGCCCTCAGGCATAGTTGTGCCCGCGGCCCGTCGCAATCTCAGTTTTGCTGCGGGCTCGGCGGCCCGTGGGCGCCTCACACAACTGCCGAAGATTTGCCCGCGCTCGAGCGCTCACCAGCGATGATAGGCGGGGTGCCCAGGTTTCACGGCGACGAACGTACCTCGGCAGGTCGCGGTGACCTTCCCGTTGCTCTCGAGCTCCGCTTCCACGACGCAGCGATCCGCGCCGGTTTGCAGCGCGCGCGCCACGAGCCGCAGGGGCGCGTCGAGCGGGGTTACCGCCCGCAGCTTGACGTGGAAGTCAGCGGTGACGGTACAGGGCGGGGTCGTGTCTCCACGCGCCAGCATCAACGTGTGGGCAGCGGCCCAGTTGCCGTGGCAATCGAGCAGCGCGCCGATGATGCCGCCATTGAGCACGCCGGGGAAGGCTTGATGGTGAGGCTCCGGTACAAAGGTGGCCACCACCTGCTCGCCCTCGACGTAGCTCTTCAGGCGCAAGCCTCGCGGATTGTCCGGGCCGCAGCCAAAACAGGCGTTGTGGGGCGCGTATCGGTCCTGGAGCGCAATGGGCGGATCGGGGGGTGTCATGCGGTCTCTCTCAGCAACCGAGCGACTTGGTCGAGTAGCTCGTTCGCGCCGAAGGGTTTGCGCAGGATCGCGACGTTCTCCTCCTCGGGCGCGCCCGACAGTGTCTGGTAGTCATAACCTGTAACGAAGATGATGGGGGCCGTGAGCCCGCGGTCCTTCATGACCTGGTGCAGGCCCTGGCCGCCAAAACCTGGCATGACCGCGTCCAGCACCGCCAGCGCTATTTCGGGGCCCCGCTCGACGAGCAAACGCTCAGCCTCAGGACCGTTGGTGGCGGAGAGGACGCCGAAGCCGGATTGACGCAGGTAACAGGAGGTCAGCTGCAACACGGCGGGTTCGTCCTCAGCGACCAGCGCGAGCCGTCCCCGCCCATCGATGCGTGTGCGCGCGGGGCCGCGCAGCGTGACGCGCTCGGCGCTGTCGCAACGCGGCAAGTAGACGTTGAAGGTCGTGCCTTGGCCCTGCGTCGACACCGAATCGATGAAGCCTCGATGCCCTTGGACGATCGCGTACACGGTGGCCAGGCCCAAGCCAATACCTTCGCCTGCGCGCTTGGTGGTAAAAAACGGCTCGTACAGGCGCCGCTGGACCTCGGGTGTCATGCCCGCGCCCTCGTCCCTCACGGTCAGGCGCACATACTCCTCTTCGGCTTGCTCACGAAACACCGTGGGCAGCTCGCTCTGCGTGGTCGGCCACAGGCCGATGTGCAGGTAACCGCCGGGCGGCATCGCTTCCCGAGCGTTGATGCACAGGTTGGTGAGCAGCTGCTCGAGCTGCGCCTGATTGCCCTGGATCGCCACGCGACCCGAATGGCAGGTCAACACCAGTTGGATGTGCGGCCCGATCAAGCGCTGCAACGGCCCGTGCGAGGTCGCCAAGAGCTCGTCGAGGCACAGCTCCGAGAATTCGGCGCCGCCTTTGCGGCTAAAGGCCAAGAGCTGCCGCACCAGCACGGCAGCGCGCTCCGCAGCCTTGTCCACCTCCGACAGCATCTCGGTGAGCTCGACCGCCTGCGCAAACCCGCAGAGGTCCAGGCCCTGCATCATGTGAGTGTGGCCCTGGATGACGTGGAGCAGGTTGTTGAAGTCGTGCGCGATGCCCCCCGCGAGCTGGCCCACGGCTTCCAGCTTCTGCATCTGGTGCAGCCGCTCCTCGAGCGCCAGCTGTTCCGTGATGTCCCGCTTCACTGCGACACAACCTATCTGCTTACCGGCCTCGTCGCGGACTGGTGCCAGCGTCGCGTCTTCGGCGTAGCTCCTGCCGCTGGTGCGGACGCTCTGGATGCGGCCCTGCCACACCTCGCCGCGCTCGAACGCTGCTTCCAGCCGCCGCAGAAAGGCCCGGTCTTTCCGCACCTCGAGCTCCCGCCAGGGGCGGCCCAGGGCGTCGGCTTCGGCGATGCCCGTCGCGTGCCGGTACGCCGGGTTCACGTACTCCACGTTGCCGCCCGCGTCGGTCACGACCACGGCTTCGGCTGCCTGCTCGATGGCCGCCAAGAGCCGCCGCTTGGCGAGCTCAGCCTCATGGCTTTGCGTCACGTCACGCGCCACGCCTTCGATCACCGAGGGCTGATCATCATTGTCCCGGACGAGGGCGAAGCGCAGCTCCATCCAGAGCACGCGCCCGGCCTTGTCGACGAACCGGAGCTCGTGCCCCGTGCCACGTGGTGCCCCAGCCCCACCCGACAGCCCAGCCCCACCCGACAGCCCCGCCCCGCCCGACAGCCCCGCCCCACCCGAGGGCTCTGCCTTGCGCGAGAGTTGTGTGCGGTGCAGCGTGAGGAAGCGCTCGAGGTCAGCGGCGTGAACGATGCGCGCGATGGCCCCCTCGTCCCCGACCAGCTCCGACGGGGCGTAGCCGAGCAGAGCTCGAGAGCTCGGGCTGATGAACTCGAAGCTCATGCACGGCTCGACACGCAAGCGAAACACCAGGTCCGGGAGGTGCGCTATCAACCCCTCGAGCCGAGATTCGCTGGCTTGGAGCGCGGCCCGCGTCGGCTCACTGGGGGGCAGATCCGCCGAGTAGGACGCCGCCAGGGGCTCGCCATCGAGCTCGATCTTCAGTGAGCGCACCTCGACGGGAAATTCGCTGCCGTCGCGCCGACGGTGCCGCGTGCGCAGCGTGCTCGTTTGGGTCGGGACGGTGGCTTCCCAATGCCGCCACCAGGACTCGGCGTCGAACGTCGGATCGATCTCGAACACCTTGGCCGCCAAGAGCTCTCGACGCGAATAACCGAGCGCTTCACAGGCGCCCAGGCTCACATACGCAAACGAGCCATCGCTGCGGGTAAAAAACCAAGCGCCAGGGACCGCGTCGAGCAGCTCGCCCAAGGCGTAGCCCGGCCCCTTCCTCACGGCCCCGCTCTGGGCCATGGGCGTCATCGACCGCGGCGGGGCTGCCCCCTGCGTTGGTACGGGATTTCTCACCATGTCACGCTTCCCCCTTTAAGTGATTGCGGAAACCTTCCAGTCTAGACCGGAACTGGGCTCGCGCGTCGCAAAGCTTCGTGTCCCCGACAAAGACTCACACGTCTCTATTGTGAAGGGGCGAAACTGCCGCAGGAAGCGGCTGGAACCTTCCGCATTCCACTGAAGAACCGAGCAGGCTATCATCAGGCATGCCCCTCGAGGACGACTTTAAAACGGCGCAGGTGCGGGTCAAGCAACTGCCCTCCACCCCTCCGAGCGACCAGCTCCTGGCCCTTTATTCCTTGTACAAGCAAGCCACTGAAGGGGACGTCAAAGGTGAGCGCCCGGGCATGCTCGACTTCAAGGGTCGAGCAAAATACGACGCTTGGTCGTCACGCCAAGGCACCCCCGCCGATGTGGCCAAGCAGGCCTATGTCGACCTCGTCAAACACTTGGTTGGCGAGAGCAGCTAATGGCTCGAGACATCCAGGCCATCGCCAAGCCCCGCTCGCGATTCAAGCGCTCCCTCTGGCTGGGGGGCATTCTGCTGCTCCTGGTCGGCGGCGCGTATCTCGGCGGGCGGCTACAGATGCAAGCCCGGCTCGACAGCGCAGGTGAGAGCCTGAACACCACGCGTCATGCGCTCGAAGCTGCCGAGCAGCGAGAAGCCAGCCAAAACCAGGAGCTCAGGGAGCTCGAGTCTCGGCGCCGGATCCACCTCGCGATCATGGCCTTCGATCAGAATAATTTCGGCACGGCGCAGGAGCAGCTGCGCGCAGCTTCGTCGCTGCTCGACTCGGGTAAGCAGGACGTGGCGTCTCTGGCGGCGTCGCTCCGCGCCCTGGAGCTCAGCCCTACTCTGGATCTCGCCGCGCAGCGGGCAGCGTTGGCACAGCTCGCCAGCAAGTTTGACACGTTGCGGCCCCCTCAGCCTCTCGTTCCATAGCGGTGGCGTTACCTTGGCTACCGGCGCGTGCCAAAGCTGAAAGACAGGTTGCGCCGGACGGCGCTCGGCGTGCTCGTCACGGCGCAGGTCTGGTCTGCGGAGGGTGGAGCGCGCCCCACGGCAGATCCTAGCGGTCCAGCGCCGAACCCTGCCGAAAAGCCGGCCCCAGCTCAGCCCTCGCCGCCGTCCGCGCCGGCGGTGGAGGGCGCCACGGCCCCGCCCGGGGTCGAGCCGCCGGCGCTCGTAACGCCTCCGCGCCTGCTCAGCGAGCCTCTCGTCGAGTACCCTGCCACGGGCTCGGGCGCGGCAGTGGTCGTGTTGGAGTTGGTGATCGGTGCGGCAGGCGACGTGACCGTTGCCAGTGTGTTCGAGGGCAGCGAGCCGTTTGCGAGCGCCGCGCTCGACGCCGCGCAAGGCTGGCGCTTCGAGCCCGCTCGGAGTGGCGACGTGGCGGTGGCTGCCAAAATTCGTTTTCAGGTGCGCTTCGCTGAGCCCGAGCCCTCCGCGATCCCGGCTCTGCCCGCCCCCTCAGCCCCGGACCCGGCACTCGCGCCGAGCGCTCCCATCGAGGTCACGGTGCTCGGCGAGCGCCCCGAGGCCCGCGCCCGCACGCTGACCCGAGCCGAAGTTCGCCAGCTGCCGGGAGCGTTCGGCGATCCGTTCCGTGCCATCGAGGCCTTACCCGGCGTGACGCCGCTGGTCTCCGGTGTCCCTTTCTTTTACGTGCGCGGCGCGCCGCCGGGCAACGTCGGATATTTTCTCGACGGCATCCGTCTGCCGCTGCTCTACCACGTGGGTCTGGGCCCGTCCGTCGTGCATCCGGGCATGGTGGAGCGCGTCGACCTATATCCTGGTGCCTATCCGACTCGCTATGGTCGCTTCTCCGGCGGCATCGTCGCGGGCGAGGCCACAGCGCCGAGTGACGACTGGCGCGGTGAATGGCAACTCCGCCTGTTTGACGCTGGAGCGATGACCGAGGCGCCATTCCTCGGCGGCAAGGGCCACGTCCTGGTCGGCGGCCGCTACTCGTACACGGCCTACCTGATCTCGCTCATCGGGCAAGATGTGCGGCTCGAGTACTGGGACTATCAGCTCCGCGCCAGCTACGAGCTCGGCGAGAGGGATACGCTGAGCGCGTTCGTCTTTGGCTCCTTCGACTACTTCGGCGAGGACACGAGCGCTAGTGACGACGAGCTGTTCAGCACTGAATTTCATCGCATCGACCTGCGCCACCGCCACGAGCTCTCGGAGCGCTCGGAGCTGCGCACGGCGCTCACGCTCGGCCTGGACCGCACTCGCCTGGGCGAAGACGTGGGCGCTACCATCAACCACCGCGTGCAGCTGCGCAGCGAATACACGTGGCGTATCGATCCGGATCTGAAGTTATCGGCGGGGATCGACGGGGTCATCGATGCTTATCGCGTCGATGCCATCTTTGAAAATGACGAGGGCGTCGAGCTCAACCCCGGCTCTACGACGGACTCGGACGAGGACGACGAGGCGGAGTTCCGGCGCCTATTCCCCACGCGCCGCGACGTCGTGACGGGCGCGTACGCGGAGCTGACGATGGACGTCGCGCCTCACGTGAGGCTCGTGCCAGGCCTGCGCTCCGACGTGTATGCCTCCGACGGTGCGCTCGCCGTATCCATAGAACCGCGGCTGTCGGCAGAGTTCGAGGTCAGCCAGCGACTGACCCTTAAAAATGCCGTAGGCCTGGCGGCGCAGCCACCGAGCTTCGTCGTGCCGATCGCGGGTTTCGAGATCGGTGGACTACCCGGAGGGCTGCAGCGCGGCGTGCAGTCGAGCGCCGGCTTCGAGTACCGCTTGCCTGACGACATGAGCCTCGGGGTCAGCGTGTTTCACAATGCCTTCTTCAACATGACCGACATCTTGAGCCTGGTGCGTGTGGACGCGCTCACCGACGACGACAACGATAGCCTCTTGCCGGACACGCGCACGCGGGGCCAGGCGTATGGACTCGAGCTCATGTTTCATCGGGACCTCACGCGCAAGCTCGGCGGCTTTCTCAGCTATACGTTGTCGCGCTCCCTGCGCTCGACGCAGTTCGGACGCATCGTCTCCTCCTTTGATCGCACCCACGTGCTCAACGTCGCGCTCGCGTACGATCTCGGGCGCCGCTGGCGAGCGGGAGGCCGCTTTGTCTTCTACACGGGCGCACCCAACGACCCGCTGGCGAGCGGGCGCTTACCAGCGTTTCATCGCCTCGACTTGCGCCTCGAGAAGCGCTGGCCCATCGGCGGTAAGGGCGCTTTCGCCGCGTTCGTGATCGAGGTGCAGAACAGCACGCTGAGCACGGAGGTCGTGAGCAACGACTGCGACCTCAGCGGCTGCACGGAACAGGAGATAGGCCCCATCACCATCCCCAGCCTGGCCTTCGAGGGCCGATTCTGACGCCTCAACGCGACAGAGCCGGCACGTCCTCGCCGATCGGCAAGGCAAGCCGCTGCCCGAAGCGCTTCGCGAGCGCCGAGCGCGCGGCATAGAAGCCGCACATCCCGTGCACGCCCCCGCCCGGCGGCGTGGACTGAGAGCACAAGTAGAGCCGCGGATTGGGGGTCGAATAAGCATCTAGCCGCAGCGCGGGGCGCGTGAACAGCTGCCGGAGGTCCGCCACGCCGCCCGTCACCGCGCCGCCCAGATGGCTCGGGTTTTTGGCCTCCAGGTCCCGAGGAAACAGCCGGTGACGTGCCAGGATACGCTCGCGAAAACCCGGCGCGAAACGCTCGATCTGCGCCTCGATGGCCAGGGTCATGTCTCGGGTCGAACCGGCAGGCACGTGGCAATACGCATAACCCGTGTGCTTGCCCGCGGGGGCGCGAGCCTCGTCGAAGTGGCTCTGTTGGGTCACGAGCACGAAGGGCCTCTCACAATGCTCACCCTTCCACATCGCGGCCTCGGACACAGAGACCTCGTCGAAGTCGCCGCCGACGTGCACCGTCGAGGCGCGCGCGCACGCTGCATTGAGCCACGGAATGGGCCCATCCAGCGCCCAGTCGAGCTTGAAACACCCCGGCCCCATGCGATAGCTGCGCAGCTGCCTCAGGTAGCTCTCCGGCAACGCCCCGCCCGCGATGCTGGCCAATTGCTGCGGCGCCACGTCGAACAGCAGCGCCTCTGCGTCCGGCAATTCAGCGAGCGACTTCACGTGCCGGTCCGTCTCAAACTCTACCCCGTGTGTCTTGCACACGCTGATCAATGCCTCCGCGATAGCCTGTGACCCGCCTTTCGCCACGGGCCACGCCTTGACGTGGTTCGCGATCAAAAACGTCAGCCCGAACGCCGCCGTGAGCCAGTGCTCGAGCGGTTGCACCGCGTGAGCTGCGCAGCCCGCGAACAACGCCCGCGCCGCCTCCCCCTCGAACCGCCCAAACGCCAGCCGACGCGCCGAACGCAGTCCCAGAAAGCCAAACCGCGCCATCGTCAAGGGCTGACGCGGCAGCCCGAGCGGCGCCAGCAGATCGGCAAACAGCTTCTTCGGTGAGCGCAAGAACGGGCTCACCAGCTGGCGATAAGCGCTCCCGTCCGCTTCCAGGCCCGCAGCCGTGGCGTCGATCGATGGCTCTAGCAGAGCCACGCGCCCACCTGCCAGAGGGTGTGCGACCGAAACCTCCGGGTGCAGCCATACCAACCCATGCCGCGTCAGCTCCAAGAGCTCGAACGCTGGCGACAGGCACCCCATCGTGTGCACCGCCGAGCACACGTCATGGGCGAACCCCGGCAGCGTCAGCGCCTGCGTCCGCACCCCGCCGCCCAAATCGCTGGCGGCCTCCATCACCAACACCGATAGCCCCGCTCGCCCGAGCAACGCGGCCGCCGTCAGCCCGTTGGGGCCCGAGCCCACCACCACCGCATCGTAACGCCTCGACACAGCCAAATTCGGCGAACCGCGGGCCTCAGCCCAACGAACCGACGCCCTCGGACGCCAACCTCGACGCGACACCGCGCCCCCAACCAACGGCGCAACCACCCTCGAGCATGCCCGGCGTATATCACAGCACGACCTCGGCCCAGGTCCGAGCTGCCGCGCCCGCCTGCGGGCCTTTCGGCCAACGTTCCCCCACCGCTCCTTTGCTCCGAGCGCGCACTGTTCTGTGCTATGCGAACGCCGCGGCCGTCCGGGCCGGCACCCGAGTCCCCGTAGCTCAGCTGGATAGAGCAGCGCTTTCCTAAAGCGTTGGTCGCAAGTTCGACTCTTGCCGGGGACGCTGACAGGTCCAACGCCTATGCGCGGTCAGCCGCATTGGACCCCACGCGCACGTAGTGAATAAGGTCAGCTCGACGGTAGTGGATCCGTCCACCGACCCTCATGTACTTGGGTCCGCGTCCCCGGGCCCGCATGCACTCGGGACCCTTCACGGTGAGGCCGAGCAACTCGGTGCCTGCGGGGGTCAAGTACTCGGGTGACGTGCCGGAGCCTCCGCGGCGCTAGTAGACGATCTGTACACATTGGCCCTGTACACATTGGCCCCGGCGCTCGCTCCTGCCTGCGACAGCCCCTCGGGCGAAGGTTAAACGCGCCAAATTATGCGGTCTAGGCAGTTCGGAACACCAATTGTCATCCGGTCTCACTTGCGCACGGTACCAGCGAATGTTATGTAATGTTATATGGCCGGCTCGGCGGGCTTCTCGAGCGTTCCTCCACGCTGGCCCGTTGTCATCACGGAATGGGCCCTGGATTCCTACCTGAATCTAAAGCGCAAGAGCGTGTTCAACGTCCAGGAGTATCGGACGCAGATTCGTCCGTGCATCGAGTTGCTGCGGGACGGCTTTCCGTCGCCTCACCCATCTTATGCGAAGCATACGTCAAGAGCGACACGAACTATGAACGCCGTATGCTGGCCAAGTTCAAGGGCCACATCAATCTGATCGCACAGAACCAATACATCCACCGAGGTACGTTATGATCCTTTTCGCGACGACGCCTGAGCAGAAACTGAAGCTCGCAGGGTTCGTCCACGAGATGACGAAGACCGACCTCGACCGCAAGTTCCTTGCGGCGGCCTATGACCTTGCCCTGAAGGATCAGGGTGTCTACGACCTTTTCGAATTGTGGGCTGAAGCCGACAATGATCTCGAGCAACGCGACGAGATCATCTCAGACATTCAAGACCTCCTCGATGACAACCGCGACGCCCCGAAGCAGCCGGTGCAGAAGCCCTACGTCAAGTTCGATCAACTCGACGACGTGACTAACCACGTCATGAAAGACAAGGCGACGCTGCGCCAGATCATCGACAAGCACGGCGGCGTGTCCGCCGTCGCGAAGAAGACAGGTATCCCTCAGCCGTCTCTCAGCCGCATGCTGAATTCGGCGTCCATTCCGCGGCGCTCGACACTCTATCGGATCGCCAACGCCCTCGACCTGCCGGAGACCGAGATCGCCTTCGAGTGGACGCGCTGAGTCCGCCCGGCGACGGCTAACCGAGGCCCTCCGGGCGAGACTAAGCGCTGAAAACGTGGGCGTACTTGCTGCAGCGCTGCGTTAGTGGGGCGGAGGCCCCGGGGAGGGAGGCGCCGGGGCGCTGCCATCCTCGCGTTGCTCGCGCTCGAGCACTTCCCGGAACTTCTGCTCGGACCGGTCCACGAAGCGGCGGAGCTCGCTCGGGTCGATGAAGGGGTTGGCGCCGCCGCTCTGCATGCGCGCGCGCTTTTCGGCCATGTGGAAGAACTCGGGATGGGGCCCGAGGAAGACGTCAGCAGAGAGGTCTCGCAAGCGCAAGAAGCTGCGTTCGTAGTCGGCGACGATGGTCGGATACTGGCTGTTGCCCAGCAGGCGATCGACGACGGAGGTGCTGCAGTAGAACACGACGCGATAGGGCGTGTTGGCGTCGCTGACGGTCGCCGTCCAGGTGGTGCAGCCTGGGGTGTGTCCGGGCGTGACGCGGGCGGTGAGGACGGTGCCGCCGAGCTCGACGGTGTCGCCGTCGTCGATGACTCGGTCGACGCCGACCGCGGGTTGGTCGGGGCCGCCGGCGCGGAGGGCGGGGGCGTCGCCGCGGCTCGCCACGAGCTTGGCCCGCGAAGCTTTCTTCAACGCGGCGAGGCCGCCCGCGTGATCGAAGTGGGCGTGGCTGTTGAGCAGAAACCTGACGTCGCGTAACTTGAAGCCAAGCTCGGTGATGCTCTTTTCGATGAGCGGCGCGGTTTCGGGCAGGCCGCCGTCGAGCAGGATGGAACCTTCGGGCGTGCTGATGAGGAACGCGCTCACGCCGGCGCCCACGTAGTGGATGTTGCCGATCACGTGGAAGGGGGGGAACGGTTTGTTCCAGGCCTCGCGCCGGCTCGCCATGTCGCTGGCTGCCGGCGCTGGCGCTGGCGGTGTAGCTGGCGCTGGCGGTGTAGCTGGAGGCTGTTCGGGCCTGCTCTGGGCGGAAGGCAGCGGGCCCGCCCGTGCCGGGGCCTCAGCCAGTGCGGGAGGTACCCAATCGATAGCCAGCCAGGCGATGGCCGACGCGAGAGGAAGAGCGAGGAGTGCTGCGCGTTTCGACATGGCTCGCGGCAGTTTACCTGGCGTACCCCCGGAGGGCTCGAAAAACGCGGAACGTCTGTTCGTGGCGGCGCTCGGGCTGCGAGTTGACAGCGCCGTCGACCTGCAGAGGCGGGACGCTTCGCCACGTGAGGCCCGCCATCGAATACGTCATCGTCACGATCGAATCGAGTCGGGCGTCGAGTGCAGTGATACGTTGATGCAACGCCGCATCGAGCTCGCGGAGGCGCTGCGGGTGAGCGCCCGCGCTCGAGTCGATGCTTGCGGGTTCAGGTGCCTGATGCGCCGCGCGACCAGCATTGAGCGAGGGTTCGGCCACGTGTTCTCGTGACGCGCCGGAGCTCGGGCGCGCGAACCGCTCCACGTGGGCCTGGGCGCTAGTCGCCGTGGAATCGCTGCACGCGGAATCGAGCGCTGCCACCCCAACCCGCGTCGTGCAAAAAGCCACGTATCCCGTGCGGCGCCATTCTGCGAACGGGCGGATCTCGGCAGTGGATTACCATTCTCCACAGAGGCACCCCGGGTCGGTGGCGTTGCCCGAGCTTGCTCCGACTCGTGGATGCGGGTTATCGTTATCTGATTTAGCCGGAGAGCGCCCAGGTTCTCGCCCCGCCGTGGTGCGGCTCGTTGCGAGGTCCCTGACGCGTGTGAACATCGAGATGCGAAGACAGTCTACTTCTCTTGCAATGCTTGGTTCGTGTGTGCTCGTTGCGTGGGCCTGTGGCGACGTCCGTTCGGGCGACTTGTTCCCGGGGTCCGCGGGGCTCGGTGCGGCGCCTGCAGTCGGCGGCCAGGGAGGGCGAGGGGGGCGAGGGGGGCTGGGGAGCGGCGGCTATGGGGGGAGCGGAGCGCAGGCGGGTCGCGGCGGGGGGGACGCGGGTCTGGCCGGAGGTGATGCGGGTCCGTGCAGTGGAGGCGCCGACTGCGACGACGCTGACGATTGCACCGCCGATAGCTGCGGGAGCGGGGCTTGCGTGCACACGTTCGTGGCGGCCGGCTCGCTTTGCGGTAGTGAGCTGGACGACGACTGCACGAACCGCGACGCGTGCAATGCATTCGGCGTGTGTGAGCCGAATCACGAAGCAGCGGCGACCGCCTGTGGAAGCGAGGTCGATGACGCGTGTACGAACCCCGACGAGTGCGACGGTGCCGGCACCTGCGTGCCGAATCACGAGTCCGCCGGCGCCGCGTGCGGGAGCCCGCTGGACGATGCTTGCACGCACCCGGATGCGTGCGACGGCGGCGGCGCCTGTTCCGCCAACGACGTCGGCAATGGCAGTGAGTGCGAGGGTGGCAGCTGCACCGCCGGCGTGTGCGTGGAAGACCAACCCGTGGGCTGCCCGGTGGAGCTCGTGACGGCGGTCCCCTTCGAGACCAATTGGAGAACTGTCGGCGGCGTAAATCTATTTAGAGGCGCGTGTGACCTGAACGGCACGCCGGACTACGCGGTCGTGTTCACCGCCCCCGCCGACGGTACGTTCAGGTTCGACGCTGCGGGGCTCGTGGGAACGGACGATCCGGAGAGCGGTGCCGGGAACACAGAGGAGCTCGCCGATTCGGTGTTGACGATCGCGGACGGGAACTGCCAGGGGCCGGATGCCAATCAGCGAGGCTGCAACGATGACAACGATGGCAGTCTGGACTCGCGGCTGGATTTGATCTTGAACGAAGGCGAGACGGTGACGGTCTACGTCGGGGAATTTGGCGAGGTCCTTCCCGGTGGCGGGAGCGGCACCTTGAGCATCACTCAGCTCGATAATTGAGCGAGTCGAGCGCCTGCGTCGAGTGGGTCGTCGGGCGCTGCTTCGTCAGGGTGTCGCACCGGCAGGGTAAATCCGAGCTCTCCCGGATTTGAATCGGTTTCAGGCCGGTGCACGGGTGTCGATCTGCTCAGCGTGAGCCACGTCGATGAACGCGCGCAGCGGTGCCGAAATGGCACGGCTCGCGCCAGGCTGGGGATGGTGCTCGTCACCGCCGTTGCGGGAGCTCTGGGCTGCGGGGAGGAGGCACGACCTGGACGCATCGCCGAGCCCCAGTTCGAGCTGCCGAGGCATCAACTGAAAGCCGAACCGCTTGACTCCACCACGTTGAGCGCTGGCGACGCAGCAGCGGGGCTGCTCGACGGTGGCGCGGCGCGGGGCTGCGGCTCAGCCCGGGTCGGCGCAGCAGGCGCGCCCACGCTGGGGGCCGACTGTGGCCCCGCGCCTGGCGCGCAGAACGTCATCACCACGGCGTACGGCAGCGAATGCCCCGAGGGCGCACAGGTGCAGTGGGGTTTCCTCACCTACGAGGCGAAAACGCCTGGTGATTCCGAGGTGATATTTTGGATGCGCACGGCGCAGACTGAAGTTGATTTGGCGCGATCCGAGTGGGTTGAGCTCATCGTCGCCCGGGCGTCGGAGAGCACACAAGTGTGCTCCTTCTTTGGGCCAGCGCCGTGCCCGATCGACCTGTACGTGATGCTCGGCGGCCCGCCTTTGGCACACCAGGAGCTCGCCGAAATCGCCGTCATGCTGACGCCCAGCAGTGATGATGACCAGGCGCCCGATGTCCTGGACTGGCAGCTGAACTACTCCTGCACCTTCAACCAATGACCGGCGCTCGCCCTTGCCTGAAGCCGACTAGCGAGGCAACCAGGGCACGGTCGCGACGTCGTCTTCTTCGTAATGTTCGAGCTCGGCTTCCGACGCTGACTCACGCCGAATGGTGGCTTCGTCAGCGTCTCCGTAGCGGTCGAGGTTGTTGCCTGCGGTGTCAGTGTCGCCACGTCGGTTCATGCGTGTGCCTTTCGAATTGGGTCAAGGGCGAGGTTCTCCCCGAGCTGTGAAGAACGTCGAAAAAAAATGCGCGACGAGCTTCGGGGGACTAGCGGGCCTCGTAGCAGCGTGCCTCATCTAAACAGAACATCTAAAACAGAACGGTCTAGAGAGCTGACGTACAGGCTCCTGGGCGCTTTGCTCCGCGGTGACGTTTCGTCATCGCATGCGATCTCTTCTATCACTGGTCGCGAATCGATCAAGGAAAGACAGACGCGTGGTTCTATATCTGTTCGGCGCCGCCAGTTGCATCGCACTGTTGCACTAACCGCAGACGCCTTGCCGCCAGTGCTCGCACCCAGGCCTACATCTGAAGGGCGGGAATTCAGAAGCTGGCTTCGACGCCCAGGCTCGGCACGGTGATGGGCCCGATGCTCTCTGCGTCGCAGCCGTAGGCGTAACAGCTGACGTCCAACGTTTCCCGACGCAGCGTCGTGTTTTGCACTTCGGCCACCAGCGCCCAAAAGCCCGTGGCGCCGAGACGCCAGCGTTTTTCTAGGCGCCAGTCGAGCCGGTGAAAGATTGGGCCGCGGGGCGGCGAGTGCGCCGCTTTTGGGTAGGCGACCTCCGCGGGTATCCCGCTATAGAACACCAGGCGCGCCCCTGCACGCCAGCTGCCAGCGAAGCGATACGCGGCGGCCAAGTTCAGCACGTGGGTGCGATCGGCGCTGGACGGGCCTTCTAGGCGGGCCGTCGATCGCGTGCTCCTCGACAACGTATAGGACATGAACCCGCCGAGTCGCCGTGTCAGATCGCGTCGCAGGTACAGCTCTGCGCCGTACGTGTGCGCGGTGACGCGTGCGGTGGCCGCATCGACGGAGAGATCGGCGTTGTCGAGCTGGAACAAGCCAATCGGGTCGCTGCCACGAAAGAGCGCGGTCTGAAACAGCGTGACGTGGAGCGCTGTCGCGTCCGTGGCTTTCCACTCGGCGCCGGCGCTCGTCTGCACTCCGCGTTGCAAGCCCTCGCTCGCAGCGCCCGAGAACCCCGGTACCGGGATGGCGAAGCTCGGCGCCTGGTGAGCGAGACCAATGTCGTGTACGAGCGCCACGCGTTCGGAGACCTGGTAGCGCGCGCTGAGGCGCGGCTCCGGGGCTAGCTTCACGTCAGTGCCTGATGCGTAGATGTCCAGGCGGAAGCCTGGCGTGAACGTGATGCCATGCCCCAAGTCGAGGACGCAGTCCAACCAGCCGCCCAAGAGCAGGTCGCTCCTCGAACCGAACAAGTCGGTGAACGCATCTCGCGTGAGCGCGCGCTGCTGAAAGTCGGCGATGGGCAAGGCCGCGAAGGGTAGCTCCTCCAGCGTCGGGTCAAAATCGTCGTCGTCGTCGTCATCATCATCGTCGTCCGGGCCCTCGGTGATGTCGACGCTGAAGCGTGACAGCTCCACGTCCGCTCCGGCCCGCAGCTGCACGCTCGGGCTCAGTTGATTGCTATAGAGCGCGCGGGCGCCGATGCGCCGGCTCTGAAGCGCGAGAGTGTCGTCTGCTCCCGATCCGGTCTGATCCCAACCCAAGGTGGTGCCGAGTTGCAGCACGCTGTCGGGCGTGAGGGTCCGGCGAAAGCTCGCGTCCAGGCGATGGAAGGTGACGTCGTAGACCGTCTCCTTTGCGCCCGTATCTTCATCTTCGGCGCTGAGGAAGTCATAGGCGCCAAAGCCGAAGAGAGTAAACGTGTCCTTTTCAGTCGGGCGATACGTGGCGCGTGCTTGATAGTCCCAGTAGCCGATTTCTATCTCTGGGACGAGCAGTGAAACTAACGCGCCCGTGTACGAGTAACGGCCCGCCAGCATGACGCTGCCCTTGTCTTCGCCGAAGGGTACCTCGATGAACGCGCCGCTATCTACCAGGCGCACGCTCGCCTCGCCGCGCAGCTCGTAACCCGGAGCGCGCGAGGTGCCCGCGATCACGGCGCCGGCAAAGCGCCCATAACGAGCGGGGTAGGCGCCGGAATACAGCTCCACGTTCTCGATGAACGCCGGATGAATCACGGATGGCCCGACGGCAGCGTGATACAGGCTCGGCAGCGATAGACCATCGAGGAAGTATCCGAGGTTGCCCGGCGGCGCCCCACGCACGAAGAAGTAGGGCAAGCCGGAGGCGATGGGAGTGACGCCGGGCATGGCCTCGATGGCGCGGAAGGCATCGCCGAAGGCGCCGGGGAGCTCGCGAACTTCGGCGCGCGTCATGCGCTTGACGGTCTCTGCTCTGCGCCCGGAGACCGTCACCTCGAGCGGCTCTTCAGGCGCTGGCGGGGCTGCACCCTGATGGGTTGCGGCACCCGGGGGAGCCGCTCTGCTGGACGCCGCGGGGCTCGGCGAGCTCGGGCTTTTGCTCTCGGGTGCCTCCGGCTCCGGCTCGGGATCGATGAAGCTGACCTGCAGCCGGATCTTGGCGGCGACGGGTGTGCCGTCACGCTCCGCAGGCGCAAAACGCCAAGACTTGGCGGCTTCCTCGGCCGCCTCCGCAAAGGGGGACACGCCGTCCACGACGCGGACGTCTCGAGGTATCCCGTCCACACCGATGACGAGCTCGACCACGCTGTCGTGAGCACCCGTGGCGCCTGCTGGGTAGTGCGCCGACAACGGCACCAGCGCTCGAGGAGGCACGATGTGAGCGCGATCCGAGGCTTGGGCGGCGGGCGCTCCAGCCGGCGCCGGCTCACTGTCGGGAGCTGCTTCAGGCTCCGCGTTCGCCGCGCTCTCGGTGAGCCAGATACCGAGCGCCGTGAAGGGGACGCGCAAACAACGCTGGAAGCGAAGCTCGCGAAAGTTTATGCGTAGGGGAGTGAGCCCTGTGCGGAGAGGAGTCGCGCCGAGAGAGAAGAGGCCTGCTGCGCTGCGGCGAGCGTCGCGGCTGTTGGCCGCAGCTACGGCCGGATACTTTTCAGTCACGGGCTGCGACTATAGTGGCTATCCCATCGAGGCAAGCTTCTGTGACGACTGGTGTCGCGTGATGCGCCGCACCGGCTGCGACCAGGAGCCGGAAAATTGCATCCGGGATTGCGAAAGTGCCCTGCCGAGTGATCGTTGCCTCGGCTTTCAAGCATCTCTCCTGAGCTGCTATGAAGCAGCGCGCCCCGATCAGTTTTCGTGCGTCGGGCAGGGCTTCCAGTCAACAGTTCGACCCAGGCCGGAGATTTGCACAGCTCAACGCGACGCTCTCATCGAGTGCGAAGTGCCGCCTGTCATGGCGTGCATCGACGCGTGCCGGCAACTCGACGCCGCTCAGCCGCAGTCGGCCGAGCCCGAGCCCGAGGCGGACGCTGCCGAGTCTGACGCGCTGCAGTCGGAGGCAGGGGCGTCGGGGGTGGGCGCGCCGTGCCCCGTGGGTCCCTTTCCGTGCGAACGCGTGTGTTGGGAGCTGGACGCGCTTTTTGGCCGCGGTGAGCCCATCATCGGAGCCGAGCTGAACACGGCAAGCGCAGCAGACTTGGCCGCGATAGGGGAGCCGTACATGCGCTGCGCTCACGTGGGCGCGGCGGAGTGCCAAGCCGAGGCTGCGGCTGGCTCGATTTCGAGCTCCCCCGTCAGCTGGACGGGCCTCTTCTTTGAGTGCGGGGGCTTGCCTGCGGGTCTCGACCTCTCCGACTGAGCGCGGCCCCCAGCGTCCGTGCACCCGCCGCCAGCTTTCGCCTCAGCGCTCGCGCAGACGCGTCAGGATGGGCTTTTTTCCGCCGAGCGCGGCATCAAACAGGGACGGTTGTTCCGGATCGGCAAACACGACAGCGAAGTCATCGCTCGACAACGCGCGGGCCAGGCGCGCGGCGAAGGTGTCGTGCAACAGGCGCCGGTAGAACGCCACGTCGTAGTCACGTGGATCGGCTCGCTCGGCCGAGGTCGCGCTCGGGTGGTCGTCTTCGAGCTCGGCGAGCAGCGCTGCGCGGCCTCCCGTCGCGCGGTAGATGCGCACGCGCTCGCCGGCGCTCCACTCTGCGCGCCCGCTCGACAGCAAGGCCTCGTAGCTGAGCTCGCGTCGCTGCGCTCGCGTGGCGAGGTATTCGGCCGGGCTCTTGGTCAGGCGCACGCGGGCGCTCACCTCGCGCGTCGGCACGGCTCGCTTGACGAGCGCCATCACGCTCTCGACATAGGCGGCCCGCACGCCCGGCACGTCGCCCTGAAGCAGGCGCTCGAGCGCGCGCTGTAGGAACGCCGAGCCGTAAGGCTCGTGGCGACTAGAACGAAAGGCGACGCCGCGCAGGACGACGCGCCCTGCATAGGACAACAGCGCGTAGTTCTTGGGCTCGTGCGACAACATCGCGGCGTAGCGCCCCTCGAGCTCGAGGTGGACGTGCTCGGGCAGGAGCCTCGCGACCTCCGCCACCAGGCTGCGCTCGGCGCCCTCGTCAAAGCTCTCCGGCACGCCGAAATAGACGCCGTCAGTGTCGGCTTCGAGCAGCGTGACGCCGCGCCGGGCCAGCTCGTCGCAGAGCTTAGCGAGCAGCTCTCGGCCGCGGCGCGTGACTTCGTTGGCGGCATGCACATCGGCGAAGCGCGTGAGCCCCACCGCGCCCATGTAGCCGTACGCCGAGTTCACGATGATCTTCATCGCAGCGGAGAGAGCCTCGTGAGCGTGACGCTCCGCCGAGCCTCTCGCCAGCTCCCGCGCGGCGCGCTTGGCCTCCAGCCGTAGATCGACGAGCCTCTCGATTAACCCGAGGAGCACGCCCAATCGGTCGCTCTTCGGCCCGATCCGATACTGCCGCATCAGCGAAGGGTAGAGGCTCGCTACGTCGGCCTTGACCACGCGTTGCGCGACGCCGGTCGCGAACAAATGCAAGGCAGCGCCTGAATGCGCGGTGCCGTCGCTCTCCGGCGCTGACGGCAGGGCGGCACCCGCGCGCAGGTACGCCCTCAATAGGAGCGGGTCGAGCACGCCCGTGGCAGGGCCCGCGTCCGCGAGCCGTTCGTAGCGGCGTGGGACCATCTGCGCCAGCGCGAACGCTGCGCCCCCCAGCAAGCGCCCGAGCCCCGCCGCTTCGACCACGTCATCTCGAGCGTAGCGCCGCACGCGCTCGGGGTCCCTTTGAAACACCCGGTACACGTCACCACCGGGCACGTACTCGCGCGTGGGAGACGCCAAGCCAAAATGCCGGGCCAGCGCCTTGAGGCCATGTCCCGGCAAATCCCGGGCAGAAAAATCATGGCGCCGGACCGCGTCGAGAGTATCGATGAGCTCGCGTCCCGGGACCGTATAGCGAAAGCGGCTCCTCCGCGCTCGCTGCCCATTCTCGATCATCGCTGCGCCACGCGCCGAAGGCCGCTGGGAGAGCCCCGTCCCGACCCGGCCGAGCGCGAGCGGCACGCCCAAGATTCGCGAGCGCTCGGCGAGGAACGGCAAATCGAAGCCGTGGAGGTGATGGTTCTCGATCACGTCGGGGTCGATGCTTCGAACGCGAGCTACCAAGCGTCCGAGCAGCTCCGCCTCCGCCGCGTCACCGTCGCCTGCGGCTTCGAGCGTCTCTGTGCTCCCATCTGGATGGCAGAGAGCCACCAGGAAGACGCGGTCGCGCGTGGGGTCGAGGCCTGTGGTCTCGAGGTCGAGCTCGAGCCGCCGCAGGTCGAGCTGCGCCATGCCGCCAAAGTAGGTGCGGCCCGTCGCGACCAGGTATTGCTCCTCCGGCGGCAACGCGAGCACGACGTGTGCACCGAGCTCGCGCAGCGTCGTGCGCTTTTGGCCCGAGCGGCGCGGCGCGCCTTGGAGCACCGCCGCGCGCAGCGCATAGCCGTCCTCGGCGTCCACCCGATAACGCAGAGCGCCGGGGCCTTGCAGCTCCGTGAAGCGGAAGCCACCTGGCTGTTCTCCACGCCCGTGCGGCACGAGCTTCGAGCCGAGGTGCGCCAAAGGCTCGAGCGTCGCCAAGAGCAGCCAAGGTCGGAATGTGTCGCTCTCACAGACCAGGGCGCGGCTCTCGGGCAGACGCCGCCATACCTGGGCTCGCCCGTTCAGCTCTGCCCACACGGAGACGATGCCGGGCGTCGCATCCCAACCCCACAGCCACTCGTCTCCACTCGCCACCCGAGGTCAGTACCACAGCGGCTCGTGGCCAGCGGGTTTGCGCGACGCGACTGCCGCCGTAAAGTAGCTTGCGCTTACTTCACGTCCATTCAATCCTGCCTCGTACGGCGTGAAACAGACCAGGAGTGTCCCCCCTTTGACGAGCCCCACGTTTCCCGATTTTTCCATCCAGCGCCTCGGTGAGCCGCGCATCAAGTCACCGATCGCTCTGGGCTCGACCGACAACGACGGGCTCGCCGACTTTGTGCGGGACGAAAACCGAGTCGCCTACGGCATCGACGTGAGCGTTGGTGAGGCGTCTCTGCCCATCGGCTCTCGAGGCCTGCTGGAGAAAGCTGGGCCGCGGGAGCTCATCTACTTTGACCCCAGCAAGGTGCGCGCCGGCATCGTCACCTGTGGTGGCCTGTGCCCGGGTCTAAATAACGTGATCCGCGCGGCGGTCATGACCCTCTGGTACGGCTACGGCGTCCGGCAGATCTGCGGCATCCGCTATGGCTATCGCGGGCTCTTACCGGAGCTACAGATGCCGGTCAAAGAGTTGACCCCGGACGTGGTCTCCGACATTCACCGCTTCGGCGGCACGATGCTGGGCGCGTCGCGCGGTGGTGGCGATCGCATCGCGGCCATGGTGGATGCGATGGAGCAGCTGAACCTGAGCGTCCTCTTCGCCATTGGTGGTGACGGCACGCAGCGTGGTGCCGAGGCATTGGCGGCGGAGATCGCGCGGCGCCACAACCGCATGGCCGTGGTCGGTATACCCAAGACGATCGACAATGATCTGAGCTTCGTCGAGCGTTCGTTTGGTTTTGAAACGGCGGTTTCACGCGCCGTGGAGTCAGTGCAGGCGGCCCACGTCGAAGCTCGGGGCTCGATCGACGGCATCTGCATCGTCAAGGTCATGGGGCGAGAGTCCGGGTTCATCGCCGCGCATACGGCGCTCGCCACTAACGACGTCAACTTCCTGCTCGTGCCGGAGGTGCCGTTTCATCTCGAGGGAGAAAACGGCCTGCTCGCTCACCTGGATCGGCGAATGAGCACGCGCCACCACGCGGTGGTGGTTACCGCCGAAGGCGCCGGGCAGGAGTTGGTGGAAAGCAGCGGGCAAGATGCGTCGGGGAACAAAAAGCTTGGCGATATCGGTCTTTTTCTGAGGGACCGCATCGGCAAATACTTTGCCGACAAGGGCCAGGAAATCACGCTGAAGTACATCGATCCGAGCTACATCATCCGCGCGGCACCCGCGAACCCGACGGACGCCATCTACTGCGCCCGCTTGGGTGCCAACGCCGTGCACGCCGCCATGTCGGGCCGCACCAACTGCTTGGTCGGGCTCGTCAACCACCGCCTGGTGCATGTCCCGATCAGCCTGGCTACGCAGCACCGCAACCGTGTCAATCCGGAGAGCCCGCTGTGGCGGGATGTCATCGAAGCAACGGGCCAACCTCGCATGCGGAATACGTAGTGAGGCCTTAAAGCTAATGGGACGACCCCCGACGATCTCGGCCATCTGCTATGTCGCTCTGCGCTTCCGGTCCTCACCGTAGAAACTACGGTTCCGGGCCGGTTCTCGAGCGACTACGCATCTGGCTCGAGCTTGTCGGGGGTTCGGGTGTGACGCGTCTCGAGCGACTACGCATCTGGCTCGAGCTTGTCGGGGGTTTGGGTGTGACGCGTCTCGAGCGGGTGGCTACGCGTCTGGCTCGATCTTGTCGGGGTCCAGTTGTGAAGCGCCCCGCGTTCGTCTTTTAGGCGTCTTCGTTTGTAGGTTCCTCGGTGACGTCTTCATTCGTGACGTCTTCATTCGTGATGTTGTTTGCTGTGAGGCCTGGCTCGGCGCTTTCTAGGCTGAGCCGTTGCACCAGTTGGAGGACGCGTTTGTTCTTTAGCGCGTTTGCAATTTCGCCCTGCAGGTCGGCACTATCGTTTGATTTTGCCGGTGGCTCGACTGCCGGTGATGGGGCGCCGAGCGCGCTCTTCAACCGGGCCACGGCTTGCCGCCTGGCCTCAGGCGGGACGCCTTCTCGAGATTGCGTGAGCTCTGCTGCGCGCTTGGCCCTGAGCTCTGTTTTGCTGGAGGCCTCGGCGGCCTTCCGCCGCTCCTTAACCTGCTGATACGCTTCACGCCGCTTGACCTTGGCCGCGGCTTTCATCTCGATTTGTTTGGGATCGGCGGCTCGCCAGGCCTTGGCCCTTTGGTACGCTTGACGCCGCAGGTCTCGGGCTAGCTCTTTTCGAGAGATTACCGAGCGCGTAGCCGCGCCCCCACCCATTGCTGGAGCGCCCAACGATGAGGCACCCTCAGCGCCGGGCGTATCGGCGGTGTCCACGCTGCTCACGGCCCAACGTCTTTCTGGGGGTTCCATCTGGCTCATCCTATACTGAATATCGATTCAGTATGCCAGCCCGGCTGCAGCGCGCAAGCTTTTTGACCGTCAGCTCGTCGCGCTCACCACCTTCGAGACGAAGTGAGGCGACACGTTCTGTACGCGGAACCCGGTCTCGAGCAGCAGCGACTCTAGATCATCCTTCAGGTAGTCCGCGAAGAACGGCTCGTGCATGTCTTTGGAGAACTGCGAGAGCGCCGGTGCGATGGCCAACGACTCACTCGGTTGCGCTGCATCTTCGACCACCAGCAACCCACCCGGCGTGAGCACGCGGCGTATTTCCCCGAGCACGTTGCGCCGCACCTGGCGCGGCAGCTCGTGCAGCATGAACACGCTGCTCACGACGTCGAAGCTCGCATCCGCGTACGGCATTGCCTCGGCGTTGCCCACCTCGATTTGCACCTTTTGGCTAGCGACGTCCTTGGCAGCGGCTTCGCTCGCGTAGCTCGCATACCACGGGCTCAGCTCCAGACCGTATAGGTCCGACCCCGGCAAGCTGCGAGCCGCTTGCCTGAGAAAGCGACCGGTGCCGGTGCCCACGTCGAGCAGACGCACCTTGCCCGGCGGCTTCCGCCGCATGATCTCCGCGAGCGCTTGCCGCCGCATCACGTCGGCGACCCCGACGAACAAGAGCTCGACCGCGAGATCATAAATCTGCGCGGAATGCCGGCTGAAGTAGCCGTCCGTTTGCCAGTGAAAGGTGCGCCGATAGTAGGCAGGATAGCTCTCCAGGTCGACGTGCCCGGGCAAGTCTTTATAGTCTCCGGACCGCAGCCTCGAGAGCACGCTGGGCGTGTCGAGCAGGAAGCGAGGCAAGCTGCGGGCGTACGTTGAGAAGGGCACGTCAAAGAGCAGATCCATCGGATACACGCCGCGCTTGGCGTTGTCGAAGTCGCGCGTGAGTAGCTCCCTGTAGCGAGCTCGCACCACACGCTCGAGCTCCACGTTTCGAGCCGGACGCGCCCTCTCGATGCCGCGGCCCGTAACGGCGAATGCCAGCCGGTGCAGGCCGAGCAAAGGGAGGCGGATTGCCTCGTGCAAGGCCAGGTACCGAGCCCATACGAGCCCATCACCCGGGCCACTGAGCGAGCTGGGCACGAGGTTCCGCTCCGCGAGCAAGCTGATCATGCCTAGCCTCCATAGGTCCAGGGCGATGGCTGGCAAGAGCCTGTCGTTTCATACCGGTTCAAGCGTCCCAAACTGGTCGTTGATGTGCCCGTGCCGCACGCGCCTTGCCTGGTGAGCGCGACCGTTTCTGATATTTTGAAATATGTCCGGCGCTCACGAGCGAGGCCCTCGCGAGCCCTCGAGAAGACCGCAACTGTGGCGGGGTTTTCGCCGCGCACGCCACGCGTTGTGGCTGCTCTTGGCTCTGCTCGTGGTGGCTGGCGCCGGGCTGCACGACTCGATGGCGCATTCGCTGCTCGTGCGCCTGCTGTGGCTGGGAGCCGTAGCAGTATTGGTCGGATACCCGCTGCGCTACTTGTTCGGCTTCCGCTGCCCGCGCTGCGGCGGCATCTACCTGGCCACCGGCGGGCTTCGGGACTTCTTGGGCCTCGGTCGCATCCTCTGGGCGAACCGCTGCGGGAGCTGCTCGCTGCCGGCGGGTCACGCGGGCCCACCGAGCGCTGGCGAATTACCCGAGTCCCGTCCGAGCAACTAGCTCGCAGCCTCTCCTCGACGGGTTCTCGAGCTCTCGACTGGGCACAAAAAGAACCACGCGGTTCCCTCCCGAGACAACTTCGTTTGCTCAGAACGAAGGACTCGGGAGAGAACCGCGGCCGACTGACCGGCAATTTGCTCCCTCTTGAGGGGCTCGGCGCGATAACGTGCTCGGGGTTAGCGCGCCGAACCCCCAGAAGGAGGACCTCTCTGTGATAAAGGATGAGTGGGCAGGATTTGGATTTCCGTGCACCAAATCTCTCCCAATCATAAAAATCGTGAATGTCTCACTTAGGGGTGCGCCGCGCCCCGTGAGCCGTCACACTCCGCCGCCGTGTCTACCGTTCAACTCCGACGTTCCAAGCACGGCCAGAGGGCCGTCAGCCGTGGTGATTTCCTTCCAACGTGTCGAGAAGACATGGAAGCCCGCGGCTGGGACGAGCTCGACATCCTGATTGTCAGCGGGGATGCGTACGTTGACCACCCGGCGTTCGGCCCCGTACTGATCGCGCGTTTCCTGGAGCGCCGCGGCTTCCGCGTGGGGTTTGTCGCGCAGCCCGAATGGGATGGGCCAGAGGCGATTTCGCGGATGGGTCGGCCGCGGCTCTTCGTCGGGGTGAGCGCGGGCAACCTGGACTCGATGCTGAACAAGCTGACGGCTCAGAAGAAGGTCCGGAGCGAGGACCAATACAGTCCGGGTGGTCAGACCAACATGCGCCCCAACCGGGCCACGATCGTCTACTCGAATCTGTGTCGGCAGGCCTTTCCCGGCCTACCGATCGTCCTGGGTGGGATCGAAGCGTCGCTGCGCCGTATCGCTCATTACGACTACTGGATGGACCAGCTGCGGCGCTCCATCCTGCTCGACAGCAAGGCCGACCTGTTGGTTTTCGGGATGGGGGAGCGGCCCGCATGGGAGATCGCGCGCCGGCTCGCCGCTGGAGAGAAGGTCGGCGACCTTCGCGACGTTCGGGGCACGGCGTTTACGTTGAAGAACCGCGAGGCCTGGCAGCCCATCGCCGCGTCCCCGAGTCGGTACGTGACGGACGGTCAGGTTGTCGTGTTGCCCTCCTTCGAGGAGCTGCAGAAGGACAAGCTGGCCTTCGCCCGCATGAGCGGAGCGTTCCAGAAGGAAACGAACCCGGGCAATGCGCGGCCCCTGTTGCAGGTGTTCGGGGACGAAGCCGTGTACTTCAATCCGCCCGCCGCACCGCTCGACGAGGCAGCGATGGACGAGCTGTATGACTTGCCGTTCATGCGCGCACCCCACCCGGAGTATCGAGAGCCCATCCCCGCGTTCGAAACGGTAAAGCACTCGATCGTCACGATGCGTGGCTGCTTTGGCGGCTGCAGCTTCTGCAGCATCACCGAGCACGAGGGCCGCGTGATCCAGAGCCGGTCGGCAGACAGCGTGCTGCGCGAGGTGCGCGCGCTGTCACGCATGCCGGATTTTCGAGGCGTCATCAGCGACATCGGCGGGCCCACGGCGAACATGTACCAGATGCGTTGCAAGAGCGAGCGCATCGAGAACGCCTGCCGCCGGCTCTCCTGCGTGCACCCGAAAATCTGCGAGAACCTCGTCACGGATCACCAGCCGCTCATCGATCTGCTGCGCAAGGTGCGAGAGGAGAAGAGCGTCAAGCGCGCCTTCATCGCTTCAGGTATCCGCTACGATCTCGCCAACGAGAGCCCGGAGTTTATCCGCGAGATGGCGGCGCACCATACGGGCGGGCAGCTGAGCGTCGCTCCCGAGCATAACGATACGAACGTGCTCGACAAGATGAAGAAGCCGCCCATCGAACACTATGAGCGCTTTGCTCAGGCGTTCTGCCAGGCCAGTGAGGAGGCGGGCAAAGAGCAGTACCTGATCCCCTACCTGATCACCGGGCACCCGGGCTCAGGCATCACCGACACCATCGAGCTGGCTTTGTATCTGAAGAGGAACCGGCTCAAGCCGCGGCAGATTCAGGACTTCATCCCGACTCCGATGGCGATGGCGACGGCCATGTATTACTCGGGCCACGACCCTTTCACGCTGGAGCCGGTGAGCACGGTGCGCTCGCTCCGGGAGAAGCGTCAGATGAAGGCGCTGGTGCTGTATTGGGACCCCCAGCACTGGCCGCTCGCGCGCGAGGCCTTGCGGCAAGCTCGGCGCGGTGATCTGATCGGTTCAGGGCCGCACTGCCTGGTGCCTGCGGGGGACGCTCACGCTTCAGCGCCTTCGCCGAGGCCCCCGCGGACTGCCGCACCGACCGCGAGCGCGGGGCGTGGGCGGAGGCCACTCAGCTTCGACCCGCGCCGGGAAAAGCGCGGGCCGGCACCGTCACGCTGACGTCGGCAGCACGGTTTTGATCCTGATCACCTGAGTAAGATGGGCCGCCCTGGGCCGTCGTAGATCTCGATCGGCACCACGCACTCGATGGGTTCCCCGCCCCCGCCGCCAGGTGGAGGGACAGCGATGTCGGCAACGTTCAGCTCGGCGCGAGGCGGCTCCGCTCCCTCGCCCGCGTCCACGCCCTGATCGGGGGCGGGCTCCTCACCGGGCTGGCACAGGAAGCACTCCTCAGGCAACGCGCAGAAGTCGACGCACTGGATGTACGGGAACTCGCAGAAACCTGCGCTGGGGGGAGGGGCCTCCCGGTTTTGCTCGAGCTCGACGGGCAGCTCCTCGAGCCGACGCGCGAGGTAGGTCGAGAGCGCCTTATACCGACCCTCGTCACCGCCTCGCAACATGCCCTGGGCGGACAAGAGCGCGTAGTTCTGATCCAGCATGGCGATCGGGTTGGCCGCCGCGAACTCGTCGAGCACCACCTCACACGTCGCGATGGTGTCGTCCCAGCACTGCGGGTCGCTCTGGCAACCCTGAGCGAGCCGGCTGCCGCCTGCGAGCGGGACTTCTTGATACCACTCTTGCCCGAGGCTGATGTCGATGGAGTAGGGCAAGTGCTGGAACTTGCCGTCTGCGCGCTCCACCATCACGAAGTTGTTGGTGTTGTGCAGCACGTCGTCGCCCGTGGCCAGAATCCATGACAGGCACTGGAAGCGATGGAAGGAGTCCCAGTCGAGCCACTCCGAGAGCGCCTCCTTGTAGCCAGGGCCGAGGGGTGTCTCGACCGCGTCGAGCTCGAACTCGAGCGCGCGCGTCGGATCGCACTCGCTAAACTGGCAGTTCTCCGGGTAGCCGAGCAGCCCATAGCCGAGGTCTCCAGCGAACTCCCACATGTTGACGCAGCCGCCTGCAAGCTCTGCTTCCCGCTGCTTGCAGAACTGGGGTTTGTACGACTCGACCACGATGTAGGGCACGGAGATGTCGGGGCCCCATACCGAGCTCGACACCCAGGCGTAGCTCGCTCGCGGCGCCGGGTAGTGCAGCTTCGCATACAGATCGAGCGTGAGCTTCTCGCGAAAGATGCTGCCGACGATGGCGTTGTTCAGCCGAAAATGCTTCACGCCGCCCACCCGGTTGCCCTCGGTGAACTCGTCGGAGTCGATCTTGAAGTTGGGGAGGGAGTCCGTCGTCCATGGGCGCCCGGTGGATTCCCCCACCAAGCTGACCTGAACCTTGCCGAAGTCGGCAGTGCTCGGCGCGTCCCCCGGTGTCGACACCAGGAGCCTATCGACGAAGGTCACGTCCCCAGCGCCGCCGCCAGGCGTGTAGATGTCGCCGCCGAAAAGGCCGCCTCCCGGGAAGCCGCCGCCCAGGTAACGCTCGTTCATGCGCTCGAGCTCAGCGTCGGAGACGACGAACCAATAGCGGTTGCCCGCCTGCCCAAACACGTCGAGCGCGAGCGCTTGGGCCGCCGTGTTGATCACGGGTAGGCCGTCTTCCTCCGGAGGAGGCCCCGCGTCGGGATTGTCTGTAGATTGACCCGCGTCCGGGCGAGCCGTGGGCTCCGTGGGCGCTCCCGCGTCGGCGTCCACCTCCGTGTCGGGCCGTGTGGGCTGGGGTGCTCCAGCGTCAGCTCGTTCCGTATAAATGTACTGCGTCTCGTAGTACGTGTTGTTGGTCCCACAGGCTGCGGCGGAGAGCGCCATCGCGAGCCCTCCCAGCGAAGCAATTGTGATCGGCGAGCGCAGCGACTGGGTGCCACGACGAGGTGCGAGGGTTTGAAAACGACTCATGTGGGCGGTGCTCCTGGGCGGCGATGTGAGCCCTAGAGCAACCTTAAGCAACGAATGTGCCTCGATTGGCGCAGCCAAATTTGGCTGCGCCGTCGAGTGCGTATGACATGCGGTGTTGCTGCGGTGGCACACCTACGTCACCTGGATGGCACACAGTCCCAAGTTGGGCCAATCGGCGACCTGGCGCGACGGTGCTCGATCGGGACGAGAGGCGCTCCCCCGCGCGCTCTACCGATCGGTGGCGGCAGCGCATTCCCGGTCAGCCTGCGGTCGGTGGCGCGCTCGCCCTTACCAACGAGTGCTTTTTGATGACAAACAACCGCGGCGGAATGATGTGGCGTCGCCGCAATGCGGAATTTCCGCTGCGTTGTGAGCGACTTTGGGATTACATACGGCAATGCGTTCAACTGGCAGGTGCGGGGTAGCGGTGGCGCTGTGCGTCGCCATGGTGGCGTGCTCATCAGAAGACGCGCCGTTGGATTCGCCTGGTGCATCGCTGCCTGAGGCGACCTCGAACGGTGTTGCACCGAGCAACGCTCAGAGCCCGGGGGGCAACCCTGCTGAGCCGGCGTCTCCGCCCGCGCAAGCCGGGGGCAGCGAGCAGGGGCCTCCGAGCGTTGACGTGGCGGGGCTCGACCCGGCGTCCCAGTCCGGAACGGTCGCGGGCGACGCCGGCGTCGCGACGGGCGCACCGAGCACGCCGGACGCTGGCAGTAGCACGCCACCGAGCACGCCCCCCAGCACCCCGCCGAGCGTGGTGCCCGGGCCGCCGCTCACCATCTTCCTCGCCGGTGATTCGACGGTCTCCACCTACGCCGATACCCCGAGCCCGAACGACCAAGCGGGCTGGGGGCAGATGCTGCCCGAGCGCTTCGATTCACGCGTGACGATCGAGAACCGCGCGATCGGCGGGCGCACCGCGCGCCGCTTCATCGAGGAGGGCTTCCTCTCGCCCATCCTGGCCGACCTCGCGCCGGGAGATTACCTGTTCGTCCAGTTCGGGACCAATGACGGAAATCGCACCGCCACGTATGTGCTCGGCAACCAGACCATCCCCTACTTTTTGGATCCCAACACGGACTTCAAGGCGTACTTGCGCCAGTACCTGAATGGCGCGCGCGCGGCCTCGGCCATCCCCGTCTTGGTGACGCCGCCGCCGCGCAACTCGGCCTATTGCGTCGGCGGCAACGGCACCGGTGCACACGCCCAGGCAATGCGAGAGCTCGGCGCCGAGGAAGGCGTGAGCGTGGTCGACCTCAACGCCAAGAGCGTGGCCTTCCTCATGGCCATCTGCCCGGCGCCCACCCCGGAGAATTTCTTCTTGCTGCGTGGGGACGGCACGGTGGACGGTACCCACTTCCAGGAACGCGGCGCCCGCGGCCTGGCAGGGCTGGTCGCCGAGGGGGTGCGGGAGTCCGTGAGCCCGCTCGCCGAGTACCTGGAGTAGACGGCTGCCTGAAATGACCGCCTGGAGGGGCGAGCCATTGCGCTCGTTCCTCACTCGGCGTCGATGCGGTAGACCGAGCCCCCGAAGGAGAGCACGTACAGCTCACCAGCGCTGTCTTGGCCAAACGACGTGATCGCGTCCACGTCGCCGCCCGTGTTCAAGTTGCTCGAGATGTCCGTTTGCGCCTGAACCACTGCTCCGGCGGCCACGCGTAGGGCGAAGAAACGCGCCGAAGAGTAGTCGGCGTAAATGTACGTGCCGCGCAGGCTCGGGATCGACGAGCCGCGGTAGACGTAGCCGCCGGTGATGGACTGCCCCACCTCGCGACCGTACGTAGCGATCGGCAGCACCAGGTTCTGTGCCGCGGCGTCGCAGCCGGCCTCGGGGTTGTAGCACCTATCGCCCTCCATCAAGCGCCAGCCATAGTTGCGCCCGCCAGCGTTCGCGGGCGCGAAGTCGACCTCCTCCAGCGCGCTTTGCCCGACGTCCCCGATGTACATGTCGCCCGTGCACGCGTCGAAGCTGTAGCGCCAGGGGTTCCGCAAGCCATAACTCCAGATCTCCGGGCGAGCGCCGTCGCGAGCCAGATTACCGCTCGGTATGGCATAGGCCGAGTATTGGCCGCTGCCCCTGCCATCGACGTCGAGGCGCAGGATCTTGCCGAGCAACGTCTCCAGGTTTTGCCCGTTGCCGTCCGCGCCGTGTTGGTCTCCCGCGCCCCCACCGTCACCGAGGCCGATGTAGAGGAAGCCATCTGGGCCAAACTCCAGGTCGCCGCCGTTGTGGTTGTCTTCGGGTTGATTCACCTCGAGCAGGACCCGCGCGCTCGCCGGATCGGCCCGGTCAGGGTCGCTGGAGGAGACCGAGTACTCCGAGACCCGGCTGATGTGCGCCATGCCGCCTTGGAGCGTGGAGTAGTAAACGTAGAAGCGGCCGTTCGTTGCGTAGCCGGGGTGAAAAGCGAGACCGAGTAGCCCCATCTCCTGGTAGCGCTCGCTCACGTCGGGTTCGATGTCGAGGAACGGCTCGGCGGCGAGCACCCCGTCGACCACGATGCGGATCGTCCCCGGCTTCTCCACCACGAACAGACGGCTAGCCTCACCTCGGGGCTGAGTGAGATACACCGGCCGAGTCAAGCCCGAGACGACCTCGGTCAGCGCGAGCTCGGGCACGCTCGGAGCGGTCGCCACGCCGCAGTCTTTCAGCGGGTCGAGGCCGGCGCCGCCGCCGCTGCCCGAGGTGGCAGCATTCCCGCCGTTCCCCGACGTGCTCTGGCCTGCGGCGCCTGCGTTATCCCCCGAGCCGCTCGCGCCGGCGCCGGCCCCGTCGTCGTCACAGCCGCTCGTCAACAACGTGGCGAGCACCAGCGAGGAAGCGACGCCGAGAGGGCGGATAGTCAGCGAGCTCATGTAAGGGACCTCCACGGGGCTAGTTAACGACCGAAATTCTTACGCCGTTAGCGCCATGCCGTCGAGCCGCGCGCGCGCCAATCGGTCGGCCCCCCCAAGGGCAGTGGCGAGGCAAATGATCACGAGCCGATGAACGTTTCGTTGGCGAGTGGGCACCGAGCTGTGTTCCCGGAGCGTGTTCCCAGAGCGTGCTCAGCGGCCGTGACTCCGCGTTGGCTCCGAGTGGGTTTGCACCCGGGCTTTCGTCGGCGTGCGGCTCGAAGCCAGCGCTGGAACACCGACTCGACCCCTTCTCCGAGAGGATCCATCGTGCGTCGTTTTTTCCGAGACACCTTCGGTGCCTTACCATTCACCCTCTTCTTCATCCCATTGCCGGCGCACGCCCAACAGACGCCGCCGGAAGGAGGCGAGGGCGACGAGGTGTATGAAGCGGTGGCTGAGGTCGAGGCACCCGCTCGCCAAGCCACGGAGCGAGGGCTCGACGCCGAAGAGTCGACGACGGTGCCGGGCACGAGCGGCGACCCGATCAAAGCCGTCGATACCTTGCCGGGCGTGTCCCGCTCGCCTGACGGCGAGCCCATCCTCCGAGGTGCCGCCCAGCACGAGAGCGCCGTCTTCATCGATGGCAGCCCGGTGCCTTTCCTCTACCACTTTGGCGGAGTGCGCAGCGTGGTCCATCCCCGCTTGGTCGAGCGCGTAGACGTGTACCCGGGCAACTTCTCGGCGCGTTACGGGCGCGCCACCGGCGGCGTGGTGGAGGCCACGACGCGCGACCCGCGGCGTGACCGGTTGCACGGCGAAATCGAGCTCAGCCTGCTGGATACGTCCGCGCTGATCGAGGGCCCGATCGGCTCGCAATTTAGCTTTGCGGTTGCGGCCCGGCGCAGCAACATCGATTTCGTCTTCGACAACTTCGTGCCCGACGACACCTTCGACGTGGTCGTCGCCCCGCTCTACTGGGACTACCAGGGCTCGCTACTTTACTCGCCCGCGCCGAGCTCTCGTGTGCGGCTCTCCTTCATCGGCTCGAGAGACCAGACCACCCTCTCCTTTGGCGAACCGAGCAGTGAAAACCCCGCGCTCCGGGGCAACGTGGGCGGGTCCATCGAATTTCACAAGGCGCAGCTCGCTTACGAGGAGCAATTCGGACAGGTCAAACAGAAGCTACAGGTGAGCCTGGGCGCGCAGGATTTCGAACAAGACGTCGGTCCGAACAGCGAATCGTTCTTCAACGTGATCGACTTTGGAGCGCGCGGCGAGTGGGAGCTGCCGCTCGCGTCGGAGCTCGTGCTGGTCGCGGGGCTCGACATCGAAGGCGGGGCCTTCGATGGCGCGTATCGAGGCAGCGCCGCCCCAGCCCAAGAAGGCAGCCTGGATACACCGAGCAACGTGCAGGACCAGATCACGATCGACCGGACGCGCTTCCTCTTGCTGAGCCCGGCGGCGTACCTCGAGGCACGTTACTTCGCGACGCGCCGCCTGCTGGTGATCCCCGGCGTGCGCCTCGACTACTACCACCAGCTTCAGGCGTTGACCGTCAACCCTCGCCTTAGCCAGCGCTACGCGCTGACCGACAGCCTGACCTTGAAGAGCGCGGTCGGTTGGTATTCCCAGCCGCCGGAGTATTACGAATCCCTGGCAGGCGTGGGCAACCCTGACCTCGCGCCCTACCACGCGCTGCACGTCAGCGCGGGGGCAGAGCTCACCGCGATGGAAGGGCTAGCGCTCGACGTCGAAGGTTTCTTCAAGCGCCTCACCGAGCGCGTGGTGGGCACGCCAGGTGGCGCCGAGCCGCACTTCATCAACGACGGCAGAGGGCGGGTCGCGGGCCTCGAGCTGGGGGCCAAGTATCGCGTGGGTGGCGCGAGCGCGCAGCTCGCCTACACGCTGTCGCGGAGCGAGCGCGCCGATCGGGACGAGGGGTGGAGGCTCTTCGATCGAGATCAGACGCACGTGCTGAGCCTCGCGTTGGGCTACGCGCTCGGCGCCGGGTGGCACGCGGGCGCGCGCTTTCGTTACATCACCGGTAATCCGCTCACCCCTGTCGAGGGGGCTGCCTACGATGCGGGCTCCGACCTGTATTACCCGGTGTTTGGCCGGCACAACGGGGCGCGTGACCCGGCATTCAATCAGCTCGACCTACGGCTCGACAAGAGCTTTAGCGTCGGCGACGGCCGCCTCGGCATCTACCTCGATCTGCAGAACGTCTACGCCGCGCAGAACGCCGAAGGCTTCACCTACAGCTACGACTACAGCGCGCGCGAGGCTACGTCAGGCAGCCCCTTCTTCCCCAATCTCGGTCTGCGAGGAGAGCTATGAAACATCCAACTCGGGCAGTGTGCGGCCGCTTTTCGCTGTTGTTCATGATCGGCTGCGCGTGGCTCAGCGGTTGTCAGGATCCGTTGACCGATCCGGCGACCGTGCTGGGCCCGCGGGTGATCGGCGCCCGAGTACGGGCCACGCTCGACCCCAGCGTTGCGGAGCCCGGAGCCGGGGAGAGCGCCAGCATCGACTGGCTCCTGGTCTCGAACCGGCCAGCAGCGCTAGCGGCGACGCTGGCGTGGTGTCGAGCGGCGCCGACGCTGCTCGGGCCCCCGCGCTGCGACGGCCCGAGCTTCGATGAACAGCGCCTCACGGGCTCCTTTGGCGAGCCGCTCACGTTCGATTTCAGCGTGCCAGAGGACGCGCTCCCCGGTGACGCCTGGCTCGCGTGGCTGGGCTATTGCGAGAATGGCGAGGCCGCCTTCGACGCCAGCGAGAGCGCCTTCACCTGCTCGGGCACTGGACCATCGCTCCGCGCGTACTATCGCGGCTTCCTCCCCGGTGATGTGCCGAATCAGAATCCATCGCTTGGGGATGACCAGCTCTTGCTCGCCGGTTTGCCCTGGCTCGAGGGCGATGCCCCCGCGGTCGGCGAGGCGTGCGAAGGCAGCGCCCTGCCGCGGATCAGCGCCGGGCAGAGCGCGTCCGTGGCGTTTTTACTGGGGGGCGACGACCGAGAAGCGCTCGGGAGCGAGCCCGGCGAGTACGCGGCTCATGATCGCGAGTCTCTCGTCTACACGCATCTGGCGACCCACCCAGGGCTGGATCGCGCGTTCTCCGCGATCGACTTCGACTTCGACGCGGACGAGCCGAGCTTCGAGCTGCCGTTCCTCTTCGGTCAGGACGCGGCACCTGCGCCTGAAGGCGAGACGCTCCGCTTCTTCCTGGTGGTGCGCGACGAGCGCGGCGGCGTCGATTGGTTGCGCCGCGACGCCTGCCTCGTGCCTTGACGGCTGTGAACCCCGCACGTGTTTAAAGGAATCAGAACGTGAACATCGAAATCATCTTCGGAAGAATCACCAACCTCGGCGCAAGCTGGGTGCTCTGGGGCCTGCTCATGTTGAGCGTAGCCGGCCTCGCGATCATCGTGGAGCGTGGCGTGTGTTACTGGACGACGCGCGACGACATCCCACGTCTTGCCGGCGAGCTTGGGCGGCTGATCGCCGCGAGCCAGTGGCAAAAGGTGGAAAGGCTGCTCTCCGAGTCGCCGAGCTTCGAAGCCCGGGTGGCCCTGGCCGCGCTTGGGCACGAGGACCCGGACAGCGCCGACCAGCTCATGCTCGGAGCGAGCCTGAACGCACGCCTGGAGCTCGAGCGGCACCTTTCTTTTCTGGGCACCGTGGGCAGCAACGCGCCCTTCGTCGGTCTGCTCGGGACGGTGGTGGGGATCATCGGCGCCTTTCAGCAGCTCGATCAGAGCCGCGGCGCGTGGACGGACGGCTTGATGAGCGAGATCGGCGAAGCCTTGATCGCCACGGCCGTTGGCCTGCTCGTGGCGTTGCCTGCGATCGCCGCGTTTAACCTGTTTCGCGGGGTGGTGCAGGTGCGCCTGGCTCGGGCCGACGCGTTGCGCCGCTGTGTCCTGGGGCAGCTGCACGCGCGGAAGGGGCGGTCGAGCCATGGCGGGGAGTGATCACGAGCAAGCTGACATCATGAGCCAGATCAACGTGACGCCGCTCGTCGACGTGCTCTTGGTCTTGCTCCTGGTGTTGATGGTGTCGGCCAGCGCCGCCGTAGCGCGCGCGCTCGACGTGACGCTGCCGAGCGCCGCGACCGGCGAGACCCAGTCGAGCACGCTCACCCTGCGCGTCGACAGCACAGGCGCCTGGTGGACCGGCGAAGAGCGGCTCAGCGCCACGCGGCTTCGAGAGCACCTGCGCGCACTCGGCGCGCCCGAGGCGGTGAGCGTGGTGATAGCGGCGGACGGTCGTGCGGAGCACCGCCACGTGATCGGTGTCATGGATCTGCTCCGCGCCGAGCACGTGACGCGGGTCGCTTTTGCCGTGCAGGCTCTGGAAGCGTCGCCGTGACCCGACCGGGCTACCTCTGGCTGTCCCTGGCCACGAGCGCGCTCGCGCACGGCGCGCTGGGCTGGCAGCTCCAGCTTGCTCCCGCGCCGGCGAGCGCGAGGCGTGCTCACGATCCGTTGCAGGTGCGCCTGCTGACCTTACCGCCGCCGCCCCCTCCTCGCGAGCCTGCCCCGCCGCCTCCGGAGCCTCCGCCATTTGCGCCTGCCAAACCCAAGCCGACGGCTCCGCCACCCGCGCCGATCAAGCTCGCGGATCCTGCCCTCGAGGCACCAGAGCCCATGCCCCCGACGGCGCCACCCGCGTTGCTCTCCGACGCGCCCTCGGGCACGGGCGGGGCGGGGGTGGTGCAGATCCCAGGAGCGCCGATCGGGAGCCTGGCCACGTCCTCGATGCTTGGGCCTCGTGAGCCGATCGCTGTCAATGAACCCGCGTTGACGAGAGCGCCCCCGGCGCTCGCTAAATTGGGAGACCTTTCACGCAAACCGCGGGCGCCGTCCCTGGATGCTTCGCTCCGACAACATTATCCGCTCGAGCTGCGGCGGCGCGCCGTCGAAGGCCAAGCGGAGGTGCGGGTCGTGATCAGCCCGAAAGGCCTGGTCGATCAGGTGAGCCTGCTGTCCGAGAGCGCCCCGGGGTTCGGGCAGGCGTGCAAGAGCACCCTGCTCGGGACGCGCTGGAGCGAGCCTCTAGATCGAGACGGCAAGCCCGTGGGCACGCGGCTCACCTATCGTTGCCGTTTTCAAATCGAGCGAGGCTGAGGGGGACCGAGCCCCCGAACGTTGCATCTCTCTGGCGCGCTGCCCCGCACCGGGACACAGTCACCCTCAAAGCGTCGGGATCGGGCGGGCATGGCGTGCTATCTTCAATGGAGGGTGCTCGATGCTGAGTGTGCGCAGTAGTTTCGTGGTGGTGGGGTGCGTGTTCGTGGGCTTCATCACCTCGGCGGGGCCGGGGCTCGTGGCTCGCGCCGCGGAGCCGCAGCGCTGGGGCGAGCGCGGGCCCGAAGCGGATGACGAGGCGACGCCACCGGGTGGGGGAGAGGCGCAGCGACGCAGCGTTCAACTGGAGCAGCCGCTGAAGGAGCTGGCCGTGGAGCGCCGCGGTACGACCTCCGGGGACCTGCCCCCCGGGCAGGTGACTCGAGAGCTGCGTGACGCGATCGCCCGGAACCATGAGTTGATGGCGCAGAATCGCGCGCTCACCGCCGAGAACCAGGCGCTGGCGCAGAGCCAACTGTTCGAGCCACCTGCCACGGCTAGCACGTGCGAGCCGCCGCCGCTCGAGGCGGATCCCAGAGCTCAGCTTCGGTATTGGGCTGCCCGGCTGCGCGACAGCAACGGTGGCCTCCGCGACCGTCTGACGGCCGAGCAGAGCTCGGCTCTGAACGTGCTGCTGCGGCGCCAGCGCGCGCTCGACCCCAACAATCCCTGGCGCGAACAGTAACGTCGACGGCGCGGGCACCAAGTGCGCCGACGTCCGTCGCTACGTGCCGCGCCGCGCGGTCGATGGATGACGATGTGCGAGCCCACTCGCTTGGGCACGGAATTCGCATTGGGCGGCCGGGTTCGAAGCGATGTCGCACGGACCGAACAACGAGGAGCACAGCCAATGACGCCAAAGAACACCATCTGTCTCTGGTTCGATAAGGACGCGCATGCGGCCGCGCGCTTCTACGCCGCCACTTTTCCGAAGAGTGAAGTGTCTGCCGTCCACAAGGCCCCGGCAGACTTTCCGAGCGGCAAGGAAGGCGATGTCCTGACCGTGGAGTTCACCGTTTTGGGGATTCCCTGTCTCGGTCTCAACGGCGGGCCGCAGTTCAAGCACAGTGAGGCGTTTTCGTTCCAGATCGCCACGGACAGTCAGGAAGAAACGGACCGCTACTGGGACGCGATCGTCGGCAACGGCGGAGTGGAGAGCGCGTGTGGCTGGTGCAAGGACCGCTGGGGCGTGTCCTGGCAGATCACGCCGCGTGTGCTGACGGAAGCCCTGGCCGCTGGCGGCGCTGAGGCAAAGCGTGCCTTCTCCGCCATGATGTCGATGAAGAAGATTGACGTCGCCAGCATCGAGGCAGCGCGGCGCGGTTCTTCCACTTAAGCGCGCCATAGCCCCAAACAACGGATGCACTCACCGTGAGGGGTGCCGCGCGCCAGGGAGTCGTTTGCACCCCAAACAACGGACGCACTGCGTGAGGGGGATGCCGCGCGTCAGGGAGTCGTTTGCACCCCAAACAACGGACGCTCCCGTCCGTTGCGCTCGTGGGAGCGCCGAGGCCCAAGCGTCGATGGCCGAGTTTCAGGCGCCCGCGGCCAAGGCTCGGCGAGCCATCAGCAGTAGGTTGCACGCCAGAACGCTGCGCCAGCCCGAACGCCAACCGCGCGCGTACCAAGGCGTACGCACGCCTAGAGGACCCGCTTCAGCTCGTCGTAGGCGGCGAGCTGGCGAGCATCGAGCACGTCGCGTAGCTGTTTCTCCGCGCGCTGCCGGAGCTCCAGGGTGGCGGCGCGGCCCTTGTCGGTCGGCGAAGGTTGCCCCTCGGGCACGCGGGCGCGGCTCGAGCGCAGGTCGGTGGTGAGCTGCGTCTGAATTTCCAAGAGCCGTGCGCTCTGGGCGGGGCTGAGCCCGAGCCGCATCGTGAGCTCGTTCGCCCAGGCTTCCGTGCGGACCCGCTCCTTGCCTTCGCGCTTCACCTCTGGCTCGGTGTCTCGGCTCTGCTCCGCACGTTCTAGCACGTCGAGCACGGCCGCTTCGAACGCCGGACCATGCACGGCCGCCTGGGCCGTTTCGAGCGAGGGCGCAGCCGACGCGCTCGACCCCGCCGCGGCCAACGCCACGCGGGGCGTGCCTGGCTCGGTGGAGCGCGCTTCGAGCAGCCGTAACGACCGCTCGATGGCATCCAGGCGGCGAGTGAGCTCGAGATAGAAACGCGCGTCGCTCAGCGTCCCGGCGGGAGCCACGGGGGTGCGCGCTGCTTCGTTCTGGGTCAACGCGATCACCAGGCCCGCTCCCACGAGGCCGCCCGCGAGAGCGCTGGCCAGAGCCCAATGCACGAGGCGCTTCACTCGTCAAACATCGCAGACCCACGCCGGTCACGCCAGCCGTGTGGACTGCGAGGGAGACGGCACCGCTCGGTTAAGACGAATGGGAGCCGAGCGAGCTCTTGCTCAACCCCTCGCCGATCGATCAGCCTGGGGCGAAGTCCCATCCAGTCCGCTCTGACTCTCAGCGTTCCCTGGCCACGCCCGGGCGAGATCTGCACAGCATCCGGCCACTGGTAGCAAGTGCTGAAAATTAATAGAATAATCCCCGGTCCTGGCGGCGCTCCACGCGAGTCCAGTCGATTCGGTTTGAACGTTTTCGGGCGCTGCGGGCACGCTAGGGTGTGAGCTGGCGCAGACGATATTCTTTTTCGATGGCCTTGCTGTTGGCGTTCGGGGCCGGGCAGGCACTCGCTCAGGAGGGGGCCCAGTCGAGCTCGGCTCAGGCAGTGGGGCCTTTGGCTCTGCGGGTAGAGGCGACGGGCTTCGTGGTGGACGAGCGCTCGGTTCGCGACGCCATCCAACGTGAGCTTCGGTTGGATGCGGCGGCGCCCGATGAAACGTCCGAGGCGTCGGGCGATGTCGTGCCGAGCAACTCCGGGCCCGTGTTCGTGTCGCTGCGAGTGACGAGCGGCGGGGAGCTGACGGTGACATATCGCGGTGCAACGGGGGAGGACCTGTCGCGCAGCGTGGCGGCTCCCGGACGCGCCGATGAGGTGTCGGAGCTCACGGCGCTCTTGGTCGGCAACTTGGCGCGTGACGAAGCCGGCGGGCTCTTGGCGGGCCTGCGCAAGCATGAAGTGCAGCCCGACGCGCCTGCCGAGGCCGCCATTGAGCCCGCTGCTTCCCCGACCGATCCCGCGCTCGAGCCACCCGAGCTGCCGCGGGGCAGCGTCAATCTGTCCTTGGTTTACCCGCTGACGCTGCGGCGTGACACGGAAAGGCGGCGCTTTGCGCTGGAGCTGGGGCTGTTCTATAGCCGCATCGGCGCGCTGTCGGGCGTAGCCATCAACCTGGGCGGCGTCGCGCAGGTGGATGGCGAGGCCTCGGGTGTGCTGCTCGGCGCGATTGGCTACCTGCACGGCGGGCGCGGGACGGGCGTGCGCATCGCCGGCGTGTTCGGAGCGGGCGGCGACGACTTCGATGGGGTGAGCCTGGCTTCCGTGGCCACGCTGCAGCGCGGTGAAATGGCTGGCGCGCAGCTCTCGTCCGTCGCCAACATCGTGACGGGCGCGATGGCTGGCGTGCAAGCGAGCGCCGGCGTGAACCTGGCGGGCGCAGTCAGCGGCGTTCAGGTGGGTACCGCCCTCAACCTCACGAGCGAGATGGACGGCGCGCAGGTCAGCTCGGGCGTGAACATCGCTCGACGCATTCGCGGCCTTCAGCTGAGCCTGGTCAACATCGGCGGTGACGTGGACGGCATGCAACTCGGCCTCGTCAACGTGGCGCGTGACGTGGACGGCATGCAGCTCGGTCTGGTCAACGTGGCGCGCAAGGTGGAAGGTGTCTCGATCGGCTTTGTGCCTTTCAGCAGTGAGGGGCGGACGCAGGCCGTGGCCTGGTATAGTAGCAGCCAGCCCTTTAACGTCGGGGTGCGGTTTCATACCGGCGCTCTCTACGTGATGCCGACGTTCGGCTACGACCCCGCGACTGACACGACCGTGCTCGAATCCGTGGGAGGCAGTTATGCTCCCGGCATCAGCCTGGGCTATCGCCTGCGTATGACGCGGGCGTTCGCAGACCTGGACGTGAATTTCTCGAACCGGTCGAACGGAGCCTCGTACGGGGAAGAGAACATCGACCTGCGCTACCGCCTGCTCGCGGGCTTTCAGATCACGCGCGCGTTCGCTGTTTTTGCCGGGGGTGGGGTGCGCCACCACTTCCGCACGCAGAGCCCGAGAGACGAGTCTGTCGGCCCTGAGTTGAGCCTGGGAGTCGACGTGTTATGAACGATTGGCACGACATGGCCGAGGCCGCATGATATTCGCGTTCCAGAGCACCATGCGCGCGTTGAGCTTTGTGGGGACCACCCCTGAAGAGGCCTTGCTCACGCGCCTACGCCAGGGGGACGCGCGAGCGGTCGGGGAGGTCTACGACCAACACCACGAAGCGGTGCGCGCCTTCGCCCAGCGGCTCGTGGGGGATGCCTCGATCGCGGAAGACCTGGTGCACGAGGTGTTCGTTGCCCTGCCGCGCCTGCTCAAGCGCTTCGCCGGCGAGAGCTCGCTGCGGTCCTTTCTGACGGGTGTCGCCATCAACCACGCGCGCCACTACGTGCGCAGCGCCAGTCGGCGTCGCGCCGCGGTGGAGCGCATGGGGCGGGAGCCGCTCCGCGAGAGCTTGTCGCCGGAAGCCGAGCTGGAGCAGCAGGCCTTCTTGTCGCTGTTGAACCGGGCGCTCGACGATTTGCCGCTCGAGCAACGCGTGGCCTTCGTGTTGTGTGACGTGGAAGAGCGAACCTCGGCCGAGGCCGCCGAGCTGGCGAGCGCCCCCGAAGCGACGATGCGGACTCGGCTGTTTCACGCGCGGAAGAAGCTGCGCGTCGCGCTCGAGAGAGAAGGTGTGCGATGAACGAGTCTGACGTGCTCGAACGAGCGGCGAAGGCTCTGCGCGTGGCTCATGGTGGTCAGCGCGAGGGCTCCGGCTTCACGCGTGCTCGCATCATGGTGTCGTTGCACCAGAAGCGGCGCGTGCGCGTGCTGCGCTGGGCCGTGCTCTCGCCCCTGGCGACGCTGCTGCTCGTCGGCAGCGCGTGGGCCCAGAGCGCGGGCAAATGGCCCGTGGTTTGGCAAGCGGTCAGCTCCGTCTTCACGTCGGTGTCGAGCAGCGCCAAGCCGGAGGTCGTGCGCCTGGGACCAGGTCGACCCCGGCCGCCGGCGCAAGAGCCAAGGCAAGAGGCCCCGGCGGTATCGCCGCCACCCGTCGTCGAAGCCCCGGCGGTGGTTGCGCCCGAAGGCGACGCGGCGACGCACGTCGCGCCTGCCCCGGAACAGCAGACGGAGCTTGCGCCTCGCCGGGCGCCCAAACGCTCGAGGAGCGCGTCCGTCGAGGCTCCGTCGTCAAAGGCAGGGCCCCCGAGCGATGACGCCGCGCCGACTCCGCCGACAGCTGCCGAAGCGGCGGCGGATCGTGAGCTGTCCCAGTTTCGCGCCGCGCACGACCTGCATTTTAGAGGCGACCGCCCGCGCGAAGCGATCGCGGCCTACGCGGCGTACCTGCGCGCCTACCCGAACGGGCGCTTCGTGCCCGAGGCGCGCTACAATACGGCGCTCGACCACGTCAAGCTAGGGGACGACGCCGCCGCACGCGCAGCGCTCGAGCCCTTCGCGGCGGGTCGGTACGGTAGCTATCGGCGTAAGGAAGCGCGGCAGTTGCTCGACGCTTTGCGCTGAGGGGGCTGGACTGCGTTGCGCGCGCCCACTCGGGACGGGGCTGAGCGCGGCCCTCTCGGTTTACCTGCATGACGGTTCGGGTGACGCGACGAATTCAAGCGACGCGCACGCGCTTGCTCCCCAGGACTGCGATCACCTCGAGCTTGCCGCCGAGTGCCTCGACCATCTCGCGCATCCGCTCGATGCGGTGATCGTCACGTGTCTCAAACTTCGAGACCTCGCTTTGCGTCATGTTGGCAAGCTCTGCGAGCTCTGTCTGGGTGATTCCTAATGCTTCACGCAACTCGCGGAACGAGCGTGCCTCTTCGGCAACTGCAGCATCAATCTCGCCCAGCCGCTTCTGACTGACCTTGCCGCCAGCGTCGCGAATGTCCTTCCAGCGATGGATCTTCATGGTGCCATTCCTTGCTCTTTTACATACTGCTCCCAGATACTTTCGGCCCGCGGTATGAACCATCGATAGAATCGATCGTCGCCGGCCTTCGCGCCGGCGACAACGAGCACGGCGTTCCGCGCCGGGTCGAAGGCATACGCAATGCGAATCTGGGAGCCTTGCGCCCTTACCCGCAACTCGCGAAGCGCATACCGCGAGCCCTTCAAGTCGCTCGAGTGCGGGAACGGCAGATGAGTACCCATTTGTTCGAGCAGACCGACCGAGTGGATCACTGAGTCGCGATGACCGTCCGAGAGCTCGGCGTACCAGCCGGCGAACTCGTCTGTGACGACCACCTCGACCATAGCTCAATATGCACTAAACAGACTAGTCAGTCAAGTGCATGAAATTTCGGGACGCGGTCACTTCTACCCGGTTCGTTAGGTGTCGCCCTAGCGAGCCCCAGGCACGGCGGCCGCTATTTAGGCCGGAGCGGCTGAATGGCTGTAGGGGAGGTTTATGGGGCGCAGAGGCGGCACTGAAACGCTCTCGGTGGTCCTGCTGGCGTTTTTGGAAAGGAGGACGTGGCGCCAGGCAGACTTGGTCGAGCGCTCTGGCGTCGAGCGCAAAACGCTCGTCAGGCTCCTCACGGACCTGCACCACGCCGGGTTGCCACTTGTCCGAGATGCGGACCCACCGCAAGTCTATTGGTCGGTGCCCAAGACCTGGTTCCCAGGCTCCGTGGCGTTCCAAGGGCAGGACGTGGTGGAGCTCGTCCGATTGATCCAGCGCACGCCGCGTAGCGAGAAACGGGATCGATTGCTGACTCAAATCACCACGAGCGCGACCGGCACTCAGGGCATGATTCGTGGTGACGCGATTCTGACACGAACGTTGAGCTCCGAGGAGGAAGCCCGACTTTCCGCACTGCAGGAAAGCGTGGAGCAGTCCCTAGCTCTACACGTGCAATACTTCACGCTATCTCGCGGTGACGTCGCTTGGCGCCACCTCTCCGTGCACCGCGTCGTCGTGGAGAGTGCCAGGGTCATCGCCACGTGCCATCGCGACGGGAAACTCAAGTGGTTCCGACTGGACGGCATCCTGTCGGCGCGCCTCGACCGGCGGGAGCCCCGTCGCTCGGCTAGCGACTCGCAAATCCAAGAACTGCTGGACGAGAGCGTAGATGGCTACCATTCTGGTGGACCGCCAATTCGCTGCGTTTTCCGCGTGCGTCTGCCCGACGCTAGGTGGTTAAGGGGACAACTCCCTCTGCCGTTGCACGCTGACCAGGACGGGGACTTCGTGGTCTTTACTGCGGTGACGGCGGGGCTATTGCCACTCGCTCGCTTGATTGTTGGGTTGGGCGATGCAGCCACTGTTGAGACACCGGAGCTTCGCCATCTCGTGCAGCAGTTGGCACGAGGAGCACTCGAGGCAAACCAATGAAACGGGGCGACAGAACCAATCGGCCGAAGCGGACCCTTCCACGACACTGAACGCCCTTCTGGCGCCCGTATTTCGGTGGATTGATACGGTGCCGGGCGCCGCCATCTTTTCACCTGCCAGCGGGGCGACTCGGTGTGGACCCTACGATGCTGCTCGGCAAACGGATGTGGAGACCATCGCAATGATCGACAAGCAGCCAAACGTTAGCGCGACCGACGTCGCGCCCGTGGCGCACGTACGCCGTGATGAATCAGGTCGGTGGGTTACGCATGCGTTGCACGAGCACCTCGAGGAGGTGGGGCGCCTGGCCGCCGAGTTCGGGCAATGCTTTGGAAACGCTGACTGGGCGCGGGTAGCAGGCCTCTGGCACGATCTTGGCAAATACAAATCCGATTTTCAGAGCTATATCCGCGACCGTTCGGGGTACGAACGCGACGAGGCCGACGAGGGTGGCCCCGGGAAAGTCGACCACACTGCCGCCGGCGCAATCCACGCAGTTGAACGGCTGGGCGCCGCTGGTCGGATTCTGGCTTACATCATAGCTGGTCATCACTCCGGCCTTCCCGATTGGTACAAGCTCGATGCTCCCGGAAGGGCACTTTCCGAGCGCCTCTCGGAGCGACGCCATTTGGACGAAGCGCTGCAGGGCAGCCCGCCACTAGCCATCTTGGAATCGGAGCGACCGCTGAGCGCTCCGTGCGGCCGTGGCTTTGCTGATGCCGAGCAGGCGCACCTGTGGGTTCGCATGCTGTTCTCCTGCTTGGTGGATGCGGACTTTCTCGACACCGAGGCCTTCATGGATGCCGACAGGTCCAAGGCGCGTCCAGGTTCGTTTGATCTCACGGCCCTGCGAGCGCGCTACGACACGTTCATGGCCAGCATACAGGCGTCGGCTCCCGATACGCCGGTGAACCGCCTCCGACAGCGCATCCTCGATGACTGTCGCGCGGGCGCAACGATGACGCCCGGGCTGTTCTCTCTGACGGTGCCTACCGGCGGAGGTAAAACCTTGGCCTCCATCGGCTTCGCTCTCGATCACGCCATCGCCCACGGCAAACGGCGCATCGTGATCGCCATTCCGTACACGAGCATCATTGAGCAGACCGCCGAGGTTCTGAGGGCCGTCTTTGGCCAAGATTCCGTTCTGGAGCACCACAGCAATCTCGATCCCGACCGGGAAACGTCGACGTCAAAGCTTGCCACGGAGAACTGGGACGCACCCATCGTGGTGACCACCAACGTCCAGCTCTTCGAATCACTCTTTGCCGCGCGGACCAGCAGCTGTCGCAAGCTGCATAATCTTGCAAGCGCCGTGGTCGTTCTCGATGAGGCCCAGATGTTGCCCCCGGAGTTCCTCAGACCCATCCTCGCTGCTCTCAAGGGGCTCACCTCGTATTTCGGGGCAACCGCGCTGCTGTGCACCGCAACTCAGCCTGCCCTCGAGGGGTGGATTGGCGCTTCTGCGGGTCCCGGTGGCGAGGGCGGATTTCAAGGTCTGTCCGGGGTTCGCGAGCTCATGCGCGATCGGGACGACCTGGCGAAGCACTTCCGCCGGGTCGAAATACGAATCGCTGGGACCCTCGAACAAGCCGTCTCATGGGAGGAAATTGCCAGTGAGCTGCGGCGACATGCCCAAGTGCTTTGTATCGTGAACACGCGCAAAGATTGCCGCGAGCTACATGCTCTGTTGCCGGAGGACACCATTCACCTGTCCGCGCTCATGTGTGGTGAACATCGCAGCCGCGTGATTTCCAGGATCAAACGCCGCTTGAAGGAAGGACAGCCGATCCGAGTCGTCAGCACCCAATTGGTCGAAGCCGGCGTTGATCTAGATTTTCCCGTGGTCTACCGAGCGCTGGCTGGGCTTGATTCAATTGCTCAGGCAGCTGGGCGGTGCAACCGTGAAGGGCAACTCCCCAACGCACAGCTCGGGCAAGTGGTCGTATTTGCACCTCCGAAGCCCGCGCCGGTGGGCCTGCTCCGCAAGGGCGAAGACGCCACCCGAGAAATGCTGCGCTGCTTCCCGGCTCTTGTCTCGGAGCTGCCGCCAGAGGCATTTCGACAATACTTCCAAACCTTCTACCGCAAGGTGGTCTCGTTCGATTCCAAGGGCATCATGAGCCTTCTGAGCAAGGATGCAGGCCAATTTCAGATCCAGTTCCGCACGGCTGCCGCAAAGTTCCACTTGATCGACGACGCCGGCCAGAAGCCAATCATCGTTTGGTACTCTGGTGAGCGATTTTCCAGCCCTGAGTTATTGGAGTCTCTGAAGGGACTCGGGCCGCATCGCAAGCTCATGCGGCGCCTTCAGCGCTGCACCGTGACCGTTCCCGAACGTGCATGGAAAGCACTCAGGGATCAGGGCGTCATCGAAGAACTTAGCGGCCCGGAAGGCCCGCTAGAGCTATGGGCTCAATGCGTGCCGGGCCTGTACGACGACGTCTTCGGCCTTCGGCTTGAAGGCCCTGCGTATCAAGGGGATGAATTCATATGCTGAAGCAAAGCAAGCCCCCGCCGGGAGCAGCCAGCTCACGATGCAAGGAGGTCCGCTCATGATCCTTATTAACAAGTCATTCTGCTTGGAAGTGAGGGGGGACTACGCTTGCTTTACTCGCCCCGAAATGAAAGTCGAACGCGTGAGCTATGACGTCATCACCCCGTCGGCAGCTCGCGCCATTTTTACGGCGATCTTCTGGAAGCCGGCCATTCGCTGGCAGGTCACGCGAATCGAAGTCCTGACGCCCATTCGCTGGACCTCAGTACGCCGCAACGAGGTGGGCAAAATCGCCTCGCCGGACGGGCACATATTCATAGAGGACAGTCGCCAGCAACGCGCAGGTCTGTTCCTCCGGGATGTCGCATACCGCCTGCACGCTGACCTGGAGTTTCTGCCACCGCATCTGCGGCCCAAGGTGATGCGCCCGGTGCCGGACCAGCTCGTTGGAAACGACGAGCGCATCGTCTGGGCTCAGGACGAGAACCCCGGCAAGTACAACGCCATCTTCGAGCGACGGGCCCGAAAGGGCCAATGTTTCAACCAACCCTATCTCGGCTGCCGCGAATTTAGCTGCGCCTTTCGCCTGGTGGACTTGATTGCCGAGGAGCCCGAGGCAATCCAGGAATCACGCGACCTGGGGTTCATGCTCTACGACCTCGACTTCGAGAACGCGGCCGCTCCCAAACCGGCTTTCTTCCGTGCTCGGATGGACAACGGCGTGATCGAGGTGCCCCCATGGAACAGCGACGAGGTCAGGAAGTGATCCTTCAGGCACTGTGCGAGTACTACCAGCGCAAGGCGGCAGATCCTGAAAGTGGTATCGCTCCTGAGGGATCGGAGTGGAAAGCGCTCCCATTCATCATCGTCATCGACGCTGACGGTGGGTTCGTGACCATTGAGGACACGCGGGAGGGAGAGGGTAAGTCGCGACGCGCACGCCTTTTTCTAGTTCCCTGTGCGGAAAAGCGAACTGTCGGGGTTAAGGCCAACCTGCTCTGGGACAACGTCGAATACGCGTTGGGCGCGAACCCGCGGGGACGCTCGGACGTTGCCATGAGGCATCAGTCGTTCCTCCAGCGTCTCCAGGCGCAGCTGCCCGAGCGCTCGGCGGATCACGTCGTTCACGCTCTTCTAACATTTCTTGAAGGAAAACCGCTCGATAGGATTGAAGAATCACCATCGGTCACTTCAACGTGGAACGAAGCGTTGGAGACCAATGCCAATGTCACCTTCCGCATCGACGGCTCGGTTGACAGTACTCTTTGCGAGACCTTTCGTCGGCGCATCCTGCCTCGTGCTGGGGGCACAACATCGGGCGAGCTTTGCCTTGCCTCTGGGGCCGCGGGCCCTATCGCGCGGATCCACCCTGCCATCAAGGGGGTACGCGACGCACAGCCCTCTGGGGCTTCGTTAGTCTCCTTCAACCTAGCGGCATTCGAATCGTTCGGAAGGACCCAGAATTTCAATGCTCCGATCTCTGAGCTCGCGACGTTCGCGTACACCACTGCGCTCAACTGCCTGCTCAGCAAGGACTCAAAAAACAGAGTTCAAGTCGGTGACGCAACGACGGTCTTTTGGTCAGACAGAGTCAGCACACTTGAAAATCAGTTTGCCGCGCTCTTCACGATGGCACCCAAAGACGATCCCGATCGCGACATTCTCGCTGTACAATCGCTCTACAAGAGCCTCGATACGGGCGCCAGCATCGCGGAGTCTCAGACGAGGTTCTATGTTCTCGGATTGGCGCCGAACGCAGCTCGGATTGCTGTGCGGTTCTGGCATCACGGGACGATCGCCGAATTCTCACAACGAATTCGGCAGCACTTCGATGACCTGGACATCGCTCGTGACCCGAAGGATACGGGCCGACTTGCGCTCTTCTGGCTGCTCGTGGAGATCGCTCCACAAGGGAAGGTCGAAAACGTTCCACCCAATCTCGCCGGAGACCTCGTTCGCTCGGTGCTGACGGGTACCCCCTATCCGGTGACATTACTCCAGCAGACTATTCGTCGCATTCGGGCCGAGCGCGAGGTCACTCGAACCAAGGCCGCCATCTTGAAGGCAATGCTGAACCGCGACAGCCGAATTCACTCACGTCAACAAATGGAGATTACTGTGGCCCTCGATCCTACGAATGTTAATCCTGGGTACAGGCTCGGGCGCCTGTTCGCCGTACTCGAAAAGATACAGGAAGATGCGCAGCCCGGCATCAATGCAACGATTCGCGATAGGTTCTACGGCGCGGCATCGTCCAGCCCGGTGACGGTGTTTCCACAGCTTCTGAAACTCAAGAACCATCATCTAGCAAAGCTTGAGCATCCCGCATTTAGAGCGGCTCACGAGAAGCGCCTTACTGAAATAATTGGTGGGCTGTCCGCCGACATGCCAGCGCACCTGGCCATGGAAGACCAGGCCCGTTTTGCCATCGGCTACTACCACCAGCGGCAGGCGCTTTTCACCAAATCCACATCAGCCGAGCCTTCTCCAATCCAAGGAATCACGCCATGAACCAGGCCCTCGCCAAACGCTACGATTTCGTTCTCTTGTTCGATGTTCAGGACGGCAACCCAAACGGTGACCCGGACGCCGGCAATCTGCCGCGAATGGACGCCGAGACTGGCATGGGCCTCGTCACCGACGTATGCCTCAAGCGCAAGGTGCGCAATTACGTTCAGCTCATCAAGGGCGACAAGGCGCCGTATGCCATTTTCGTGAAGGAAAAGGCCATTCTGAATCGGAGCATCGCGGCAGCGTACACCGAGCTGGGGATCGATCTCGAAAAGGAGCCTCGAGATCCGAAGGACGGCAAGAAGCGTAAAGACAAGGGCGAGTCCCAAGGAAGCGAGGTGGACCAGGGGCGTGCCCAGATGTGCAAAACCTATTTTGATATACGCGCCTTCGGCGCCGTCTTGAGTACTGGCGCGAATGCCGGACAGGTGCGAGGTCCAATCCAGATGACCTTTGCGCGATCGGTGGAACCCATTGTGGTTCTCGAGCACAGCATCACGCGCATGGCAGTGGCGACAGAGGGCGAGGCGGAGAAGCAGGGAGGAGATAACCGCACCATGGGTCGAAAATTCACCGTTCCCTACGGCCTTTACAGGTCACATGGGTTCGTTTCCGCTCACCTTGCTAATCAAACGGGATTTGCAGATGGCGATCTCAGTCTATTCTGGGACGCATTGAAGCAGATGTTCGAGCATGATCGGTCTGCGGCTCGCGGAATGATGTCAACGCGCGCTCTCTTGGTGTTCGAACATGAGTCGCCTCTGGGAAGCGCGCCGGCGCACGCGCTGTTCGAGCGTGTGAGCGTGAGACGCAAGGCCGCGTCTGCTGGTCCAGCTCGCGCCTATGATGCATTCGACGTAAATTTCGACGATACAAACCTGCCAGCGACAGGCACGCGGAAGAATCTGGACAACGGCATCTCGCTCATTCGCATGGTATGAATCATCGTGAAGGGAACCAGGACGACCGCAATGAAGGGGAACCACCCTCGCAGCGGCGGGACGAAGATCTACTCCCCATCTCGGCTCTTCAACACCTCGCCTTTTGCGAGCGCCAGTGTGCATTGATCCACGTCGAACGCGAGTGGGAGGAGAACCGCCTCACTGCCGAAGGGCGTACGCTGCATGAGCGTGTCGACGAAGGCTATCGCGAGTACCGGCGCGGGCTCAAGCAGTTTGCCGGGGTGTACGTTCGAAGCCTGGAGTTGGGGATCTACGGGCGCCTCGATGTTCTCGAGCTCACTAAGATCGGCGAGACGCCCAACACCTGCCCCTTTCTGGACATCGCTGGCAACTGGGAACTCTGCCCCGTCGAATTCAAGCGCGGCAAGCCCAAGACGCATGAGGCCGATCGGATTCAGGTGTGCGCGCAGGCGCTTTGCTTGGAGGAGATGACGGGAACACCGGTGCGATGCGGTGCCCTGTTCTATGGTGCAATCAGGCGCCGCGATCCCGTAGAATTCACGCCTCAACTGCGTTCGTTGACCCAGCGGATGATTCAACGCCTGCAGGAGATCATTATTCAAAAACTTCTACCGCCTCCGGTGTTGAAGCGGCATTGTCGAGCCTGCTCGCTGATCGGAGTGTGCCAGCCGAAGCTGACCGACGGTACGCGCACCCAGGCCTATCGCAAGGAGCTGCTCGGGTGAGGCACATCCGAAACACGCTCTACATTTCTCAGGACGGCGCCCATGTTCAAAAGGTCGGGGAGTCGATCGTGGTGCGGCACGACAAGGAGAAAATAGGCCAATTCCCGATGATCGCGATCGGTGAGATCGTTTGCTTCGGGTTTGGGGTGACCGTTTCGGCGCCATTGGTCGAGTATTGCGCAACACAAGCTGTAACCGTCACATACCTGAACGGCAATGGTCGTTTCCTGGCGCGCATGGTCGGCGCCGTACACGGCAATGTGCTACTGCGCCGGCAGCAGTACCGCGACGCGGATAGCGAGCCGCGTGCGCTCGATATTGCGAAGTGCTGTGTCGCCGCTAAAATCGTCAATCAGCGGAGCTCATTTCTCCGATTCCTACGCAACCACCCGGAGGTTAAGGGAGCCGAACCGTTGAACAAGGCTGTCATTCGTCTGACCGCGAGCCACCGCCTTGTGGGAAGTGCTCCGAACCTCGATGTCCTGAGGGGCCTCGAAGGTGAGGCGGCCAGTGCCTATTTTTCGGCATTTGATTCCATGGTGCTGACGGAGGAACCCCTCTTCAGCTTCCGGACCAGGAACCGCAGACCCCCACTGGATCGAATCAACGCGCTGCTGTCCTTTGCGTACTCGCTGCTCGCCCTTGATCTGCGATCCGCGGCGGAGTGCGTGGGCTTGGACCCGTACGTCGGCTTCCTGCACGTGGAACGCCCCGGCAGGCCAAGCCTGGCCCTCGACATGGTCGAAGAATTTCGTTCGCCGTTTGCCGACCGCCTCGTGCTGTCCTTGATCAACCTGCGGCAGATCGACGCAAAAGGCTTCAAGGTCAGCCCTTCCGGGGAAGTCGAGATGGACGCGGACACACGCAAGATATTTCTTGCGGCGTATCAAAAGCGCAAGCGCGAGACGATCCGTCATCCATTTCTGGATGAGGACATGGAACTCGGCGTTGCCTTTATCGAGCAGGCACGGCTGCTCGCTCGTCACATTCGAGGCGACTTGGAATTGTACCCAGCTTTTATTTGGAGGTAGCGTGCTTGTACTCGTCAGCTATGACGTCAGTACGACCAGCGCCGCGGGACGCCGCCGCCTGGGCAAGATATCGAGGGCATGCACGGGTTACGGCGTGCGTGTGCAGTACTCGGTGTTTGAGTGCGAGGTGGATCCCAGCCAATGGGAGCAGCTCAAAACCAAGCTGATCCGTATCATTCAACCCGCCGAGGACAGTCTCCGCTTCTACTTCATGGGTTCCAATTGGAAGGGAAATGTAGAGCACCACGGCCGTCAGAAATCGCCCGACATGCACGGCCTTCTGTCCCTCTAGCTCCGATCGCTGACCGCCAGCTGCGCCTCGCTTGCCGGGAGCTTAGCGAAACGGTCAAGTCCGGAGAATTTCAACGTTCATTGACAACTTGTAAATTCCATTGCCACCTCTGGCCCCCAAATACATTGGGTTAGCGGGGGACCCTTATAGCCAGGCATGATTTCCGCTGCTACATGCCTGGCCTGTCGCCCGTCGTGCGCGGGCGTGAATTGAAACCACGGCGCTAGCGGAGCGCGCGTTGACGGTGTCGGTCGCCCGTCGTGCGCGGGCGTGAATTGAAACCTCCATTGACTTGCCGATTGCGCCGGAGAGGTCGCCCGTCGTGCGCGGGCGTGAATTGAAACGAAAAACGAGACATGCATGTATCCTGAGACATAGTC
>JAYTOL010000099.1:0-16067 GCA_043747815.1 Deltaproteobacteria bacterium
GAATGGAACGACAAAGTGGGAAACAAACGACATGGGCCTACACGTCCGGGCGTCGCGCGAGCGTCACTCACTCGATGAACCTCTCGCAGTAGTGTTAGACAGCCGTCAAGACATCTCGTAAGACGCTCGAGTAGCGTTCCGTCGCAGCGAATTTTTGCGGTTGCCGTGGTCAGATACTCTGCCTATCCTTTTCGAGCGGACGGTGGGACACGGAGGAAGCATGATGGCGTGGGCGTTGCGCCAGGGGATGGGCACCTGGCTCGTGTGTGTTGGGGGCCTACTCCTGGCCCTCGGTTGCGGCGGTGGGTCATGCCCAACGAGCCGAACCCCGGAAGAGCGAGCGCGTTGGGAGGCTGAGCTCCGCGCTAGGGCTCTGCTCGCGTTGGACGCGAAGGCGGCGCTCACGATCAAGCGGGACGTACACGATGTGCTCGTCGACGTGGATGCGCCGCGCTTCGCGGCCGCGTTTCACGACGTGATGCGGGACCCGGAGCGCCGTTATGGGCTCATCCGGGTTGACCGGCTCGCGGAGAACGTGGGCAAGCCCTTCACCTTGGGGGAGAAATTTCAGGGCCGCTACAGCGTCGAAGCCGCGGTGCAACAGCAGCTTCGGGGCAAGCTGCGAGATTGGTTTGGCGACTTCGCCGACGATCGCGCAGTCCAGGCTTGGCTGTGCGAGGTGGAGAACGAGCACACGAGCGATTTCGGGATGATCAGCTTGCTGGAAATGGCACCGGCGCCGGGCCAGGACTACGTGCTCCAGTACCGCTACCTGACGGGTTCGCCGATCGCGGGGAGCTCCACTTTTTCGGTGAGCGAGGTCACCGATCCGGAAATTCTGGCGAGGCATGGCGCAACGCACGTCACGCGCCTGCGTCAGGTCTTCGAGTATCAGGAGCAGAGCTCGAGCTTTGCCACGTTCTTTACCAAGGGGGGCCTGCGCTTGCACAATCAGGTCGTGTACAGCCAAGCGGAGCAAGCGGCCTCCGCCGCGGGGGCGAAAGTTTTGGAAACGGATATCCCGGTGGAGTACCGGAGCTTCTGAGCTCAGGGGCCTCGAGTGCGTGAGCCATTGGTAGCGCTGAAGCTGGGTTATGGCGCGAGTGCGCAGCACCCCGGGCAGCATCGAGCCCACAGGCTCGTGGCGCTCGCGCTCGGCACCGTGGTGTGCGTTTCGACGCAGTTAGCGCGCGCGGACGGGCGTGACTACCGCGAGGTGGTGACGGTCCCCGCGCTGCCCGAATGGATGACGCTGCCCTTCGAGTTCGGCCATGCCGCGGCCTGGGTGCCCGAGCGCACAGGGCCCGTGTATCGAACCACGGCGAGCTTGTTGCCGGGCGCGTTCCTGGGCCCGCTCACGCTTCACGTTCCGCTCCAGGTGCACTATCGCAACCCTGGCTGGGACATGGCCTTCGGGGCCCGCGCGACGCTGCTGATCGCGCCGCTCGCGGGCGGGTTCGTGCCGGTGCGCGCCATGCTCGAAGGCACGTACCTGGCCCTCGGTGGAGGCGGCTACCTCGACGGGGGCCTCATGTTCGGGCTCGGCAGCCTCGCGCAGCTCGTGCTCGTGGCGGGGCGCGACACCGAGCGTGACGTGTGGTTTCTAGGCCTGCGACTGGGCGTCGACCTGCTGGCGCTCTGGGACCCTGTGGCTGCCATCGTTCGCTTCGTGCCGCCCCGGGACGTCAGCGGTCCAGCCACGCGAGGCGAGTAGCATGACGAGCTCGGCTCAATTGCCCTGGGTCAACTGGAGTGGCAGCCAGCAGATCTGCCCAAAGCGCGTCGCGCACCCGCGCTCGCTCGCCGAGCTGCAGGAAATCGTCCGGGAGGTGAGCGCCAGCTCGGGTCAGCTCAAAGCGGTGGCGACCGGTCTGTCCTTCTCCGACATTCTGCGCAGCGAAGGCACGCTGGTCGAAGTGACCGGGTTGTTGGGTGAGCCGCAAACGGGCGCGTTGCTGCCGCTGGAGGAAGAGCTCTGGGCCGCGCCCGCGTCGGAGCCGCTCGTCAGGATCCCCTGCGGCGCCAGGATCCGCCAGCTCAACGCGGCCCTGGCGAGCGCCGGATTGGGCTTTACCAATCTGGGCGGCTACGATGGGCAGACCATGGTCGGAGCGATCTCGACGTCGACGCATGGCTCCGGGCTCCGCATACCACCGCTCGGGGACTCGGTGCGCTCGCTCGATCTGGTGGGGGAGGGGGGCCGGCTCTACCGCATCGAGCCGTCAGCAGGTCTGACGGACCCGCGGGCGTTCGCGCGCCGCTACGCCGATAGCATGACGCTCATCCAGTCGGACGCCTGCTTTTGGCCGTGCGTCGTGGCCCTCGGCTGCATGGGCGTCATCTACTCTGTCACGATGGCGGTGAGCCCCGCCTATCGCTTGCAGGAGCGGCGCCGCATCCGCCCCTGGAGCGAAGTGGCGCGCGAGCTGCGGACGCTCGTCCCGCTCTACCAGTTTCGCAACTACGAGGTGCTGCTCAATCCCTATCCGCTGCGCGGCGGTGAGTACGACTGCCTCGTCACGGAACGCAGCGTGGCTGTGCCCGATGCCGAGCACAGGCCGCTCTCGCCCGACCAGCGCTCGGCCGAGAGCCTCACGTTCCTGGCGTCCACGCAGCGCGAGGTGCTGCGCCTGATGAGCTCCGAACCGCGGCTGATCCCTGGCATGCTGCGCGCGGGGTTCGAAGCCCTCGAGACGCGCGAGCCGCACGTGGACGCTAGTCACATCGTGTACAACGTCGGCAAGATCAACACGGCCGACGTGATGGGCGGAGAGTACTTCTATCCGTTATCGGGCGACTGCCATCTGCTCGCCGTCGAGCGCTTGCTCGCGCTCATCGCTCACAACGCCAGGCGCGGCATGCACCAGCCCACGCCGCTGGCGCTGCGCTTCGTCGCGGGCTCGCGGGCGCCGCTGTCGATGGCCCGGCGCGAGCCGCATTGTGCGATCGAGATCGCCTGGTTCACCGGCATGCCGCGCGGCGGTGAGGCGCTCTACGGCTACGAGCAGCTGTGTCTCGAGCTCGGGGGGCGGCCGCACTGGGGCCAAGTCCAAGAGCTGACGGGTGAACCCGGTTGGCTGAGGTCTGCCTACCCGGGCCTCGACGAGTGGCTCGGCGCGCATCGCCGCTTCAATGCGCGCGGCGTGTTCGATAACCACTTTACTGACCGCCTTGGGCTCTCGATGCGGGGTTCGGTGCCCGCATGAAGGCTCGCGTATCGCGTCGTGCGTTCATGCATCGCGGCGCCGGAGCGGCCGCGGCGCTGGCCAGCTTCGGGGTCCGCGCTCATGGGGATGCTGCTGCTGCTGGTGTGCCCGCGGCGCCGCGCAGCGTCGTGTTCGTTCGACTCGAGGGCGGTGCCGATGGGTTGAGCCTGCTCGTACCCTATCGCAGCCCTGAGTATTACCGGGCCCGCCCTCACGTCGCGGTGCCTGCGCCCGGTCGGGGCGAGGGGTGCGCGCTGCCCCTCGACGAGCACTTTGCGCTGCACCCGGCGCTCGCCGGGCTAAAACCGCTCTTTGACGCGGGTGAGCTGGGCGTCGTGGCGGGGACCGGTTTCAGCGCGCGGTGCGCTTCACACCAGCTCGCGCAACAGGCGCTTGGCGCTGCGATCGTGGACGCGCTCGGCGGGTCGCAACCGGAGGCCATGCACGGCGACCTCGGCTCCCAGCTGGCTCGAGCGGCTGCGGCGCTCCAGGCCCCGCGGCCTCCGCGCGCCCTGCTCCTCCAATCCCTCGGGTGGGACACACACCTGGCCCAACCGGCGCGCCTGGCGCTGCTGCTCGCGGAGTTGAACGCCGCGTTGCTGGCATTCCGCGCCCAACTGGGCCCGTTCACGGGCGCCGTTCAGGTCATCGTCACGACCGAATTTGGCCGCAGCCTGGGGGAGACGATCTTGGGCGGCACCGATGACGGGCACGCCTCCGTGTTGCTGGTGCTCGGCGGGCAACGCTGGGGTCGCGTGCTGGGACGCTACGCGGGGCTCGAGCCCGGCGCGGGCTGCGCCGGAAACGCGCTCGCGCCGACGTCCGAGCTCGACGTCGTACTGTCGCGCCTCGTGCGCGGTGAGCCGCCCGTGTGATGCTGCGTCTCGTGCTCGGTGGCGTTGCCCGATCCGTGGCGTGCGCGCTCGCGCTGCTCTTTGGCTGCGGCGGTGCCCCCGCGTACAATGCCGTAGACGTAGCCTCTGGGCAGAGCATCGCCATCACTCTGGCGCCCCTGCCGCCCGGGCGCAGCTTCTCCGGCGTCTACTTCTCCCCTCAGTCCGGCACGACGTACGTCCAGCAAAAGGGCCAGGCCATCGGCGTGCGTTACTCGCGGCTGTCCTGCACCTGCCGAGTCGACGGCAGGGGCGAGGGAGCGGTGGAGGGGAACCTGGCCGAGCTCGAGCTGCGCGAGACGTGGAGCGGGTGCGCGCAGTCGGGGCAGCGTTACAGCCGCGCCGTCTTGTTCTTCAAAGCGCCCCCGGAGGCCGATCGCCCTGCTCGGCTCTATGGGTGGCGTAGCTATCGCAGCACAGCGCGGCAGCCGAGCGGAAAGCTCGTGACTGAAGCGCTCCCCCGCCAGCTCTGGACGGCTGCCCGCGTGGAACCGGCTGGCGCTCGGCCGCGGGAGCCGAGTGCCGCGTGCCCTTGATCAGGATCGGGAGCCTCTTTCGCGCGCGCGGCCGTTCGTTTAGGTTCTGGCCCGAGCATGAGCCTTTACACCTTGATTCTGCGGCGCGTGCGCGCGGTGTTCTTTCTGCTCTCCGCCGCGGCCCTGTCAGCGTGTGGAGCCAGCGCGTCCAGCGCGCCTGCGGCCACGCCCGCCTCCCGCTCGGGCGCCTCGCCGCCGGAAGAGAGCGCGAGCACCGCGCCGATCAGCGCGCCGCCCAACCGCATCCAGCACCGGGGCCAGGCCCTCTACCTGAGCGGTTTCAACATCGCCTGGTTCGACTTCGCGAACGACGTGGGCAAGGGGGTCGACGAAAAGCGCTTGCGCCAGGCCGCGAGCGACCTGGTGGAGGCGGGCGGCAACACCTTGCGCTGGTGGATCCACACCGACGGCTCGACGACGCCCGAGTGGGGCACTGTCGATGGCGAGCGAAGGGTCATCGGGCCCGGCGCACAGTTTATCGCCGACCTGCGTCGGGCGCTGGACATCGCGGCGGAGTATCACGTGTACATCGTGCCGTGCCTGTGGTCGTTCGACATGTTGCGCGACAACGACCACCGCCACCCGCCCGTGCACGACAATTTCCGGCTGCTCTCAGAGGACGCTGTGCTCCAGTCCTACATCGACAAGGCCCTCGTTCCGATGGTGCGAGCGCTCAACGGCCACCCGGCGCTGGTGGCGTGGGAGCTATTTAACGAGCCCGAGAACATGACGGAAGGCTGGTTCCAGAAGGACAAGGCGTTTTACGGTGGCGAGGTCCCGACGCTGCCGCGGCTGCAGCGCACTCAAGCCAAGATGGCAGCGGCCATCCACCGCGCAGCCATCGGGGAGCAGCAGATCGCGCTCGTGACCACCGGCTCCAAGTCGATGGGGAAGTACACCTCGGACGTCGCCGGGGGCCAGAACCTGTATCGCGACGACCGCATGGTGGCTGCTGCAGATGGCGATGCACTCGCGACCTTGGATTTCTACGAGCCGCATTACTACAATAACGAAGGCGATAACGGCGCGTGGTCCCCCTTCCACCACCCCGCGTCGTACTGGCAGGTCGACAAACCGATCGTGATCGGGGAGTTCCACGCCATCCACGCGCTGGACGTCCTTGGCGAGGTGATCGAGGCGAAGGACATGTGCCAGCGCCTCGTCGATTACGGCTACGCCGGAGGCTGGCCCTGGCAGTGGAACGAGCACGCGGAGGAAATTAAACGCTGTTTGAGCGCCTCGCCGACTCGTAGCCCTCCCAAGCTCGAAGCCAGCCGCTGAAGGGCATGTTGCCACGTCTCCCATCGGCACGTTCGGTCGAAGACCGTGTGTGGCTGTCTAGAAACTAGCCCTTGACGGCGCCGACGATCATGCCCTTCGTGAAGTTCCTCTGCACGAAGGGGTAAACGATGAGCGCGGGGATGATGGTGACGATCACCACGGCCATCTTGATCGCGAGCGTCGGCGGATAGGCTGTGATGCCCGGCAGGCCCAGCTCGACGCCGCTGAGCTTCGGGGTCATCCCCGCCAGGATATAGCTCTGGAGCACCCGTTGGAGCGGCCACTTGTCGCTGTCGTCGATGTAGAGCACCGAGTTGAAGTAGGCGTTCCAATAGCCCACTGCGTAAAATAGCCCGACGACGGCTACTACCGCGCGGGAGAGCGGCAGCACGATCCGGGTCAGCACATACCACTCGCTGGCGCCGTCCACGCGCGCCGCGTCGAAGAGCTCGCTCGGGATGCTCATGAAGAAGGCGCGCACGACCACCAGGTTGAACACGCTGACCGCGCCTGGCAAGATCAGCGACCACAGGCTGTTCTTGAGCCCGAGCCCCGTCACCACCAGGTAGCTTGGCACCAGGCCCGGATAGATCAGAAAGGTCAGCAGGAAGAACAGCAAGAGCGGCCGGTGCGCGAGCGAGCCGGGGCGAGACAGGCCATACGCGGCGAGCACGGTGAGCACGAGGCTGACGGCCGTGCCGACGAACGTCACGAATAGGCTCACGCCCACCGCGCGTGCGACCTGGCCGCCCGAGAAGATCGTCACGTAGGCCGAGAGATCGAGCTCCCTCGGGATGACCACCATGCCTCCCGCCAGGTTGATCGTCTCCTTCGACGCCAGGCTGGTCACGAGGATGCACCACAGGGGAAAGAGCACCGCCAGCACCACCGCGCAAAGGACGGCGCCTTTGCCGAGCTCCAGGGCGACCGAGGGCCCCTCCTCCCAGGGCGCCCTGCGTTTGGCGCCCTGGGTGGCCGTCGGGCTACGGGTGATCTCTCCACCGGCGGCAGTGGCGTCCGTCGGCGGGGTCGTGCTCATGACTTCGCGTACACTCCTTGCTCGCCGAGTGAGTGGGCGAGCCGGTTCGCCGCCAGGATCATGATCAGCCCCACCACTGCCTTGAACAGACCGGCGGCCGCGCCCAGACCCCACTGCTGCGGAACGATGGCCTGGTAATAGACGAAGGTGTCGAGCACCTCGGCCGCTTGCCGGCCCACGCCCTCCCGCTGCAAGAGGAACTGCTCGAAGCCGACGCTGAGCGCGTCCCCCATGCGCAAGATCAGGAGCAGCACGGCGACGGGGACGATGCCGGGCAAGGTCACGTGCCAGAGCCGCCGAAAGCGCCCCGCGCCGTCAGCCGCCGCTGCCTCATACAGGGTGGGATCGATCGCGGACAATGCCGCGAGGAAGATGATCGAGCCCCAGCCGACGTCTTTCCATACCGCCTGAGCGGTCACCAGCACCATGAACGTGTCGGGGTTGCTCATGACGTCCCAGGCCTCGAGCCCGTGCGCCCGCAGCTCCTGCACGAGCAGGCCGGCCCCGCCCAGCATCTGCACGAAGAACGTGACCACGAGCACCCAGCTGAAGAAGTGCGGCAGGTAGACCACGCCCTGAATGAACGCGCGCCAGCGAGCGGACAGGAGCCCCTGCAGGAGCAGCGCGAGCGCGATCGGCAGGGGGAAGAAGAAGAGCAGCTGAAACAGCGTGATGGAGAGCGTGTTCTGCACAGCGTCCCAGAAGGCCGGGTCCTCGAACAGGGCCTCGAAGTTACCGAAGCCGATCCACTCGCTGTTGAGCATCGCCTCGAAGGCGTTGTCACCCTCGAACGGGTTGTAGTCCTGGAAGGCGATCACGTTGCCGAGCGTCGGCACGTAGTGAAAAATCAGGAGTAGCAGCGCTGCGGGCGCCGTCATGAGCAGGAGCGGCCAGTCGCGACGGAAGCGCGAGCGGAGTGGCGCCCGGGGGCGCTTCGAGAGCACAGCGGTTGCCCTGCCGTGGCCGCTCATCGGCCGTTGTCCGCCAGCGCCTTTTCGAAGAACGCGCGGCCCTCGTCACCACCGGCACGGCGCCACTCCTTGACGATTTGATCGACGTCAGCGAGCGGACGCCGCCCGCGCACCACGTCGTTGATCTTGTCCTCGGTGTTGATGAGCAGCTTGGAGTAGTTCGCCGGCAGCTCGAGCTTGATACCCTGGAACGGAGCCGGCTCGCGATACTTGATGGTGGCCTTCGAGTACGCCAGCAGATCGGGCAGGAACGTCGGCACGTCGGCGGACGCCACCAGCACCGGAGCGCGGCCGCCGAGGAACCGAAATTGCTCGGCGAGCTCGCTACGGCCGAGCTCAGTGGGGATAGGGCTGCCGTCGTCGGCGCGGTTGAAGTGCTTGCCCTCCAGCCCGTAGGCGTTGAGCTCGTGCTCCTTGCTGCCGAAGGGCGCGGCGCAATAGTTCAGCAAGCGTAACAGCTCTTCCACCCGCGCCTGACCGAGCCCCTTGCGGATGAAGGTGTAAAAGATCGGCGCGTCGCTCGCCCAGGATAGGGGCTCGCCCCCGACCGCAGAGAAAATGGGCAGGGGCTGCATGTTGAAGCCTGGCGTGACCTTGGCTTGCTCGCTCTGCATGCCGCGCCAGGTCCCGACTCCCTCCTGCGTCGCGATCATCTTGCCCGAGCTGAACAATTGCTTGGCGTCGGCGCCGTTACTCGCCATGACATCGGGATGGACCAGGCCCTCGCGATGCAAGCGCGCGCAGAACTCCAACGCCTGCCGAAACTCCGGTAGCTCGTACTTGTGCTCGAGGCCGCCGCCCGGCCTCTTCCGCCAACCGCCGGAGCCGGGGCACTTGAAGAACATCTGCACCATCTGGGTGATGTTGCCGAAGGCCCAGACGCCGCGGCTCGCGTCGGTCATCTTCTGGCCGAAGGCGTGAAGCTCGTCGCTGGTCTTGGGCGCGCCCACGCCGGCCTTGTCCGTGAGGTCCTTGCGATAGAAGAGCGCCCAGGGGAAGGGCCCGTCGGTGGGGTACGGGACAGCCGACAGGCGGCCGCCCCAGACCGAGTACTGCCAGGCCGCCGTCGGCAACGTCGCCAGCATGGGATACGCGCTCACCGCGCCCGCTTTGAGGAACGGTGTGAGATCCTCGAACAGCGCCTTCACTGCCTGGGAGAAGCGTGGGATCTTTTCGATCTCCCACGTGGGCGCCGAGAGCAGATCGGGCACGTCCCGAGCGCCGAGCATGGCGCTCATCTTCGCCGCGAAGGTGCTGCCGTCCTGCACGCTCGGGTCGACCGTCACGCCCAGCTCCGCGTTCATGGCGTCGATGAAGGCGCTTCGGCCTAGGCCCGGTGGCGTCGGCCCCCACCACGGCGTCATGGTCGTGACCCGCGGCCCCCCTCGCCCGGGCTTTTCCGCGATCACGCGCACGAGCTCGCGCGGATAGTGGAGGTAGCCATCGGGGATGGGGCCTTCACCGGGGATGTCCGCGGGAGCCAGCGGCAAAGGCTCGTAATTGGGCAGGAGCGCCGCCACCTGCGCGGCGTTTGACGCCAAGCCGCCCGCTCGAGCGCGCTTGCTGCAACCGCTCAGCGTGCCGCCCCCCAGGGAGGCCAGCGCGCCGGCGGCCATCAAGGCTAGAAAATCTCTGCGCCCCTGCGCCGCATCGCTAGAAGACTGGGTCATTGCGCGCTGGGCTCTGACACGGAGGGCAGAGCCTACATAAACGCGGACCAAAGACAAAGCGCGCCTGCGTCGTCAGTGTTCTTGGCACAGCGCGCAAACAGCATCAGAACCGCGCAAATATCATCAGATTCGCACAACGGGCCGCACGTCGACGAGCTCAACGTGGGCGCGCCCGAGTCGTCGACGACCATGCAAACGATCGAGCCGCTGCAGTTGGCGATGCCCTGTAACGCACGCTGCCGCCTTCTGTTCCCGTGCGTCCCGCTGAGCCGCCGAGTGCCAGCTTGCCTCAATCCCTCGGTCGCGAGGGCTCAAATGCCTCAATCCGAGCCATCGTCGGCGTTGACCCCGGGCTTCTGGGCTTCTAGCCTCAGAATCAAACGAGAAAGCGACCACGGATGGAAATCATGAAAAAACTTAGCTCGAGAGTCGGAATGGTGTGTGCGTCATCGGTGGTTCTGCTGCTCGCGTGCGGCGGCTCGCAGCAGAGCTCGGAGCCCGCGGTGAGCCCCGAAGCGCCCGTTACAGAGCCGGAGGGGTCAGCGCCCGCCGTGGAGTCAACGCCGCCCGCCACGGTCCACGTCGAGCTACACCCGAAGAGCGGCTCCCAGCTGTCGGGTACGGCCACGCTGAGCGAGACCCCCGAGGGCGTCAAAGTCAGCTTGAACATCGAGAACGTCTCGCCGGGTGAGCACGGCGCTCACGTCCACGAGACGGGCGATTGCAGCGCCGCCGACGGCGCGAGCGCGGGCGGTCACTTCAACCCCGGCGCGCAGCCGCACGCGCTGCCAGTGACCAACCCGCGCCACCTCGGTGACCTCGGCAACATCAGCGTTGGTGCAGATGGCAAAGGCAGCATCGACATCGTCGCACCCGGCGCGAACCTGCAGCCAGGCAACCCCAACTCCTTCCTCGGGCGCGCCATCATCGTGCATGAGAAAAAGGATGACGGCGGGCAGCCCACGGGCAATGCCGGAGGTCGCATCGGCTGCGGCGAGGTCAAGTAAGCGCTTCAGTTGGCCGTGATCGTGATCGGCTCGCTCGAATAGCTGCAGCCGTGCGCCGAGCTGTACAGCGTCTCGATGGTGTCGATGTCGTCGGCGCTCAGCTCGAGGACCCGATCGGTCGATGTACGGAACGCCATGATCGACTCGAACCCGCTGTCGCGAGGCTCGGTACCCGGCACCACGAGCTTGGCGGCGAGGGCGCCGCTCCGAAACGCCTCGGGCACGGGGTGCGCGATGCCCATGGCGTGCAAAAGCTCGTGCGTGATCGTGGAAAAATCTGGAGCCTCGGGCGTGATCTGAGTGCTGTTGATGCCCATGAAGCTGCCAAACGACACGCGGCGCTGGAACGTACCGATCTGGCCCTCCGGCGAGGTCGGAGAGAGCACCACGTTCTCGGCGCGCGGGTACTGCGTGCAGCCGAGGGCCGTGGGCCCGCAGATCTCGGGTGCGTAGACCACCTCGAGCACGCGCGGCGGCACGTCGAAGGGCCGCTCGGCGAACTCCGCGTCGAACTCCGAGCGGCTGAAGACTTGGAGGAAGGTGGGGCTCAGGCAGTCCGCCTCCGAAGCGTTGCCGATCTCCGCGATCGAGTCCCGAAAGGCGTTGAAGATGGCCTGCGGGACGGCGTCGGCCAGCACCACCACGTGAGCGAACTCGGCGTCCACCTCCGGTCGAGCGAAGTTGAAGGCGCCGTCTCCCGTCTGGCTCGCGTATTGGATGGACGCCCCGATCACGTCCTGTGGCGCGACGAGGCTCGTGTCGTGCTTGCCGATGACCGTGGTGACGACCTGGTTCAGGACTTTGCCTTTGTCGACCGCCTCAGAACGAAGCCGTTCGAGCAGGGGCTCGGCGCTGAACGACACGTCTTGCACCAACACGTTGGCGCCCACGAACGACACGTCCTCGGGCGCGACGCCAAGGCTCTCTAGGGATACGCTCTCTTCTAACGATAGAGCGATGGCGTGTTGCTCTTCGGGGGTCAGCGCGAGCTGCGAGGCGCGGGTGAAGCCCCCGAACATGTTGGCCCAGATTTGCTCCGTCACCTCGGGCGTGAGCGGCCGTGTCGCGTACGGCTCGGGCGCGGCCTGCGCGGCCTCGAGCTCCGTCCCGCTCGAGCAGGCGCTCAGCGCGAGCGACGCAATAGTGATAAACCGAACGGGGAAATGCCCAGCCGAACCGCACACACCGAGTCGACTCAATTTCATGGGGCTTGCCTTTCGCCTAGTAGGAGAAACCCCAAGTCCGCGCCGGGTTTCTCCCAATGTAGAGGAACTTGCCGAGCACGGAATGAGGCATTGGAGGGTTCGCTCGGGGCCCTCGCTTGCTGGGGGCCCGAGCGAAACCCGGCACAAATTTGGGGTGCGAGGCACTGTCCCGTCTTCGCATAGGCAGCTCGCGGGCTCGCGAGGAATTTTCGGGCCGATTCGATTTGGTCCCTAGCGTTTCGACGCGCAGGCGGGCGGGGCAGTCGGACCACCGCTAACCGCTCGACGGCCGCGCGGCAGCTGTGTACATCGGAGCTCGCATGGGTCACACGCTACGACGCCTTCGAGTCTCGGTCTGCTGCACCTTCCTCGCTGCTTGCGGCGCCAGTGGCCCTGGCAGCACCTCGGGCGACCAAACGTCCGCACAGGTCGTCACGGCTCGGGGCGAGTCGCCGGGAGATGCAGAGGCAGCGGAGGGCGCGGGGGAGGTCAGAGAGCAAGGGGCGGAACAGAGCCCAGCGCGCCCGCCCGCCGGTGCCGAAGCGAGCGCGCCGGTTTCCGCGCCGGTGCCGGAAGCGTGCGCGCCGGGGTCGAGCGCGGACGACTGCGCACCGCCCGCGCCCTGGGTCAGCAAGCTGTGTAACGGCGTCTACGCCGAAGTCGCGCTGCTCATGTTTCGCGGTGGCACTCCCTGGCAGCGGCTCTACCTGCGAGGCAAGACGCGCGCGGTGAACGCATCGGGTGGCGCCACGGTGGACGGGGATCTGCTCCGAGACGAAGAGGTGCTCGTGCTCCGCCACCGTAAGGGCGACCCGAGCGGCATGCAGATCGGAGATGGCAGCGGCCAATACGACGCCTTGCGCTGGAACGGCAGCTGCGTGAGCCTGGAGGCGGGCGAGGTGACGAAGCGCCGCCCGCCTGCCCCGGGGCAAGCCCGCGTCGAATGGCGCTGGTTGGGCGAAGGCATGCGCAGCGCCTTGAGGAAAGACGAGGCCGTCACCGAGACCTTCCTGGCCCGCAAGAAAGAGTGCAAGGGCGCGACCACCGGCAGCGTGAGCAAGGCGTGCGAGCGGCTCGACCGCAAGCTGATCGACCGCATCGTCGCCTACGTGCGCACGGGTCCGGAGCTACCGGCCCCCGAAGAGCACCCCTGAGCGCTTAGAGGCGGACGGACCGGGTGTCGAGCTCCCAGAGCACGGGCACGGTGCCGTCATGGCCAGGGGCGCCCGCGAGCCTCCTCGCGGCCTCGGCGAGCGAGGACGGCGATGGGGCACCGGCAGAGCGCGGCAGCGCGATCGCTGGAACGACGCGCTCGATCTTCACGGCACCGGCCAGCGCTGGCGCGAGCCTGAGGGTATGGCGCGCCGTCGCGAGGCTCTGCAGCGTCTCCGATGCGAGCTGCGCATCGCGGCCCAGCCACCATCGGAAGAGCGCGGCGTACCAGGAGACCTGCGCCACGGCCTTGGCGATGGGCTTGGCGTCCGATTTCACCTCCACCACGAACAACGTCGTACCGTCCGCCGCCAGCGCGAGCGCGTCAGCCTCTTTCCCGAGCGTCCCCGCCGCGAGCCGCTCGTAGGAATGCCGTGGGCCCTTGAGCACGGCCTCGCGCTCTGCCGCCGTCCCCGTCGAACCGAGCGCCGCGTCCCGATCGATGACGACGACCCCGGGCGTAGACGGCAAGCGATGATGCGTGAGCGCACCGTGAAAGAGAGCTTCGCCGGTCGTAAAAGTGGGGTTTACCGCCTGCGTCACCGACTCGAGGTAGCCGCGGATCGCCGGGACGATGCTGGCGTAGTCTCCGGCGGGACGCCCGCTCTTCCAGGCGGCGTCAAAGCCCGCCTTGCGAAACTTCGGTGACTCGACGCTCAAGCTGACCTGCCCCTCGAGATCGGCCTCCACCTGGAGCACGACGCACCTGCCGCGATACACGTCCACGCGGCTGCCGCGAAAGCCCAGGTCCCAGAGCTTCTCGTTGCGAACGAGCTCGGTGATGAAACCGAGCGGCCCCTCGGGCGCGAGCGCCTCGATGAGTACGGGCACAGGCGCGCGTTCGAATGTAAAGGGTAGCGGCGCCGGGCTCGTCGTTGCGATCATATGAATCCTTATTAGTAGAAGATAACGACGCCTGGAAGGGGGATGCCAAGGCGGACTTTAACGCGCGTTCCGCTTGCCCGTCAGCAGCGTCTGTGGTTGCGAGCCGAGCAGCGCGATTTGGGCCCCGTTTGTTTCAGGAAGGTGGGAAATACTGCGGCGCGACCTCGCAGTTACAACGGAGCTGCATCGGAAAAGGCCCGGCGCGAGCGGGTCTGGCCGCACCCCGAGGGCCCGGGCCCGGTGCGCACAGGCCACATCGGCCCCAACCGGTCAGATTGAACACTTTGCTCCCCGTCGGGCACGTAGCTCCGGACCTCGCACTTACAGGGAGCACTACCCATGACACGTTTGATCTATGCGCTTTTGGCCTGCGTTTCGGCCTCCGCTTGTGCTGACGACGACCCATCGAGCCCGGAGCCCGTCGAGGCCGGGCCCACTTATTGGCAGCACGTGGCGCCCATCGTCAGCCAAAAATGCGCCGGCTGCCACCAGGACGGAGGCATCGCGCCATTTACCTTGCAGAGCTACGAAGACGTCCAGAGCCGGGCGGGCCTGATCGCGGACGTGACCTCCCGCCGCATCATGCCTCCCTATCTCATGCAGACAGGCGACGAATGTGGCTCCTTCGACGAAAGCGTCGCGCTGACCCAAGAGGAGATCGCCACCCTCGGCGCGTGGGCGCGAGGCGACCGGGCCGAAGGCACAGCGGTGCCCGTCGCTCCTCGAGGCCTGCTGGGGCTCGACCAGGGCACCGACTTCCAGACGCCGTACTTCGTCCCCGAGGTCGCCGGCGGCATGTTTGCAGAGCACGACGAGTACCGCTGCTTCCTGCTCGACCCCGGCCTGGACGCGGACACCTTCGTGACCGGCTACGAGGTGTTGCCCGGCAATGCCGCGCTGGTGCACCACGTGCTCGGGATGTTTGTGGATCCGAACGCCCCCGCGGACCTCTCAGGTCAGACCAACGGCGCCCTGATGCAGGCGCTCGACGACGACAGCCCGGACCGGGAGGGATGGCCCTGCTTTGGAATGGCGGGTGAGGGCGTGGCCACTGAAGACGTCCCTCTCGTCTGGGCGCCGGGGCAGGGGGTCGTCGAATATCCGGGCGGAGCCGGCGTGCGGCTGAGGCGGGATCGCCGGATCGTGGTGCAGGTGCACTACAACCTCGAGAACCCCGGCCTCCACGGGCAAGCCGATCAAACCACGGTTCGCCTGCGCTTCTCGGACGCGGTGCAGCAGCAAGCCATGTTTGTCACGGCCGATCAGCTGCTGAACAGCCTCTTCAGCGATACACCCACGCCGCTCGAGCCGGGCCGAGGCTCCGTGCTCTACACCTGGCAAGAGACCACTGAGGAGCTTGGCATGCCGCCCGACGAGACCATGCAGCTCTTGGGCCTCATGCCCCACATGCATGAGCGCGGCCGCAAGTTCACCTTCGAGCTCGGTAAGAATGACGCCTTCGCGTGCCAAGGCCACGTGGACGCCTGGGACTTCCACTGGCAGCGCCTGTACATGTACCGCAACCCGCCGACGCTGGACGCCGCCACGCAGCTGCGCGTCACGTGCGACTACGACACCAGCGGCGACACCCAGCCGATATTTCCTGGTTGGGGCACGCAAAACGAGATGTGCGCTGCCATCATGATGCTGGCTTACCCGCCTGGAGTGTTCTTTTAAACGGAGCGCCCAGTATCACGGCAGACACTGCGGCGTCTCCGCCCACCTGCCTGCCGCGGTGGGGGGATGCCCGCTGAGCTGGATGCGGCGGCTCCCGATCCGGAGGCGACACTGAGTCAATTCGAGAACAGGCAACGGAGCAGCGCTGCCTGTGCCTGCTCCGCATCGGCACGCGATACGAACCGCCCTCGATAGCAGCGCCCTCGATAGCAGCGAATTGGGCAGACGCGCGGTCGACGATGACGTGTTCGCTCGCCTCTGCAGGCTGCGCTCGGATCGAAGAGCGCAACGGCGCTCGCCGTGAGCGGCGGCGTGCTCGACCTCAGGCGGATCACGAGGGGTGTTGTCCCCCCGCCCTCGAGCGTAGCTGTTCATTGGTCCCATCTCGAAAAACGGCACGACCCCCGAAGATCTCGGCCATCTGCTATGTCGCCCTGCGCTTCCGGTCCTCACCGTAGAAACTACGGTTCCGGGCCGGTTCTCGT